>DAOUIX010000158.1:0-11249 GCA_034423235.1 Chloroflexota bacterium | reverse complement strand
CCCCCGACACCCCGCTCAGCACTCAGGAGTACGAAGGCGGCATCCTCCACCCCCGGGGCCATGCCCGCATCAGCGGCTTCGCCCTGCACGGCCAGCGCCCCGTCTGGTGCTTCGACACCGACCACGGGCCGCTTGAGAAGACCATCTGGATGGAACGCGGACGCAGCCGCACCTTCGTGCGCTACACCAACCTGGCCCGCCAGGACCTGACCGTTCGCGTCAGGCCCTTCGTCACGCTGCGCTGGTTCCACGCCCTGCGCCGCGGCGCCGACCCCGCCTTTGAATCGCTGCAGACCGGGCCGGGTACGGTGTCGGTACGGGGGCCGGGCGATGCCCCCTGCGTCCATCTTGGCGGCAGCGGCTGGCGGTTTGAGCTGCGTCCCGACTGGTACTGGAGCTTCCATCGTCGCGTGGAATCGGCCCGCGGCTTCGACGCGACCGAGGATGCCTTCGCTCCCGGCGATTTCGTCGCCGAGGTGGCCCCCGGACGCGCTGTGACCCTGCAACTCGTAACCGACGACCTCCAGGGCGCCTCCGACGTCGATGCCTCCCTTGCCAGGTTCGACGCCCGCACATCCACGTTGACCGCCTCCGCCGCCGATCCGCTGGAGCAGCGCTTGCGGCTGGCCGCGGACCAGACCCTGGTGCATCGAGGGCCGGCCCTTCCCGGCTTCACCCCCGAGCCCAACACCGTCATCGCCGGCTATCCCTGGTTCGGCGACTGGGGCCGCGACACCCTGATCTCGCTGCCCGGCCTCTGCCTGGACACCGGCCGGGCCTCGATCGCCAAGACGATCCTGCTCAACTACGCCCAGGCCATCGACCAGGGCATGGTCCCCAACCGCTGGCCTGACGCCGGCGACGAGCCCGAGTACCACGCCTTTGATGCTGCCCTCTGGTTCACCTACGCGCTGGCCGCCTACGTGCGCGCCACGGACGATACCGAAGTCCTGGATGTCCTCGGCGCCGCGCTGCTCGAGATCATCCAGTGGCACATCCAGGGCACTCGCCACGGCATCCGCATGGATCCGGCCGACGGCCTGCTGACGGGCGGTGCCGACGGGCTCCAACTGACCTGGATGGACGCCAAGTTTGAGGACTGGGTCGTCACCCCGCGTCGCGGCAAACCCGTGGAAATCAACGCCCTCTGGTACGCCGCCCTCAAATTCGCGGAAGAGGCCTTCGCTCGAATCGGCTGGCGCGACGCCTTAGACACCGATGTGCTGTCCCTGGTTGAGGACTCATTCGCGACACGCTTCTGGAATCCCGAGACCGGCGGCCTCTTCGACGTCGTCGACGGCCCCGACGGCTCCGACCCCGCCATTCGTCCCAACCAGGTCATCGCCCTCGCGGTCGCCGGGGACCTGCTCTCTCCGCAGCAACGGGCATCCGTCCTGGCGCAGACCCGCAACTCCCTGTTGACGCCCGTCGGGCTACGTTCGCTGGCGCCCGGCGACCCGGCCTACTGCCCCCACTACCGCGGCGGACCGCGCGAGCGCGACGGGGCCTACCACCAGGGTCCCGCCTGGAGTTGGCTGCTCGGCATGTACATCGAGGCCAGCCTCAAGGCTGGCGCTCCAGCCGATGAGTTGCGCGGGGTACGCGAGGCCATGCTGGCGCATCTGCAGGACGGCGTGGTGGGCGCCGTCAGCGAACTCTTCCAGCCCGAGTCCCCGTTCGACCCCGATGGCGCGCCGGCCCAGGCCTGGGGCGCCGCCGAGTGGCTGCGTGGCCTACGCCTGCTGCGAGCCGCCAATGGCCGCTGACCCGGTCGCCGACTGGGCGCCGCCGCCGGGTCGGCACGTCCAGGTTCCGGCGGGCGACTGTTTTGTGCGCGAATCGGGCGAAGGCCAGCCAACCATCGTCCTGCTGCACGGCCTGCCGGATGACTCCCGCATCTACGGCTGCCTGCAACCCAGGCTGGCCGCCGTCCGCCGCACCGTCGCGCCAGACTTCCTCGGCTGGGGATCCTCGCAGCCGCACGAAGGGCTTTCGCTCGGTTTCGACATGTTGGACCGGACGCTCGCGCAGATCCTCGATGCCCTCGAATTGGAACGCGTCGTCCTGGTTGCCCACGACATGTCCGGCCCCGCGGCCATCCGCTGGACCGCCGCGAATCCTGACCGGGCGCACGCCCTGGTGCTGCTGAACACTTACTACGGCTGGAACTCCGCGCGCATGCCGCTCGCCCTCAAGCTGTTCCACCTGCCCTACGCTGGGCGGCTGGTCCGGCGCTTTCTCGATGTCGGCCGTACCGGCCTGTCGTGGCACGTCTATCGCTGGCAAGTCGGCCAGGTCTGGCCCGGTTGGACGGCCGACTTTGATCGTCTGCTACGCATCTTTCACGGCGTCTTCCGCCACTCGCCAACGGCCCGTCGCGCCTTCCACACCATCAACAACGAGATCGTCGGCCAAATCGACGCTAATCAGCGCAGCCTGGAAACGCTAACGGCCTTGAACACTCCGACACTCATCCTGTGGGGCGCGCGCGATCCCTATCTCAAGCCCGCGGTCGCCCGCCAGTTCCACCGGTTGCTCCCGAACTCCGAGCTTCATCTGACGCCCGGCGCCGGCCACTTCGTGCAGTTGCAGGCGCCCGACGAGATGGCTGAGCGGATCCTGCGTTTCGTTCGAGAGGCGGACCGCGGCTAACTCGACAAGCGCTGCCTTGGCGAGTGACGGGCGGAACGCACCGCATTCGTTCCGCCACGGCGCAGTTTCCGCGTCTCAGCCTTCGCGTCGTCCCGAGGCCGCGCCCGCACCCCGGTAACCGCCCGCACCCCGCCAACAATCGCCGCCCGCTCCTCGTCCGTCAGCGTCTCCCAGCGGTAGTTGTGGTCCGACTTCCGAATAAACTCCAGCAGCCGGTCCCGCAACACCGACCACCCGCGGCGCTGTCGCTCCCGCAGCGCCACGAACGCCGGACGCCGCCGCAGCGCCGCCCGCGCATGCGGCAGACAGAACGGATCGCCCTCCCGCAGCGCAGCGTCCAGGTTTCGCTGCTCGGCCTGCTGCGTCAGCACATCCAGCGCCCGACCCGCCGCGGCTTCCTCCGCCTCGCACACCGGACACTTCGCTGGCGTCCGCGGGCTCCGCGATCCACCTCTCGCCAGTCCTCGCAGTCGCGCACGCATGCCCGTTGACCCGTCTGGACCAGCGTCCGCCGTGCCGTCGAGCTCTTTGACCAACGTATTCAGGATGTCCCGGTACGTGATGGCCACGGCCAGCGCGTCCAGCTTTTCCAGGAAGTGCCCGGCATGCACCTCGCAGAACCCGCGCGCCTCCCGGATGTTGGCGCGCAGGTCCACGTCGTTGACGTGCTCGTAGATGTACGAGCCCAGAAACCGGTCGGCGCGGCGTGTGGCGAGCCTGCAGATCGCGCACCCGGGACGCCCCAGCGCGTCCACCAGGTCCTCAAAGGTCGCTTCCGTGCTCACAGGTTGCCGCAGTCCGGTCGGTGATCTACGCAAGGTGCCACATCGCTGCCTCGGGCTGGTGTGCCGTCGCCCGTATACTCTGCGCGCTCGCCACCGGAACCGTTGCCATGTCCACGCACGCCATTGCCGTCATTCCCGGCGACGGGATCGGACTTGAGGTCATTCGCGAAGGCCGCCTCACCCTTGAGACGCTGTCCGAGGTTACCGGCGACCTCGTCCTGGAGTTCGAGGACTTTCCGTGGGGCTGCCAGTACTACCTCAATCACGGCGAGATGATGCCCTCCGACGCCCTACGGACGCTGGAGCAGTTCGACGCCATCTATTTCGGGGCCTGCGGCTTTCCCAGCGTTCCGGACCCCATCTCGCAACGAGAGATGATTCTCCTGATCCGTCAGAGCTTCCAGCAGTACGCCAACATTCGTCCGGTTCGCATCTGGCCGGGGATCCCCAGCCCGCTGGCGGCGGACCGGCTGGAAGGCATTGACTTTATCTGCGTCCGCGAAAACTCCGAGGGCGAATATGCCGGCACCGGCGGACGCGTTCACAAGGACACGCCCTACGAAGTTGCGCTCCAGACCACCGTCTTCACCCGCGTTGGCGTCGAGCGCGTGATCCGACATGCATTTGAACTCACCGAGCGACTTGGCCGCCGCCACCTCACTAACGTCACCAAGTCCAACGCCCTGCAATTCGCGCCGGTCTTC
The DNA here is from genome assembly GCA_034423235.1 of Chloroflexota bacterium. Lineage (GTDB taxonomy): Bacteria > Chloroflexota > UBA11872 > UBA11872 > UBA11872 > UBA11872. Next base: position 7,108 of record DAOUIX010000158.1, on the reverse strand, counting down.
TGGGACGAGGTTTTCGACGAGGTGGCAGGCGAATACCCGGCCATCACCACCGACCGCAATCTGGTCGACGCCTGCGCCGCTCGGATGGTGGGGAATCCTCAAACCCTGGACGTGCTGGTTGCCTCCAACCTCTTTGGCGACATCCTGTCCGACATCGGCGGCGCGCTGATGGGCAGCCTGGGCGTTCCGCCCAGCGCCAATCTCAGCCCGGGCACGGGCTACCCGCCGATGTTCGAGCCGGTTCACGGCTCCGCGCCCGATATTGCCGGCCAGGAGATCGCGAACCCGCTCGCATCCATCTGGTCGGCGGCCATGATGGTGGAGGAGTTCGGGAATCTGGAGGCCGCCAGCCTGCTGTTGGACGCCCTGGCAGACGTGACAAGTTCCGGCGTGCTAACCGTTGATCTGGGCGGCACGGCCTCCACTGGCGAGTTCGGCGAGGCCGTGCGCGCGGCTCTCAAGGCCCGGGCTTCCTGAGCCAAACCCTTGTCGCCGCGTCCCGGCCTACCTACGATTGAGCACCTAGGCTCCTGACCATTGGCCGCCATCGGCCACCCTGATCCTTCATGTTCGGTATAGGCGTCGCCGAGTTTTTCGCCGTTCTGATTCTGGCGCTCATCGTTTTGGGCCCGGAGCGGCTGCCGCTTGCCATGCGCACGCTGGGCCGCTGGGTGCGTCAGTTGCGCCAGATGACACGCGAATTTCGCAAGGAATTCGCCGAAGAATTTTCGATCCTCTACGAGGAAATGGACGTCCTGCGCCAGGAAGCCGAGAACACGCGGCAGGAACTCGCCGACATTCGCGCCGAGCTCTCGGACACGCTTCAGGGCGCGGCGGACGACGTGAACGTGGCCGGTCAGGGCATTGCCGAAGACCTGCGTGGCGCGGTCGGCGCCGCGCAGGCGGGAACGGAGGCATCGGCCGGAGCTTCCGGACCGTCGGCCGGAACGACGTCGGCACCGGCACGGCCGGCTTCCGACGCCAGTGCCCCGACGAGGTCAGCGCCGTCCGCGCTCCCGGCCCCAGCGTCGGATTCGTCGACGACGCCAGCGCCGCTCTCCGAACCTCTGCCGCCTGCCGATGCCATGGCACTGGCCATTCAAGACACCTTTGCCCCCTCGACCAATGGCCAGGCCGCCGAGGCGCCGCCGCCCGCTGCTGTCGAATCCGCGCCAGAGCTTGCGCCCGTCGCCGAACCGGTGACCCCGCAGCCGGCTGGTCAGCGACTGTCCGCCTACGCCCCGGACGTGAACGGGCCGACTGATGGGGCACCGCCACCGCAAGCGACCGAACCGCCGTCGGTGGCCGCGCCTGCTCCCGCGCCGGCGCAGACCGCCGCGGCCGCGACCAATACACCCGACGAGCCCGAGGCGCCTGCGGCGGCCTTTGGCCCGCCCACCCCTGGGCTACAGAACCAGATGGGCGGCTTCATGCGGCTGATGGTCATGCAGGCCATCGAGGCCGACCCCGACTTTGCCGAGCAGGCCGAAACCACCCTTCGCAGCCAGGCCCGCGCCGACGCCGAGAGCCTGGGCGATCTTGAAGATCCCGAGCCCCTTGATATCGCCCAGGCCTGGGCGGCTCGCCGACGTCATCTGGTTCCGCACGACGCCGTCGAGGTGGATCAGCGTGCGGAGTCCTCGGCGGTCATCGAGTTTGGAACCTGCCCGTACGGTCTGACCCCGGGGAAAGACCATCCGGTCTGCAGTGTCAGCAACGTCTACGACGACGAGTTCTTCAAGCAGTTCGACATGAAGGCGACGTACACCACGCGCATGAGCGACGGCGCCGACCGCTGCCAACTCATCATCCTTACGCATGCCCGGATGCGTCAGTTCGGCCTAAAGATCGAAGACGACAACGCACGCGAGCGGGATGAAGCGGCCGCCGAGCCCAAGGCTGTGCTCTAGTTGCCCAGGTCGACTCACCGCGGCTCTCGCCCGCCTGGGAGCCGGAGGATTTATTCGTCTAGCTGGGAGCCAGGATTTTCTGCGAACCGGCGCTTGATTGGGCGGCGAACACTTGGGGTCATGCTGGCCGCCGCTCTCCTGGCCGCCTGTGGTGAGGCGGAGCAGGTGCCCGGAGGTTTACCAACGGATACATCCGATGCGGAGCGCCGGGTGTATAAGGAAACCGTCGCAGCCATCCTATCCGACGAGCGCGACGCGTTTGATGCCTTTTTTGGTCCGAAAGCCGACGCGTGGGCCACGCTGGAGGGTATTGCCGGCGCCGAGCATCGGGCAATCGAGTTTCACGACGTGATGAGCGACGCCCAGGCACGAGCGGCCGCGTTGGAAGCCCCCGCGCTAGGCACGCTCTTTCACGGGACGTTCCTCGAACACTTTGACCGATTTGTCGGCGACGCTGAGGTTATCCGCGACGCGATTCGCGCCGGGCAGCCAGACCGCGCCCTACAGACCTATGAGCGACTCCGCCGGGGCGCCTTCGAGCGCCTGGACTTCCTGGCTGACCGCCTGGCGCTGATCGAAGTCTGAGGCGCTGGCCAAATAGAACGAGACGCCCGGCTCACGCCGGGCGTCTCGTTCTATTGATTCCGAGCGCTAGGTGTCCCGCGCGCCGCGAGTCCCGTATCGGTCGCGAAGTCGCGTACCTCGCCGGGAACGCTCGGGTGCTTCGTCGGAGTGACCGTTGCGTCCGTTCGAGCCGTTGCCGCCGTAGCTGTAGGGCTGCGGTTCGGCGTCGGCACCGACCAACACGCCACCTTCGGGCAGGGCCTTGAGCCGGTTGCCCTCGGCGATCTGCTCGTCCCAGCGCTGCACCATGTCCTCGACGTCCTGACCGTCCACCTCGTCGTTGGCGATCAGTTCCTGGGCCAGCTCGTGCACGGCGCCCGAGTACTCGGACAGCAGCCCCTTGACCTTGCGGTATTCCTGCTCCAGGACCTGGTCGATCTTGCGCTTCATGCGTGGATCGGTGGCGTCCACCGCCGGCCCGAACGGCAACGACGAATAGAAGCTGCCGTCCATGCCCCAGAAGCTCAGCATCTGGAACGCCAGGTGCGTGGCACCGGCGAAGTCGGAGGTGACGCCAAGCGTCTGCGACCCAAGGAAGAGTTCCTCCGCGGCACGGCTAGCCAGGCTGACCTGAATGCTTGCCAATAGCTCCTCACGGATCAGGACGCGCTTTTCCTCCACAGGTTTCCAGGCGGCCAAACCCAGCGCGTCGCCGTGGCGGATGATGGTCACCTTGGTCAGCCGTTCCCACTCCTTGAGCTTCACCTGGGCGATGGCGTGACCGGCCTCGTGATAGGCGATTCGCCGCCGGTCCTCTTCGGTGAGACCGCGAATCGGTTCGCGCAGGCCCCACTCATGGTTCTCGCGCGCTCGCGTGAAGTCGTCGTAGCTAATGGCGTCGCGACCGTCGAAGTGCGCGTGGATTACGGCCTCGTTGATCACGAACTTAATGGCCACCGGCGTGTACAGGATGGTGTCGTTGGCCATGCGGTCGACCGGCATGTCTTCGTGCCGCACCTTGGCCAGGTAGTACTCGATGATGTCTTTGCGACCGTCCAGGTCCGGCAAGTCAACGTGGATCTTGCGGTCGAACCGACCGGGGCGCAGGAGCGCGTGATCAAGCGCCGACGCCAGGTTGGTGGCGCCCATCGTCAGGACGATCGGCGGCATGGCCCTGGTTTTCCGAAGGCCGATTGTTCGCAGCAGCCGTGAGAACCAGCCATTGTCGAAATTCGGCGGGTCCATCTGCAGCAGCAACTCGTTCAGCAGGCCGAAACCGGCGCCTCCGCCGAACATGCCGCCCGCGAACATGCCACCGCCCGTCTGCCCGGAGCGGGCCATGCCGATGGCATCGATCTCGTCGATGAAGATGATGGCGGCACCGTGCTTGCGCGCCAGCTTGCGCGCCTTGCCGTAGAGCATCCGCACCCGCAAGTTGCCGATGCCCAGGAACATGTTCTGGAATCCCGGCGCCGAGGCGTAGGCGAAGGGGATACTGGCTTCGTTGGCGATCACCTGCGCCAGGTAGCTCTTGCCGGTCCCCGGTGGGCCTTCCAGCAGCACGCCGCGCGTAATCTCGCCGCCCATACGCTTGAAGGCCTTGGCGCCTTGCAGCAAGCGCACCACGCGCCGTGCCACTTCCAACACCTGGTCGTTGCCTCGATAGTCGGTAAAGTACACGCCGGTCTCGCCCGGCTGGACCCAATAGACTCGGCCCCGGCCCAGCAGGTAGAAGAGCGCACCGAACTGCACGACCATGAACAGCATGGCGAATAGCAATTGCGCCACAAAGGCTAGGATTCCCAGCGTGAGTTCCGACGCATTCGTCAGGCCGTAGACCAGCAGGCTTGTGAGGCCAAGGTAGATAAGAATTGCGCGCCAGTGCTCGCGCACGAAGGTAAGCGGGCTGCGACGCATATGCGCCTGGCGCCGCAGATCGGAGTCCATGGAGGCCATCGCCACACCTCAATTTCCGGCCGGTCCGTTCGGGCTGACACCGGTCGCCCGGCAGCCGCCCGCGGGGAGTATTGGAGTATAGCCGCGCCCGCGGGGCCGTAAGGTGTCGAACATTACGCCCAAACGAGAACCACGTACGTGGTGACGCGTATCGACGCCGTCGCCGCGCGCTTCGATCGGTTACCGGTTCTAGCTTCGCTAGGGGCGGCAGTCCTCGCCGTGGCGCTGACGCTGCGTTCGCTCGAGGGCAAGACGTTCCTGTACGGCGATCTGCAGCACTTCTTCGCCTTCGCGGAGGTCCTTTATACGCCAGAGCACTTCAACTACTACGCCAGCGTGTCCGACCAATCGTTCACTTACGCCCACCTGCCGCTCTTCCCGATGCTGCTGGCCCCGTTGCAGCGCATCTTCGACGGGCTGGGCTGGGATCGAATCCTGGCGGTCAAGGTCATCGTGCATATCTTCGAGGTGGCCGCGGCCTGGCTCTTTATCGTCCTGGCCCGCAGGCACGGACTCTCGCGGCCGATGTCACTTGGCATAGGGGTGCTCTGGCTGTTCACGCCGTGGGTTTTCGAGGCGGGAGCGCTCAACGGCCATGCGTCCGCCGTGGCGGCGTTCTTTCTAGTGGCTGCGGTTCTGCGACTTGGGATTGCCTGGCAGGCCGGTGCATTGATCGGGCTAAGTGTGGTCACTCGATCCGAATTCGTCCTGCCTGGACTGGTCCTTGCCGGCTACTACGCCCGCCACGGACTTCGGCCGATCGCCGCCTTTGCGGCCGGCGCGGCGGCGATCGGAGTTCTGGTTGTGGGTCCGTTCCTGATCCGGGATGCGGCTGCCGTGCATTGGGCGGTTGTCGGCCACTTGCAGGACCGGGGGGATGGTCTGCCGGTCTTCTGGGGCTTCACACGCGCGTTCGGCCTCGAAATGCCTGATGCGCTCCGGGGGCCGCAGGACTGGCCGATGCTCGCGGTCGTGGCGACTGCGCCGCTGGTTGGCTGGCTGAGCCGCGATCCGCGCTGGGGCATGTTTCGGACAGCACTGGCCTATGCCTTCGCCCTGATGCTCGGGCATGGTCGGTATTACGTCCTGCCGGTGACCACCGGCCTAATCCTCGCCGCGCGGCCGAGGGTCGTTGCCTGGCTGGTCCCGATCTACCTGGTGGAGTTCGTGCTGCCGATTTCGCGACCCGTGTTGTGGGTCATACGCACGCCGGTTGCCCTGGTCGTGGCGTTGAGGCCACTCGTGCGACTCCGAAACCGTCCGCCACCCGCCCAGGGGTAGGCATCGTGAACGCGGCTGGACTCCGGTCTGAAGTCGGCTAGTGCGGAGGCCCGTCGTGCCAGCGGCGGGCGAACTGGTCGAGCCGCGCCTGCGCCGCACCGAGCACCGAGTTGGAAGGAAAGCGGCCCAACCCATCCGGGGCGCCGGCGGAGCGGCCGGTCAGCAGCTCAATGGCCTCGGCGACATGCGCGGCGGCGTAGATGTGGAACTTTCCGTCGTCTACCGCGCCGGCCACGTCCCAGCGCAGCGTCAGATTTCGGGCATTACTGGCCGGAATCAGTACGGCTTGCTGTCCTGTGAGGCCCTGGCGCAGGCAGAGATCATAGAAGCCCTCGATCTTTTGCGTCACACCGCCCACAGCCTGCACGTCGCCGTGCTGATTGACGGACCCGGTAACGGCCGTGCCCTGGTCGAGCGAATAGTCGGACAGGGCTGACAGCAGGACCAGCAATTCGGCTAGCGAGGCGCTGTCGCCTTCCACGCCCCAGTAGGACTGCTCGAACGCGATGCTGGCACTCATGGTCAGCGGGCCACTGAGGCCAAATATGCCGTTCAGGAATCCGGCCAGGATCATGGCGCCCTTGTCGTGAATGGGCCCTGACAGCTTCGCCTCACGGTCGATGCTGATCACCCCGTCGCGTCCCGCGAAGACGCGAGCCGTGATTCGATTGGGCTGTCCGAACTCGTGACCGCCGACGCCGACGATGGTCAGGCCATTGACTTGGCCCACCGCTGAACCATCGGCATCGATCATGACTGTGCCGTCGGCCATGCGGTCGCGTATCTGCGTTTCCAGGCGGTTCGAACGGCGTATGCGTTCGTCAATGGAGGCCCAGACGTCTTCTTCGGTTACCAAGTCTCCGCCTCGCCGTCGGGCCCAGTACTCCGCTTCACGCACGATGTCGCTAATGTCGCCGAAGCGGGTGGAGAGCTTGGTGCGGTCGCCGGCCAGCCGCACGCCCTCTTCCACAATCCGCGCCACGGCCGAGCGGTCGAAGGGCCGCAGATGTTCGTCGGCGCAACGGGCGGCAATGAACTGGGCGTAGCGCGTGGTGTTTTCGGCGTTGAGTTCGATTTCCGTCTCGAACTCCGCCAAGACCTTGAACAGCTGGCCGAAGTCGGGGTCGAGTTCGTAGAGCAGCGCGTAGACGTCTGGCGGGCCGACCAGCGCAACCTTCAGGTCCAATGGAATCGGCTCCGGCTCCAGCCGCGTGGTGAGGGGCATTCCCAACTCTTCGGCCACGCTCTCAATGCGAACCCGCTCGTTGCGGAGCGCTCGCTTTAGGGCCGCGTAGGAGGTGCCCGACTGCAGCAGGTCGTTCGCGTCCAGCACCAGATAGCCGCCGTTGGCTCGGTGCAGCGCACCGGGCTGAATCAGCGTGAAGTCGGTCATGCTG
>DAOUIX010000157.1:0-10065 GCA_034423235.1 Chloroflexota bacterium | reverse complement strand
GGAGCGGGCGCTGGCGCGGTTGGGATACGACGCGGAGGCGTCGGCGCGACTGCGGCTGAACGCGCAGATGTACAACTCGTTCCGCGACGGGTCGAAGGCGCAGATCGAGATGTGCGCGGTGTCGAACATGACGGGGCTGCCGCCGGACCGTCGGGGAATGCACGAGCCGTCGGTTGGACTGAATGGCTTGCCTGACCTGTTTGCCGACGTAGAGGCCGGCGGGCTGTTGGAGAGCACTGGCGTGGTGGACCTGGCGAACGGGGTGGGAGCGGACGGGGAGTCGGAGCTCGCCGAGAACATTGCGGACGGGGTGTGGGCGGTGGTGACTTCGGCGGACGGGCACATCCGCGAAGACATGCGGATTCACGGGACGCGGGTCTCGAGCGATGGCCGACGGATGGCGCTGTTTCGGGAATACCACCTGTGCGGGATCGAGACGCCGCTGAGCATTGCGCAGGCGGCGCTGCTGGGGGCGTCCTCCGGACGCCCATACGAAACGCCGACTTCGGAGGTGCTGGCATTTGCGAAGCGCGACCTGCGGCCGGGGGACCGGCTGGACGGGTCGGGCGGGCGGCTGGTGTACGGGCTGATCGATCGGGCCGAGGTGCTAGCGGCCGACGGGGTCTTGCCGCTGGGGCTCTCGTACGGGGTGACCGTGCGTGAAGCGGTGGCGGCGGATCAGCCGATACCGGCGGGGGCGGTGGAGGTTAATGAGGAGTCGTTTGTGGCGAAGCTGAGGGAAGAGGAAGTTGTCGGGCGGTGAAGGCAAATTACGCATCGCGGCGTCAGCGATAGACGACTCTGGAGCGCTGGCGGTGGGGTCGTCGGTGCCGCACCGCGCGGTATGGTGAGTGTAGGAGCAGTAGTTTCCCGCGGGCTTTGAGCGTGGGGGATTTATCTCCGAGAGATAGGAATCGGACCGGGCAGGTTCGCCCGGATTCACGAGCCGCACGGGGCGGACTGCGGGTCTGAGGTCAAAACTCATGGACAGGCAGGCTCCAAACGACCAGCCTCGCTCGGTGGTGACGTTCTTTCTGAATCTGCGGCTAGCCCAGCCAACGATGGTTGGCCTCACGATGCGGTACGAGCTCGACGACGGGGTATGGGTGGGCGTCTGCGAGGAGCTTGGAACCTCCACCTACGACCCGGAGCTTGAGACCGTAGTAGACGAGTTGGGCGAGCTTGTGCTGCATGAATTGAACGCGCTGGAGGCCGATGGGGAGCGCGAGGGAGTCTTTGGCCGGTACGGCATTGAAACGCTGCCGGTGCCAGGCGATGTTCTTCGGCGACTTCGCGACGTCGACGCGCCTGGATTACCCACTGAGAAGGAACAGGCCGGGTTACAAGCCTGGACCCCGCAGGATCAGCTTACGCCCGCTCTAGCGCCCGCACACTCCTAGCCCTGAAGCCGGCAGATGTCTCCGCGCCTGCTTGTCAGGCTGTTTCGACGTGAGGGCTGGCGGGAGCGACCCTGCCCGCACGGGATCCTCTTCACCACGGGCAGCGGCCCTACTTACCGCAGCGCCACGGTTCCGCTAAAGCGCGACCCCATTCCGCGGGGAACACTCGGGGCGATCCTGGGCCCCAAGCAGACGGGCTGGGGGCAGAGCGGACTCGACGCGCTTTTGGCCAAGCATGGTCTGGGCAAAGGCAGGCGCGGGCGAGCGAGGCGGAGGCGTGAATAACATCGCAATCGGAGGCTTTAGCGGCGCGGCGCGGGGCTGTTTTTCGTCGTACGTGGCCTGTTCCGCCAGGACCTCAGGCACTTGGGCCCTTCTAGTCGACGGGTTGGTGGAAGTAGAAGCAGAGGCCGTCGGGGGCGACGAGGAAGAAGACGCTCATCTTTTGGCCGCCGTGGTCGTCGATGCGTGATTCGCCGGGCGAGAGGCCGCTGGCTTCGAGCTCGCGGCGGGCGCGCTCGATGTCGGTGACGAGGATGGCTGCGCCGTCGTTGCTGGCGTCGCCGCCGTTGATGGCGAAGCCGATTTGGACGCCGTCGCGCTGCATGATGACGGTTGGGACGGGGTCATCGCGCCGTTCGAGCTCGGTCAGGCCGAGGGCGTTGGCGTACCACTGGGAGGCTTGATCCAGGTCCTCGACGGGGAGCGCCAGCACGTCGTCCTGGTATGGGCGAGCGGCTTTGAAAAGTGGTTCGGTGGTCATGGCCGAGGTTCCTCCGCCGTCGACGCGGCGGCTTCGAAGGCTCTTCCAAGTAGAGCGTACAACTGGTGATTCGACAGGGGCCTGGTCAGACCTCGCGGTAACGGAAGCAGGTGACAAGGTGGTCGTTGACGAGGCCGGCGGCCTGCATGAAGGCGTAGCAGATGGTGGGGCCGACGAACTTGAAGCCGCAGCGTTTGAGGTCGCGGCTCATGGCGCGAGAGGTGTCGGTTTCGGCGGGGATGTCATCCATGGTTCGGAAGGCGTTGCGTAGCGGGCGGCCGTCGACGAAGGACCAGATGAGCGTGTCGAGCGAGCCGAGTTCGTCGATGGCGCGCAGGGCCGCCTGAGCGTTGCCGACGGTGGACTGGATCTTGGCGCGGTTGCGGATGATGCGGGGGTCGGCGCGGCGGGCTTCGATGTCGGCGGAGGTGTAGGCGGCGACGCGCTCGAGGTCGAAGCCGTCGAACACCTCGCGATAGCCCTGGCGGCGGTGCAGGACGGTGCGCCAGGAAAGGCCGGCCTGAGCGCCCTCGAGCGTCAGGAGTTCGAAGAGGGCGCGGTCGTCGTGGAGGGGGACGCCCCACTCGTGGTCGTGGTAGGCCTGCATCAGCGGGTCGTCGCCGGCCCAGGGACAGCGGGAACGGTTCACGCGGAGGCGGTCAGGTCGCGGGCGTAGCGCACGAGGGGGACCGGCCCGTGCCAGTCGTGGGTGTCTTCGGCGCCGTCAAGGGCCCAGCCGTTGGCCTCGTAGAACCGGCGGGTCGGCGGCAGATCACGCATAGCCCAGAGGACGGCGGCGCGATAGCCACAGGCGCCGAGTGCCGCTGTCAGGGAGGCGAGCAGCGCCCGTCCCACGCCGCGACCTTGCCAGTCAGGATGGACATAGAGCGCGCGGATCTCACCCACGTCGGCCGCCAAGTCCTCATCACGCGCCGGCTCGGCTAAGCCCATTCCGACGATGTCGTCGCCGGCGCAGGCCACCATCACCGACGAGCGTTCGACGTCCCGGATGGTGTTGCGGCAGCGCTGGATGCGGTGAGTCGGGAGCGTGAGACCGTCGAGGAACTGGTCCGAGACGATGCCGCGGAAGCAGGCTTTCCAGGTGGCAATGCGGACGGCCTCGAAGGCCTCGACGTCGTCGAGGGTGGCGGGACGGACCGTCCAGGGCCGCGGGCGGTTCACGCTGATTCGCTCAGGTTGCGTGCGTAGCGAACCAGGTGCACAGGTCCCTGCAGGTCGAGGCTGTCTTCCGCGCCGTCCAACTCCCAGCCATTGGCTTCGTAGAAGCGGCGGGTGGGCAGGCGGTCTCGCAGGGTCCAGAGAATGGCGCTGCGGTAGCCGAGGGCGCGCAGACCGGAGGTCAGGCGCTCAAGCAATGCACGGCCGACGCCACGGCCCTGCCATTCGGAGAGCACGTAGACCGCGAAGACCTCGCCCGTTCGCGCAGGTAACTGATCATCTTCGGGCGGTCCGGCGAAGCCCATGCCGATGATCCGGGAGCCGGCGACAGCTACGAGGCTCCCGCCTTCGTCGGCGCGTTGAATGCCTGTTCGAAGCCGGGTCACTCTGGACGATTGGACGCCGAGTGCGTCGAGGTACGCGTCCGGGACGATCCCGCTATAGCAGGCTTTCCAGGTCGAGATACGGACACTCTCGATGGCCTCGGCATCGTCGGGGGTGGCAGGCCGAACTGCCCAGGGCTCGGTGGGGTTGGTCGTCACGGCTCTTGACGTCCCTCAGCGGCCTATTGGCGCCAGGTTTCGGCACGGCGCAGGAAGACGCTGGGATCGTTGCGCCACTCGGCATAGCCGATACGCCGGTTGTCGGTCAGCCAATTGATCTTCGCGTCTATACAGGCCGCCAGTTCCCCCGCATCCGCGGCGAGCGCGAAGCCGCCGTACTCCACCGCAGTGTCGAGCGCCACGACTTCGAATGCGTCGCCCGACGCATGGACGGCGTCACGATTGCCAATCTCGCCACGCGCCAGGGCGTCAATATGACCGTCGCGCAGCGCCTGCAGCAGCTCCGTTTCCCCACTCTCTTCACCCAGGTAGACGACCTGCGGCATGTCCAGCGCCGGCGGCTCCAGGCGCTGACGGCCCTCCAGGTCTGGTGAAACGCCGGCCGCCGTGATGACGTAGGCCGCACTGCCGTCCGCGACCACCATCCCCGACGGTGTGTGCACCCGAGTTCCGACGGCCAAGACCCCGGCCGAGTCGACCAGGCCCGTCAGCTCCAAGAGGCGCGCTTCTCCCGTGGTGCCGGCCAGGGCGCCGATTCGATGCCGGCTGGTCAGGTGGTCGTAGCTGGAGAATCGGTCGGCCTGGCCGGCACGCACCAACAGCGACTGGCGAAAGGTGATGTGCCCGGAGGTGAAGCGCACCACCCGGGTGCCGGTAGCGTCGCGGGTTCGCGAGTCCAGGATGGTAATGCCGCCACCGACCAAATCGATATCGTCACCGGCCGGCCTGAGCCAGATATCGTCCCAGGGCTGGATGGGGTGACGGGCGAATGTGAGGCCAGCGCCGTCCATCGCTTCCAGGGCGGTCAGCAGATCGGCTTCGTAGCCACGATGTTCTTGAAACCCGGGGGCGTTCGGATCGGGATCGGCGCTGTGGCTGACTGGCTCGAAGAAGGCGTAGAAGCCCACGTTCAGCACCTGTTCGCCGGTCGTGCAGGCCGTCGACAACCGGGCGTCGTGTGCTGATGGTCCGCACGCGGCCAAGACGAGCACCAGCGCGAGCGCGACGATAGCCCAGGCGCGTCGTGTGAATGTGACGGCGATGTGGTTCGGCAGTTGGATCATGGCGCCGCATTCAGACTACGGAAGTAACGAACGGCCGGCGTGGACATTGGTCGAGGACCGTGGAGATTGAAGTCGCCGTGTCAGTCGAATGTCCAACCGTCGGCTTGGTAGAAGGCATGGGCGGCGGGCAGTGGGTTTGGCTGGGGCATCAGGGCTTGGACTGTACCCCAGGGGATTGGCGTGATCGGTCGCGCCCGGAGTCACCCGGCCAGGTGGCGACGAGGTGCGTATGGTGGAGCGAAATCGCCCCGAGTCCACGCGCCAGGACGCCGCATGGCCCGAGTGGTCGAGCTCCCCGATCCGACGGATCACGAGCCGATTCAAGGACCGCGACTTCGCCTGCGGCCGCTGACGCCCGACGACCTGCCGCTGCTGATGCGCTGGCTGGCCGATGCGGAGGTGCAGGCGTTCTATGGCCGGCCGCCCGAGTCCCTGGCGCAGGCGCACGACATCTACCTGGTGGCCGAGGACGCGCCGTGCTGGCGCTTCGTCATCGAGGAGCAGGGCCGTGCGGTGGGTGAGATCCAGTACTACCACCCCTACCTGAACGAACGCTGGTCGGCGGGGATTGACATCTTCATCGGAGAGCCCGGAGACCGGAACCGGGGGCTGGGAACCGAGGCTGTGCGGAAGCTGTTGCAGTATCTGTTCGAGGTGAAGGGCGTGAGCCGGGTAACGATCGGTCCCGAGCCGGCCAATGGACGCGCCATTCGCTCCTATGAGAAGACCGGCTTTCAACTGGATGGCGTGATTCGCCGCAGCCACCGGGTGGACGACCGCTGGGTGGATGCCGTCCACATGACGATCCTCGATGACGAATGGCCGGCGGCGAAGGCGCGCTGGGAAAGGAACGCCGACGCGCCGAGACGCGGCTGATCGGGCGAATGGATTGCGCACTCCGGCGAGTACCGTCGTATATTCTTTCGGTACTGAATCGTATGGTCCTTCGCCGGCTTGGAGGCTTGACATGGCCGTCAGCACGCTCCGCACGCTTACGCAAACGCAAGTTGATCAATTCATGCGCGACGGGTTCACGGTCGTCGAAGACCTGCTGGACGCCGACGAGATCGCGGCCCTGGCCAAGCGGGCGGACCTGATTGCGTCCGGCAGGGCGGATCACATCGTCGAGGGCATCGTCCAACTGGAACAGCCGTTCCGAGAGGCCGAGGACAAGGTCGACGACCGCGTGATGGCGACGCGCAAACTGGCACATATCGTTCCGGAGGACGAAGTGCTGCGGGCGCACGCGCGCAACCCCAAGATCGTGGACGTGATCGCGGACCTGATGGACACGGACGACATTACGCTCTACGGCGACCAGCTGTTCATGAAGCCGCCGCGTCACGGGTCTGCGAAGGAATGGCATCAGGACTCGGCGTCGTTCAAGAACATCTTCCCGATGGACCTGATCTCGGCCTGGACGGCGATCGACAACGTGACGATCGAGAACGGCTGTCTGTGGATGGTGCCGGGGAGTCACCGCTGGGCGATCATTTCGCCGACGTCGCGGCCGACGATCGAAGGGCAGTTCGGGGGGGACTACCCGACGGTGCCTGTGCCACTGCGGCCTGGCAGCGTGAGCTTTCACCACAGCCTGACCTATCACGCCAGCGGGCCGAACGAGACGGACACGCGGCGGCGCGGCTTCGCCACGCACTACATGCGGTCAACCTCGATTAACGACAGGGAAATCCCAGGTTCGCCGACGGTACGGGGCTACACGCACATCCGCGGAAAGCGGATTCCGGGGACGGTGTCGGACGAGGTGTTTGACGTCTAGCGGGTAGCCAGAACGAGGCCTACCCCTCGGTACCCCACCGCCCTGGCCGACAATGGATGGCCTAGCCCGATGGCGGTTCGTTGACGGCGATCAGGCGGAGCAAGCGGCCGCCGTTGTCGTCGGTGACGTACAACTCACCGTCACCGCCCTCGCCAAACGTGGGGATCAGGAAGTCGAAGTCGGCTCGTTGGATCATCTGCCAGGCGCCCTGATCGTCGAGGTGGAGCGTCCAGACGCGGCCGCTACAGTAGTCGCCGAAGATGTAGGCGCCGGCAAGCGCTGGAAAAGCCTGCCCGCGGTAGACGTAGCCACCGGTGATTGAGCAGCCGTTGTCGCGTCCGTACTCCGCGATTGGAATCTGCAAGCCCTCGGTTGCACAGCCCGTCACGACTGGCGGGTAGCAGGCGCTGCCTTCCATGATGTTCCAGCCGAAGTTGAGGCCACCGCGTAGCGGCGCCAGGGCCAGGTGGACTTCCTCCAGATCGTTCTGGCCAACGTCGGCGAGCCAAAGGTCGCCGGTGATCCGGTCGAAGGAGAAGCGCCAGACGTTGCGTAGGCCGTAGGCAAATATTTCGGAACGCTTGTCAGGCTGGTTGATGAACGGGTTTTCGACCGGAACTTCGTAGCCGGCGTCGGTATTGACGTCGATTCTCAGCAGCGAGCCAAGCAACGTGCCTGCGTTTTGTCCGTGGCCCAGCGGATCGCCGCCGGAGCCGCCGTCGCCCGCGGAGATGTAGAGATAGCCGTCCCGGGGGCCGAAGGCGATCATGCCGCCGTTGTGGTTCTGGTAGGGCTGCTCAATCTGTAGGAGCACTCGCTCGGACTGCGGGTCGGCCCTGGCTTGCCCGGGATCGGCGGTGAATTCGGAGACGACGGTGTCGCCGTTGTGGTCGGTGTAGTCCACGAAGATGCGGCCATTGGTCGGATAGCCAGGATGGAAGGCGACGCTGAACAGGCCTTGCTCGTAGGCCTCGGATCGAACGCGATCGGTGATATCGAGGAAGGGATTGCTGCGAATCTGGCCGTTCTGGACCACCAGAATCCGGCCGCCCTTCTCAACGACGAACAGCCTGCCGCTGGCGTCGCCAGCGTGGCCGACGAAGATGGGGCGGTCAAACCCGGTGGCTACAACCTGTGCGTCAATACGCAGGTCGCTGGGCGGGGCTGGTTCGGGCATCGCCACGACTTCGGGAGTGGGGACCGGCGTTGGCGTGGGCTCCGGCGTGGGCTCTGGGGTCGCCGTAGCAACCGGCGACTCGGTGACTGCTGGAGTCGTGGCAACTTCGACACCGGCCGTCGGTGTCGGCTCACTCGTTGCCGTGGGCGTCGGGGTGACGGCCGTCGGCACGGCCGTTGCGGGTTGGCTGGTCTGTGGGGACTGCGCCGCCGCCGCATCAGGGTTTGGAGATGTCGCAGGAAGTTGCGTTCTGGCTTCTTGAATGGCAGGAGTGGAAGTTGCCCTGGCCTGAGCAGGTGACGCCACCGTTACAGGCGGTGGCGTGGGAGGTGCTGGTGACGGCACCGTCGAGGGTGACGCACCCGGCTCGCAGGCGGCAGCCACGACTAGTACCAGAAGGGCGGCAAGCGTTCGTCGCATGGAGTCAACCTTACGGCATGGGACATACCTGAATGGCGAGGTGCGTTGGCGATCTGGTCGGATTGAACGGGCGGGCAAAGCAGCGCAAACTCGCGGACGCGCAAGATTGGCGGGGAGCGGCCGATGGGACGACTTGAGGGCAAACGCGCGCTGATTACCGGCGGCGGGCGTGGGATTGGCGCCGGGATTGCTCGTCGGTTTGCCGCCGAAGGGGCGCACGTGATTCTGACGCAGCGCGACGTCGGCCTGCTGAAGGCAACGGCGGATGGAATCTGCGCTGACGGGGGTACGGTGACGTACTTCCGAGGCGACGTGGGCACGCCGGCCGGCGCCTCTGCAATCGTGGAAGAAGCGCTGGAGCGCGTGGGTTCGCTGGACATCCTGATGAATAACGCCGCACGCACGGGGCAGGTCGGTGCGTTCCTGGAGGTCTCGCTGGAGGACTGGCAGAGCTACATCGATACGAACCTGACGGGAGCATTCGTGGTGGCGCAGGCGGTGGCACGCCACATGGTGGACGCGGGCATCAAAGGCCGGATCGTCAACACGGGGTCGGTGGATTCGTTTGCGTCTGAGGCCAACGCCTCACCGTATGCGGCCAGCAAGGGCGGGCTTTGGCTGCTGACGCGTGCGATGGCGGTGGACCTGGCGCCGCACGGCATTGCGGTGAACCTGATCGCACCGGGACCGATTCGGGTGGAACGCTCGGAAGTGCGGGCACGCGACCCTGAGTTGCGGGCGAAGCGGGGGCGGGTGATCCCGCAAGGCGCCTACGGCATGCCGGAAGATGTGGCGGCGGCTGCCGTGTACCTGGCCAGTGACGAGTGCCGGTATGTGACGGGCAGCGCGATCACGGTTGACGGCGGGGGGCGGGCTTTTCTGCCGTTCTAGGTTGGCTTCCTTGAACCAGGGTTCGACGTGAGACATTCGTGGAGCGTGTTGTGAAGCTCATCGAGCCGGCATTGACCGATTCGCTTTGGATCGACAATCCGGGATCCTGGGGCTGCGAGCCGGCTGATATCTGGTCCATGCTTCGCGCCGCGCTCGACGGCGACGTCGACCGTGTGCGGGCCCTGGCCGGACGCGAGCCGAACCTGCTACGCGCGGAGTATTGGTATACGCAGCCGCTGCACTTCGCGGTTCGCGAAGGGCACGCAGACGTTGTGCGGACGCTGCTGGAACTGGGCGCAGACCCGAGCTACCGTCGTTACGCCCACGAGCCGCTGGCTACGGTCGCACGCGACCGCGGCCACGAGGGTGTCGCTCGAATCATCGAGAACGCGCGGGTGGCGCTGGGGCTCGGCGGCGAGCCACACGAAGTGCACACCGCTGCCACGGCTGGGGCTGTGGATCGGTTGCGAGCCCTGATCAACGCCAACCGCTCGCTGCTGGACCGCGGGGATGACGAGGGGTTCACCCCGCTGCATCGGGCTGTCGAAGCCGGGCAGGTTGAATGCGCAACTCTTCTCCTTGAGTTCGGCGCACCGCCGGACGCCGTTCAGGCTGGCGGTGGCGGGAATCGGCCTGACGCCTGGTACCGCCCGTTGGGTCAGCGGCCGATCGACCTGGCATTGAAGCGCAATGACTTCGACATGGTTCGCGAGCTGCTCGACGGTGGGGCCGAGTTGACGATTGACGTGGCGGCGGCGATGGGGGACGCCGATGCGGTGGGGCGAATCCTGGACTCAGACCCCGATGCCTTGCGCGCGCTTGGCGATG
>DAOUIX010000156.1:0-4592 GCA_034423235.1 Chloroflexota bacterium | reverse complement strand
CCATAGCGGCGGGTGTGGATGAACAGACCATCAGCAGGCAGCGTGAGATTCGAAATGTTTATTATCAGGAATATCTAAGAACAGAAGACATCGAGATCGATGGTGTCCTGGAAACGCTAGAGGTACTCGCCGATACGTACAGGATGGGAATCATCACTACGTCCAAACCAGATGACTTCGCCTTGATTCACGAAAAGCGATCCATCCTGGACTATATGGAATTCTATCTGGCCCGGGATGACTACGAGCGAGCGAAACCACATCCGGAACCCTATCTGAAAGGACTCCAGCGTTTTGGTGCAACTGCCGCTGAATCGGTGGTTGTTGAAGACTCGGCGAGAGGGTTGAATTCGGCAGTGGCAGCGGGGATTGACTGCATCGTGGTTGCCAACGAGTTCACTGCATCTCATGACTTTTCTGAAGCAACTGCCCAGATCGCATCGTTTAGGGAATTGCCATCTACTATAAAGAGTTTGACAACTTAGCCAGAAACCTATCCCAGAGTCCTTGAGCGAGCAGTCATGAGGCAGGCGATAGTCAGAGAGGCGATGTAGACGTCGGGAAGTCGATCATGCCGAACGATCAGCCGGCGCCGGGCTGCGTGTCGCCGAGTACGGCTGGGGCGCATTCACGGCCGCTCTTGACGACCGCTGCCGGAAAGAAGTCAGACTGAGCCATTGCCCCTGGACGCGTCGACTTGACAGGGGCGGCGCTAGTGTGTAGTGTTTAGGAAACATGACGCAGTTCGGCACTTTCGTACACACGGCGCGGCGAAGCCTGCAGGAGGGCGACCGGCGGTATTCGCTGCGGCAGGTAGCCAGGCGGATTGGGGTGGAGCCGGGGTACCTGAGCAAGATCGAGCGCGGGCAGGTGGCGCCGCCGTCCGAAGCCGCGACGGTTCGGCTGGCCAGGGAACTGGACCAGGACCCGGACGTGCTGCTGGCGCTGGGCGGCAAGGTCTCCAGCGACCTGCAGGAGGTCATTCGCAAGCGGCCGCGGCTGTTCGCGCAGTTGATCCGCGAACTGCGGGATGCGCCCGACCACGCGGTCCTGCGCCTTGTGCGGGAGGTGCGTGACGGGGACTGGTGAGAGACGAGATCAACGGGATTCAACTAGCTCTGCGAATCGGAGATTTCCGACGCGACACATGTGAACGGCTTTATGCCGAGGAGAGCAGTAGGGAATGATTACGCTCGAACACGACCGCCTGGAATTCAGGTTTCCGGAGGTCCACAAGGACGCGCGCTGCGCGATCGAATTTCAGCGGACATTGCGGATTCCGGACGACGGGCTGGAATATCCGCTGCCGCCGGGGATGGGCGGGTTTCCGCTGCGGCACCTGGACGACTACGCACGGCGGGTACCCAGCGACTGGCTGCGGCGCGGCGGGGTGCTGATGCCGATGCACCAGGCGGAGGCGATGTGGATCAACTTCGACTGCCGCGGATATCCGTTCGCCGTGAAGATCGCGACGGGTAAGACCTGCGCGTTGACGGGCGACGGGTGGATCAACCACCTGAACACGGACCCGCAGGACTACGCGGTGTTGCCGGAGCAGCCGTGGCTGGACGGGTATTGCGTGGCCAAGGGGATCGTTCGCCAGTTCGTGGCGATGCCGCTGGGGCAGGGCTACACGGTGGAGGAGCAGCTGACGGGCGAGGCCGAGCACGGCGGCCTGCAACTGATTGCGTATCCGATGAAGGCCGAGCGGTACGAGGAGATGATTTCCGAACACTCGGCCGGTGCCCCGGCGGACGAATTCGTCGCCTACGGCCCAATCAAAAGCACCCAAATGGGCCTGGCACCGGGCGGGCGGATGCGGCAGGAAATCTATGACGATGACTACGGGCTGGACACCTGGGATCAACGACACGCCAGCCGCTGTTTCGTGACGATCGCAAACTCGGTGCAGTGGATGGCGCTGACCGGGGAACGTCCTCCAACGGAGCCGCCGTCGGCGCGGCAGTACACGGCCGCCGGCCTGCCGTGGTTCGACTACTTCGGCGGGGATCTCACGGCGCTTGCGGAGACCGAGAAGCTGCGGGGGATTGCCAGCGTGGCCGAGATTGGCGGGGGCAACGGCGAGCCGCCGCTGCCGGACAACAAGTCGGTGGATGTGGACCGCGTCGTCTCGATACGACGGCGGGGATCGAACCAGGTTCGCGAAATGTCGAGCGACGAATTCTCGAGGCCATAGCGGCCACGGTATCCAGGACCGGCATCGGGCCCGGCTGCCGGGCACTCTTTGCAGCGGGCGACATCAGTGCGGTAGTCCATTGACGCTCCCATTGGCCCTGACTATTCTTGCTGGATAGCTGGAAATGCGTCTCGCGGCACTCGCAGCGTCGCGGGCGCTTCTTTCGCTAACCGTGTGTGCCTTGGAAAGGCAAAGAGGGAGAGGGAGGACAAATGCTTCCACGTTCAGTAAGCCGGCGGCAGTTGCTGCGTGCCGGTGGCGGTGCAGCGCTTGGCGCTGCCGGCGTGGCGATCCTGGCCGCCTGTGGCGAGACCCAGGTCGTCGAAGTCGAGCGGATCGTAGAGAAGGAAGTCCCGGTCGAGAAGACCGTGGTGAAGGAAGTACCGGTCGAGAAGGTCGTTGAGAAGGTCGTCGAGAAGGAAGTCCCGGTCGAGGTCGAGAAGGTCGTTACGCGGCAGGTCGAGCGCATCGTGACGGTCACGATCGAGAAGCCGATCGGCAAGCCGCGCGTGCGTTTGCGAGGCACGGGGCCGCTTGGCACCGCGGAGACCGGCATTTTCGACAAGCTGCTGTCCGAGACCCAGATTGAGCTGGACCACGTTGAGCAGCCGTACGCGGCGACGTACCAGAGTCTGCTGATCAACCTGAGCCAGGGCGGATCGGCCTACGACATCGCTTCGATGGACGACCCGTGGATGCCGCAGTTCACGGAATTCCTGGCGGACATCACGCCGCTGTACCAGGGCTTCGGCTGGGTATGGCCCGAGCCGGACATGATTCCGGCGATCGTGGACCTGGGCGACTGGCCGCCGGGCAAGTACGGCCCGCGCGCGGTTCCCAACATCGGCAACATCCAGAGCTTTGCGTACCGGTCCGACGTCATGGAGGACCTCGGTGTTGAGCCGCCGAAGACCTGGGACGACGTGGCCGAGTACTCGAGCAAGATCACGGGCGACATGGCCCCCGACCTCTACGGATACACCATCCGCGGACAGCCGGGGAACCCGGCGATGACCAGCTTCCTGCCGATCATGCGCGGCTTCGGGCGCGACGTGATCGACGGCGACCTGAACCCGCAGGTGAACACCGAAGAGGGCCTGGCCGCGCTGGACATGGTGGTGACGCTGAAGAACCTGGCGCCCCCGGGCGTTGAGAACATCGGCCACCACGAGCTAGGCAAGCTGATGTACACCGGTTTGGCAGCCATGTCGGGCGACGTATGGCCCGACCAGTTGCTGAAGATGTACACGCCGGACCTGTCGTCTGTGGTCGGCAAGATCGAAGTGCTGCCGGAGCCGGCCCAGCCGGGCGCAGACCACGCCAACATGACCGGCGTGTGGCTGTTCGGCGTTCCGCAGGGCAGCGAGAACCAGGAGGCGGCGGCGGAAGCGATCCACTGGCTCACCCAGGCGGAGAACCAGAAGGAGAACATGTACGCCAACAACTGGCCGCCGGTTCGGTTCAGCCTTATGGACGACCCCGGACTGCTGGCGGACTTCCCGTTCCTGGCAGGCATCAAGAACGCCGCTTCGGTGGCCGTGCCGCGCCCGCGGACGGAGCACTACTCCATCGTCGAGGAGATCGTTGGCCGGCACGTTTCGGCCGTGATCGCCGAGCAGGAGTCGGTGGGCGACGCCGCACGGCTGGCGGACGAAGAGGTTCGAGTGGCGCTGGAAGAAAAGGGCGCGTACTCATAGGGATCCTGAGCACCACGATCACAGGGATCGCGTCGGCCTAGCGCTACCCGGTCTCCACGTGATCGCGGAACTGGTTACGCGACCAGGCACGGGCCTGGCGGAGCTCACGCACGTGAGTTCCGCCAGGCTCTGTGCGTCTTATACGACCACGCAGCCTGCATTCGGCCGAGGCAGCGGTGCTTAGCGTTTTGCGCCGACGGCGCGGCGGCGACGTGCAGGCCATTGCCAACACTCCCTGGTGGGAGACGCACCTCCGGTTCTTCTTCATAGCGCCGTCAATGGTCTTGCTGGCCGTGCTGGCGGTCTTCCCGGCCATCATGAGTTGGCGCATGGCCTTCTCGCGCGTGAACTTCAAGCTCGGCGAGCTGGAGATCGAGCCGATCGGCTTCGCCAATTTCACGAAGGCGTTCAGCGACAACCTGATCATCGGGTCGACCGTGCGAACGGCAGTCTGGGTACTGGTCGTCGTGTCCGCGGAGATCGTGGTTGGCCTGTTCATTGCGTTCCTGATGAGCAAGCTGCACTCGCGGGCGCGGATGTTCTTCACGGCAGCGCTGATCATTCCGCTGGTGCTGCCGCCGGTCAGCGTGGGGGCGGGCTGGCTGGTGATGATGGACGTGAACTTTGGCGTGCTGAATTACCTGCTGGGCCTGGTGGGAATCGAGCCGCTGCTGTGGCTGGCGGACGACCGGACGGCC
>DAOUIX010000155.1:0-9136 GCA_034423235.1 Chloroflexota bacterium | reverse complement strand
GGCTCTTCGGGGTGCGGGGCGTTTGCGTGGTTCGGTGGCTTATAGGGTACGCCGGACGAGGTCAGCGTGGATTCTCAGGCGGAGGCCTACGGCCGGTTGTGGGACCGATGACCGAGCATAGGCTCGCGAGATCTCTGGGTTAGGCTGGCTTATGGCCGTAACGAGGATGCGGGTCGGGCTGATCCAGTTCGGTGACAGCCCGGGTTAGTCCGACCGAGCGACCCGAACTGCGCGGGGTGCTTGAACCGATGACGCGAGCGGAAGTGTTGGAGACGCTGCGTGCGCACCGGCCGACGCTGGCCGAGAGGTTTGGGGTGGTTGAGCTGGCGTTGTTTGGTTCGTTCGCTCGTGACGAGGCTTCAGACGAGAGCGATCTGGACATTCTTGTCAGCTTTAGCGGGCCGGCGACGTCCCGGACGTACTTCGGAGTGCAGTTCTATATCGAAGACCTGCTCGGTCGAAGGGTGGACCTTGTGACGGACAAGGCGCTGCGTTCGGAGCTTCGTCCCTATGTGGAGCGGGAGGCGGTGGGTGTCTGACGACGGGGACGGAACGCGGCCCTGGAGGCTCTACGTTCAGGACATGATTGAGTTCGGCGAACGGGTCTTGTCGTACACGGATGGAATGGAACAGGCGACGTTCACTGCTGATCAGCTCACCTACGACGCGACGCTGCGGAACATTGAACTAATCGGCGTAGCCGCAATGCATGTTCCCGGAACGGTGCGCGAGGCGCACCCAGAAATCGAGTGGCGAAGCATCGTAGGGGCTCGAAACCGCCTGGCCCACGCCTACCTCGGCATCGACGATGACGTCGTCTGGGACATCATTCAAACTGACATTCCGAGGATGTTGCTGAGACTCCAGCACCTGCTTGACCTGGAATGACCGAGCGAGGCTAGTCAATCGCTGGAAGGTTGGCGACTGGGACAGAGGCCATCGCTCGTCGGCCACACGGTTGCAGGGCGGCTGGTTTCGGCGTGGGGTGAAATGGCCTAGGCTGCGGGGTGTGGTTGGGGGTGCTCTTGAGGGAGTCGGGGTCCTATGTTGAACGTGGGGATCATTGGGTTGGGCGGGATTGCCCGCTCGCACTGTGAGGCCATCAAGTCGCTGGACAACGTGCAGGTGCTGGCCGTGGCGGACCTTTTCGAGGAGCCTCGGCAGCGGTACATGGAGACCTATGACATCCCGAAGGGCTATTCGTCTCACACGGAGTTGCTCCAGGACGATGAGATCGACGCGGTGGCGGTGGTGCTGGGGCACCAGTTGCATCACCGGCTGACGATCGACTCGCTAAACGCCGGCAAGCACGTGCTGGTTGAGAAGCCGATGGCGATCAACCTGCAGCAGTGCGACGAGATGATCGAGGCGGCGGACGCGAACGACCGAAAGCTGATGGTGGGGCTGAGCCAGCATTTCTACGGGACGAGTCTGGCAGCGAAGGCAATCCTGGATTCGGGCGAGTTGGGACCGTTGATCACGGCGGTCTGCTACATGTCGAAGAACTGGGGTCACGCTTCGCGGCGTCCGCAGTACCGCAGCCGGTATCACGGCGGGGGCATGTGGCTGGCGAATGGGGTGCACGTGGTAGACCGGCTGACCTGGGTGATGGGGTCGCAGGCAATGTCGGTGTCGGCGTCGATCGGAACGCGCGCGCACTACCAGGCGGGGGACGACTCGGCGACGGCGTTCATCCGCTACAAGAACGGGCTGGCGGGTGTTGCGGTGTCGGTGGGCTTTGCCGACGGGGCGCCGGATTACTCGTGCCAGGTGATCTGCGCGAACGGGACGCTGCGGTTCAGCCAGCACGGCGAAAAGTACGTGCGGGTGGGCAAGGGCGACGAGTGGGAAGACCGCCCGTTCGACGACCCGCCGGCGGAGATGAAGTACGAGTGGAAGGGGTTCGTGGACAGCATCGAGCAGAACATCGAACCCCCAACGCACGGACCGTACGGCCGGCACATCATGGAGATCCTGTTTGCGGCGGAGCAGTCGGCGATCACCAATGAAGAGGTGGTGCTGGACTCCGGTTACGACTGGACGACGCAGACGACGGGATCGCCGGTGAATATCGAGCACGGGTGGGTGTAGTTCATCGGGGAACCTGCTCTTGAACTAAAGGAGATTGGATGCCGCAATTCGGGCTGGGGAGTTGATTGGGGGGTTTCGACCCTCACCCCAGCCCTCTCCCTGCCATGGAGAGGGAGAAGGCGCCGTCCCGGGGCCTAATCCACGGCCATGTCTGGTTGCCGTCCCGAGATGTCCGGGCGCAGGACAGTCTGTTGATCCTCATGGCGTGGTGAGCCTCGTCGAAGCTGGCGACAGAAAGGGAGTGTGTTGTGGGTGAGCTGCCGAGGGATGACTGTTACCAAGAGGACTTGACCGTTGGGTTTGGCCGGGATGAGGGACATGCGATTGAGATTGAGGCGGGGAGCTTAGGGACGTGGACGTTCAGGTACCGGTGCGGGGACCAGCCGGTACGGGACGGCGGGGCGATTAGTTTCTGGAACGATCAGACGAACGTGCCGTGCGCGTACCTGCCGCAGACGGAGGATCCCAACGGCTGGGACTACGTGACGGTGGCGACGGACGGGGACGCGGAGCTGGAACTGGTTCACCTGGCGCGGACGTACAAGGACAACCGGTTCTGCGAGGTGCGGGTCGTTCGGGGCGAGTTGCGGCACGGGGACGAGGTGGTGCTGCGGGTAGGGGCCGGCGAGCCAACAGCGGCGCCGGCGTACAGCATCGAGCGGATCAACTACTACGCGGCGGTGGACCACGTGGGCGACGGGACCTGGACTTACCTGCCGTATTGCGTGACAGCGTCGATCGTGCCGGGTCCGCCGACGAAGCTGGGGGTTACGGCGCCATCAGTGGTGGGGCTGGACGAGCCGTTCGCACTGCACGTGCGGGCGGAGGACGTGAACTCGAACCCTGGCGCGGCGTACGTGGGCGAGCTTCGAGTGAGCCTGGACGGGGTTGAGTTGGCCAGAGCTTCAGTGGCAGAGGACGACGGGGGGATTGTCGAAGTCGAAGGGCTGCAGTTCGATCGGCTGGGAGTACACCGGCTGACCGTCACGAGTGGGGACGGTTCGCTTTCAGGGACGTCGAACCCGACTCGTTGCCAGGTCGAACCCGGCGAGCGGGTCTACTGGGGCGACATGCACTGTCATGCGGACTACGCGGACGCGACGGGAACGGCGGCTTGGAACCACGATTACGCGCGGAACAAGGCGCGACTGGATTTCTACAGCCTGACGGACCACATCTACAGCACGCCGGGTCGGGCGACCGGGGCGTTCAACCGGCCGCCGGTGCTGGACGTGCGGAAGATGTGGGAGGAGCTGCAGCGCACGGCTCGCGACTGGCATGAGCCCGGGCGGTTCGTGACGTTCCTTGGTTACGAGCGCACGCCATGGGAACGGCGGAGGGCGGCCGGGGACCTGACGGTGTGGTTCATGGAGGACGACGCCGACCTGGTGATCGAGGACACGATCGCGGAGACGATCGAGGCGGCGCGGGCAACGAACGGGAAGGTGTTTATCGGGTCGCACGCGGCGCAGCGATCGGACTGGCAGCGGTACGGGGACGGCGTGGAAGACGTGATGCCGACAATCGAGATTTCGGCCATGCATCAACACGCCGAGTGGTATGTGTTCGAGGGACTGCAGCAGGGCTACAAGTTCGCGAGCGTGGGGATGGCTGACGAGCACGCGGGGCATCCGGGGTACGACGTGTGGCCGAGATTCGGCCAGGGCCAAACGCCGCGTCGGCCGTTTGCGGTGCGCAGTGCTTTGACGGCGGTGTTTGCGCCGGAACTGACGCGGGAGGGCGTGCGGGACGCCTTTTTCGGGCGGCGGACGTATGCGACGACGGGGGACCGGATTCTGCTGGACGTGGAGGTGAACGGGGAGCCCGCGGGGTCTGAGGTTTCGAGTGATGGTTCGGTTGATCTGCAAGTGGCGGTGCATGGGACGGCGCCGATCGATCGGGTTGACATAATTCGTGGTGACCGGCTGGTGCATACACTGATGCCCGGCAGCCTGGATGCGAGCGCGGACTGGACGGATCCGGCGCCGCTGGCGGGGGAAACCTGGTACTACGTACGGGTGACGCAGTCGAACGGCGGCTTTGCATGGTCGACGCCGACGTGGGTGACGACGGCGGACGGTGCAGCCGATGCGGGCGATTTGCCGCTGTGGTGTGACGTGATCTGGCCGCCGGCGCCGGAAGACCGCGGACCGGACGCGAGGGCAGCGCTGGAGCATGCGGCGCGGGTGTTTGGCGAGGATCCAGACCGGTTTGCGAAATGCGTGCAAATTGGGCGGTTTGAGGATTACCGGGGGAGCTACGTGCTATTCAGGGGTCGCGACGGCAGGGACGGCGCGCCGCTGCACGTGCACTTGTACGACGGGTTTCCGGCACCGCGGTTGTATGTCTCGCGCGGGTGGGCGGACTTTGGCTGGGGGCCGAATGGAGGGCCACGCGAGGAATTGCCGTGGCCGGAGCCGACAGGGGAGTGGGCGTAGGGACGCGGCGTCGAGTGGTAGTTGAGACGCCTTGAGCGGAAGAGAGGGCGCTTCGCGAAGCGCCCCTACGGGTGGACTGCGCCCTTATGGGGCCAGGTCGGAGGCGGAGGCGCGGATTTTTTCGATGGCGGTGGCGATATGGGCCATGCCTTCGGGCGTGTCGAGGAAGACGTTCTGGCTGAGCCAGAGGGTTTCGCCGGCGCAGAGGCGTTCGGTGACGGGGCAGGGGGCGGACTGGTAGTCGATGTCGGGGACGCCGCCGTTGCGATTCCAGAAGCGGGCGAGTTCGCCATTGCGGTTCTGGAAGAGCCCGGTGCGGTGGAGGGCGCGGCCGTAGCCGGGGGCGGCGGGGATGCCCTCGGCGTTGAGGGCCTTGATGAAGGTCTCGCGGGGCAGGCCGTCGAAGGCGTCGGCGTCGTAACGGCAAATGTAGAGGTGCCGGGAATCACGGGTGACCCAGTCGTCCTGGCGGCGGGGTTGGATGCCTTCGAGGTCATCGAGCAGGTCGTCGAGGTAGGCGGCGTTGGCGGCGCGGCGCTCGGTCTGTTCTTCGAGGCGTTCGAGCTGACGGTGGAGCAGGACGGCCTGGTAGGTGGGCATGCGGTTGCTGGAGGCGGCGACCGGATAGTCCCAGGTGGCGCCTGAACGCATGCTGCCCTGGCCGATCTGGCCTTCGCGTTCGAGCATGCCGCCGGCCCAGAGGTCGTGGTACTCGATGGCGCGGGTGTAGATCTCGGCGTCGTTGGTCAGGAGCATGCCGCCCTCGCCGGCGTTGAGGTTCTTGCTGGCCTGGAAGCTGAAGCAGCCGACGTCGCCGATGGTGCCGAGGCCGCGGTTTCGCCAGGTCGCGCCGTGGGCGTGGGCGGAGTCCTCGACGACACGGAGGCCGTGTTTCGCGGCGATCGCGAGGACGGCGTCCATGTCACACGAGAGGCCGCCGAAGTGGACGACGAGGATGGCGCCGGTCTGGTCGGTAACGGCTGACTCGAGCCGGGCGGGGTCGATGTTGTAGGTGTCCTCGTGGATGTCGACGAAGACGGGGGTGAGGCCGGCGCGGAGGATGCAGGTGGCGGTGGCCATGTAGGTGTAGGCCGGGACGAGGACTTCGGCGCCGCGTGGCAAGTGGAGGCACATGAGGGCGAGCTCGAGGGCGACGCCGCCGCTGTTGACGCCGAGGCCGTAAGCGGCACCCTGGTAGGCGGCGAAAGCCTTTTCGAACTCGTGGACCTGGTTGGCACCGAGGCGTCCCCAGGCACCGCTGCGAACGACTTCGGCGACGGCCTGGACGTCGGACTCTTCGACGATGGGCCATTCGGGGAACGGTTCGGAACGGACGGGCTGGCCGCCGAGGAGGGCGAGGTCACTCATGGGGAATCACTGCTTTCAGTCACTGGTGAAACGGTAGGCGTAGAGGGTGGCGTAGGTGATTTTGATGTGGAGGCGGACGCTTCGGCCGACGAGGGAGGCAAGGTTACGGCCGTTCCAGGTGGCGTCGATGTCGACGCCGCTCTCGACGCCGAGGTCGCAGTCTGCGTGGTCGAAGCCCTCAAGGGGCTGGGCGTCATCGCCGGTGACGGCGACGGAGAGTTGGCCAGCGGCGGCTCCGACGTTGAGCAGCAGGCGCGGACCGCCAACTTCAACCCAGTCGGTGGTGAGTTCGCCGCCGTCGGGTCCGACGCGAAGGCCGGCGAAGCGATCGCGGGGGGCGCGGGCGAGACCGATGGCTGAGCCGAACGGGAAGCCCTCGGGTCGCCTGTGGGCCACGGGGCGGCCCGTGTACCAGAGCAGCATTTCGTCGCCGACGACGATGGGAGGCGACGGTGGGAAGACGACCCAGGTGCTTTCCCACGAGTCGGAGGAGCCAACGTCGAAGTAGGTTCGGCGGGAGCAGGCGCGCTCCCAACGGTCACCATCCCGGCTGGTGGTCAGCTGCACGTTGAGGATTTCGTTTTGCGGGTCGTAGTACTCCAGGAAGCCGATCCACTGATTGCCCCACATGAAGAGGGGCATGCCGTAGAACTCGGTTCCGGGCGGATCGTCGTCGTCACCCTCGAACACCCTGACACCGGGCGTCCAGTTGAGGAGATCCGGTGAACGCGAGATGGCGATGTCCCGCCGGGTCTTGTGTCCAGCCTCGCGGTCCCTTCCCCGGTTGTCGCCGCGCGAGGTCATGACGAAGCCGCCGTTGACGAAGTCCTGGCCGACGGCG
This sequence comes from Chloroflexota bacterium, assembly GCA_034423235.1. GTDB lineage: Bacteria > Chloroflexota > UBA11872 > UBA11872 > UBA11872 > UBA11872. The sequence goes on along the minus strand of DAOUIX010000155.1, from coordinate 2,398 downwards.
GTGCGGTCGCCGCGGGGGAGGAGGACGCGGGGGGCGCAGGTCCAATCGATCCCGTCGAGGCTGAAGCCGACGGAGTAGCCGCGATTATGGTCGGCATCGTTCATATAGCCGATGAACTTGTAGCGGCGTTGCGGGTCGGGTTCGAGGGGGTCGCGAAGGACGGTGAAGGGGTGACTGCGGCGAATCCGGGGCAGTTGCTCGTCCCGGTAGACGAGGTTGTTGCGGGGGGCTTCGGGGAGGGGGTAGCGATCGAAGTCGCCGCGCGTCCAGTTCACGCCGTCGGACGAGGTGGCGTAGCAGATGCGGTCGTAGCCCCGGCGGCGTTCGGGAGGAATGGCCATGTACCACATCTGGAACTCGTGGCCGTTGTGCAGGACGGAGCCCCAGAGGGAGAGGTGGCGGTGCTCCCAGGGCATTTCAGCCTTGAGGACCGGTTCGAGGGAGACGCGCTGGGGTTGTTCGACGAAGCGGGTGAGGCCGGAGCGGTAGAGAACCTCGTGGTCGTCGATCAAGAGATGCAGGTGCGGGTCGTACATGGCGCGTCCTGCGTGAGGACCGAGACCCGCATGATACGCGGGTGGTTCAGCTGGAGGCGCGCAGGATTCCGGCGGGGCCGCGGCGGGCGAGGATCAAGGCGAGAGGAAGCGAAGCGACGACGATCAGCAAGAGCGAGGACGAAGCGGCCTGGGCGAAGAAGGCTTCGTCGGCGGCGGCCCAGGTGACGGTGGCGAGGGTTCGGAAGCCGATGGGGCCCAGGAGGAGCGCGGCGGGCAGTTCTTTCATGACGAGGAGGAAGGCCATGGCGGCGCCGGCGGCCATGCTGCCACGGACGGCGGGAATGGTGACTCGCCACAGGACCTGGCGGGGGTTTTTTCCAAGGGTGCGGGCGGCTTCTTCGGTGCGAGGATCGACCTGCAGGAGCCCTGAGCGGACGGCGCCGAGGGTTGCAGGGAGGAAGAGCACGACGTATGCGGCCAAGAGCAGCACGAGTGTCTGGTAGAGCGGTCGCACCACGTTGATGCCGAAGAAGATGAAGGCAATGGCGACGGTGATTCCGGGCAGGGCAAAGCCGACGTAGGAGCCGCGCTCAAGCAAGCGGGCCATTGGACTGGGATAGCGCACGAGGAGGACGCCGAGTGGAATGGCCACGATCAGCAGAATGGCGGCGGCCAGCGCGGACACGCCGACGGAGTTGACCAGGGGTTCAACGAGTTCCAGGAGCCTTTCGCCGGCCGCGAGGCCGCGAACCAGCCAGTACAGAAGAACAGCGCCCGGGCCGACAGTCGTGGCAACCGCGACCACGCTCAATCCGGCGATGGCCGGCCAGCGCCAACGGCGCAGCGGGAGTGGTCGAAACTCTCGATTGGCGCCGGGACCAAGGGAATGGTGGCGAGAACGGCCTCGGCTGCGGGCCTCAAGGGTGACGATGGCGATAGCGGCAGCCACGAGAACGAGTGAGAGGGCGGCTGCGGCCGAGCGACTATAGGCGGACTCGTACTGCACGAAGATTGCCGCGGTAAAGGTCTCGAAGCGGAGGAGGGAGACGGCTCCGAAGTCGGACAGGGTGTAGAGCGCCGCCAGAAGCGCCCCGGCGGCGATTGCCGGTCGGAGTGAGGGAAGGGTTACCGTTGCAAAGGTTTGCAGCGCTCCCCGGCCAAGACAGCGGCTGACCTCTTCGAGCGCGGGGTCAAGGCGACGAAGCGCCGCCATGGTTGGGAGTAGGACGTATGGGTAGGTGAGAAGCGCCAGAGCCAGGAGGGCAGCCGGGAAGCCGTACAGGTTCGGGAGTTCGGTCACTCCGAACGGGCCCTCGAGCGCCTTCTGCACAAGGCCGCGCGGTCCGAGCGCGGTTCCGGCTACGAGTGCGTAGATGAAGCTGGGGACTACGAGGGGCAGAGCCATTACGACCGTCCACCAGCCGCGGCCTGGAAGGTCGGTGCGGGTCAGCAGCCAGGCGATGGGCACAGCCAGCGCGGTGGCGACGACCGTGACCGAGACGACGAGTAGTAGGCTACGTCCAATTACGGCAGCTATGCGCGGCCGCGCAAGGAGTTGCCAAGCCTCGGTCCCCGCGTCGAAGGACCGGATCCCCAGGTAGATCACCGGCAACACGAGTAGCGCGGTGATCGCCACGGCCAGGAGCGTCAGCCCTACCGGCGGGGACCGGCGGGGAATAAACGACCTGGGGAAGGTCTCGTCGGCGGGGACCGAGGCCATTAGGCACGGTGTTAGGGAAGGATCTCGAGGCGCCGCAGGAGGTCCTGCGTTCCTTGCAGATCCGTCAACTCCACCGGCTTGATGTCGGGCCGATTGATGGTGTCCAATGGTGTGACGCCCGGATGCGTCTTGACGCCGGGCGCCATCGGGTATTCGAAGGTGTTGGACACGAAGTAGCTCT
>DAOUIX010000154.1:0-15250 GCA_034423235.1 Chloroflexota bacterium | reverse complement strand
GGAGCTTGCCTTCGGAGTTGGAACCTTTGCCAGTGCCGCGTCCGCCCGCGCCCATCGACGCAAAGTGGTTGGCCGCGTTGATGGCGTAGCAGGTGACGTCCCAGGGCGAGCCGCCCAGGCGCTCGGGATCGCGCCGCCAGTTCCGATTCGGATCGGTGGGGCTTTCGGGTTCAGGATCGAAGGCGCTGAAGGTGGCTCTGACCGAGTCGATCCGGCCAATGGTGCCCGCGGCCACCTGACGCTCCAGTTCGGCCACGTGCGGGTGGTGGCGGTACATGAAGCCTTCCGTCAGGAACGCGCCCGCGGACTCAACCAGCTGTGCAAGCTCCCAGGCTTCCTGCCCGGTCCCGGTCAGGGCTTTCTCGCTGAGGATGTTGCGGGCGCCGGCGTTGAGGCAGCGCTCGACCTGTTCCCGGTGCTGGTTGGGCCAGGTGGCCAGGACCACGCCGTCCAGATCCTGGTCCCGGATCATCTCTTCGTAGTCCGTGTACCAGGCCTCACAGTCGTAAGTCTCGGCCCATTCGCGGGCCACGGACTCACGGATGTCGCAGCAGGCGACGAGCTGGAGCTTGTCGGACGCCAGTCCCGCGCGACCGTGGCTGTTACTGATTCCGCCGCATCCAACCACTCAGATGCGAAATGCCGGGAGATCGCTGGCTGACATGTCTCCACCCCCTGAGAGATCAGCGCGCCCGACGGGTCCCGCGCAGGGCGCCGACCGGTTCAACGGGCAGCATCGCAGAACGCGGCGCGTCGCACGGAACCGTCTCTGTCAGCTCGCCGAGGCTCCGGATTCCTGCGCGATCGGAACTGTCGGATGTTCGCCTCGATGTTTCACGTGAAACATCGAGGCTCGCGAGCCGTGCCGTGGGTGATGAGGGGCCAGTAGCGGCCGCCGCGGTGCGAGACTCGACACTCACGCCGGCTCGTCGGCTATGACGCGTCGTCGAAGAGGCTGGCCGGGAGTTCGACGTCTACGAGGCGGTCCTCGAGCTGGCTGGTAACCGTCGCCTCGATGGTGTACATGTTCACGACGGTCTGGATCAGCGGCATCACCGGCTCGGCGACGCCCTGCGACACGTCCGCGAAGTTCTCCATCTGCAAGCGGTACATCTCGGCGCCCGAAACGGGGATTTCCCGCCATTCGCCGTTGCCGTACTGGTGCTCGATCACCGGTTCGGCCTGGGGCCGCCAAGCCCGGCGGATGAGGAGGCGGCCTTCGCTGCCGGCGATGTGCAGCTCCTCGCTGATGTGGGACTTTCGGCTGCCTTCCACGTAACCCACGCAGCCGCTGTCGTACTCGATCAGGCCGAACTGACGATTCAGGGTGCCGTAGACCTGGCTGATGCTCCCGACTGACCAGACCCTGGTCGGCCGGGCGGCGACGAGGCTCTTGGCGTCGGAGCCGAGCGTTCCATTGGGGTTCGAGCCCTTGCCGGTGCCGCGTCCGCCCGCCCCCATGGACGCGAAGTGGTTGACGGCGTTGATCGCGTAGCAGGTGATGTCCCAGGGCGAGCCGCCCAGGCGCTCGGGATCGCGGCGCCAGTTGCGGTTCGGATCGTCGGGGCTCTCGTGCTCGTAATCGAAGGTGCTGAACTTGGAGCTGACGGAGTCGATCTCGCCGATGGTTCCAGCGGCGACCTGGCGCTCGAGCTCGGCGACAAACGGGTGGTGGCGGTACATGAAGCCTTCCATCAGGTAGGCGCCGGCCGACTCAACCAGTTGCGCGAGCTCCAGCGCTTCCTGTCCGTTTGCGGTCAGCGACTTCTCGCTGAGGATGTTGCGGGCGCCGGCGTTGAGGCAGCGCTCCACCTGTTCGCGGTGCTGGTTGGGCCAGGTGGCCAGCACCACACCGTCCAGGTCCTGGTCGCGGATCATCTCCTCGTAGTCGGTGTACCAGGCCTCGCAGTCATAGGTCTCGGCCCATTCGCGGGCCACGGATTCGCGGATGTCGCAGCAGGCGACTAGTTGGAGCTTCTCGGATTCAAGGCCGGCGCGACCGTGGCGGGAACTGATCCCGCCGCATCCAACCACCCCAACGCGAAAGGCCGGAAGATCGCTGGCTGACATTTCTCCACCCCCTGAGAGATCAGCGCGCCAGGCGGTTGCCGCGCAGGCCGCCGACCGGTTCGAACGGCATCATCGCAGAACGCGGCGCGTTCCACGGAACTGGGCAGATCAGCCCGCCGAGGCTACGGACGCTTTGGCAAACAGAACTGGCCGATCTTCGCCCGAATGTTTCACGTGAAACATGGCGCCCTGGGAGTGGTCCCTGGACGAGTGATCAGGCCGTCCAGTGGTCGAAGGGGTTCTTGCCGTCGGGCAGCGGCAGGCCGACGCGGGCGCCCTGCATGTGCGAGGCGTGGGCCAGCAGGGCCATCTCCAGGTAGAGCCTGGCGTTTGGCAGTTGCACCAGGTCCCACTCGGGCTGCTTGCCCTCCAGCATGTCCATCATCGAGCGGGCCATGCGCTTGTGCGCCCTCAGCCATTTGTGGCGGTCCGGCGGGGGCTCGGCGGGAATGACTTCCCAGCCGTCGTCGCCGATCAGTTCCGGGTTGGCCCGGGGGTGCCAGTAGATGTCGGGGCCTCGTCCCATTGGCCCGGGCAGGGAGATCGTGCCCTCGGTGCCGTAGAGGTCAACGCGGTAGGGGTCCGAGGCGCCGTCGCCCTGGTAGGACTCGAAGTCGGCCGCCACGCCGCCCTCAAAGCAGTAATAGGCCTTGAGGCCGTTGCCGGCCACCAGCCCCATGCCTTCCCAGCCGGGCCTGAGGTCGGATTGCTCACAGGTGCGGCCGTCCTGGGTCAGGTGGGCGCTGCACCACAGGGGGACGCCGAAGACCTGCCAGAGGAAGTCGAAGAAGTGGGGGTACAGGTCCAGGAACATCTCGTTCCCGCCCTTCTCGCCGTCCTTGCCGAACACGCGAACCAGGCGGGGTTCGCCAATGCGTCCTGACTTGATGAGGGGAATCGCCACGCGCTGGATCGGCGGATGGCCGCGCCAGGGATGGGCGACCACGCAGATGACCGACGACTCATCGCAGGCGGCTTGCATGGCGTCAACATCCTCGGGAGCGGTGGCCACGGGCTTCTCCAGGTAGACGTTCGCGCCGGCCCGCGCGGCGTCGATGACCAGGTCGCGGTGATCGCCGACTTCGCGCGAGGCCACCACGGCGATGTCGGGCTTCTCGACGTCCAGCATCTCGCGGTAGTCCGCGTAGGCCGCGCGAGCGCCGGTCTTCTCTGCTGTCTCGGCTCGGCCTCTGTCGTCCGGGTCGGCCAGGGCCACGATTTCCGCGCCCTCGACGCCGACGAAGGCCATGTCGAGATAGTGGCCGTAGTTGCCATGCCCGGTATGCCCGATGATCCCGACTTTGAAGCTCATGCCGGTTTGCTCCCCAATGTTCGTCTTGGACACAGCAGCCAGTTGCCGGTCCCAGCGCGTCGCGGGCGGTCTCAGCAACCGGAGCCTATCGCAGCACTCTGGCGAACCAACGTCCGCCAACACGCCGGCCGGGGCCTTAAACGACCCGTCGGCCCGGCATATGCCGGGCCGACGGTCTCTCGCCCGATCAATCGGACGAGGGTCTGGAAACTAGGCCGAAGGCGGCAGAGCCTCGATCCAGGCCTTCCAGTCGTCGTACTCCTCCTTGTTGTCCTCCAGGACACGGTCGGAGGTGTTGATGATGTGCTGCATTCCCTCTTCGATCGACATGTCGCCGATGAAGGGCGGGGTCGCGGCGCGGAAGGATTCGTACCACTCCCACCAGTTGGGGTGGCCGTTCTGCCAGTGGTGGTGGTCCGTCTTGTCCATCCAGGTCTTGTAGTACCCGTGGTTCTCGGGTGGCCCGGCCTTGAACTCGTCGGACTCGATCACCGTCTTCAGCATGGGCAGGGAGCCGCGGTCGATGGCGATGCGGCCCTGAACCTCCGGACCCGCGAAGTACAGCAAGGTCTCGGTGCACTCCTCCACCAGGCCGTTGCGTTCGGCCGTAGCCGTGCAGTACTGGCCCTGGTTGGTGAAGTGGTGCGGGGCGCCGCCGCGGTCGCCTTCCTCAATGGGTCCAAGACCCCAGGAAAAGCGATCCTTGATGCGCGGGATGGTCCCGCCAACGCCACCGCCGGTCCAATACGTAGCCATCTTGCCGGCCGAGAACGGGTCGCCGAACTCGCCGGCAATCTGCTGGACCTGGTCGAACGGCGGAGCGACACCGTCCAACACGGTGTTGACCGCGTAGGCGAAGCCGCGATGGCCGCCATCGTTAAAGATGTCCCAGTGCAACTGGTCGGGTGCGCGGTACATGTGGTTCCCGCTGCCCTGCAGGGCCCGCGCCCAGCTACCCCAGACGATCCAGGCGTTGGACGACATGCGTACGCCATACGTCCCGGCTTCCGGGTCGGACGACTGCGCAAACAGGTCCGCGGCCTCGCGCTCCAGGTGGTAGGAGCCCTCGACCGGCATCGGAATCCCGAGTTCCTCCAGCAGCGTGAAGTTGTAGATCTTCCCGTTGATGTTGCCCTGGTAGGGCATCCCGAACTGGGCGACCCCGCCGTAGCCCGTGGTGTGCGGGGCCTTGTAGTTGACTCGGTCATCGTCGAACTGGCCGACCGTCATTTCGTCCGGCGGCGCGTACCACTTGGTGGGATCCCAGTCCGGGTGCTTGTTCAGCGCGCCGTCAATGCGGGCAAAGCCGCCCCGGTGCACCCAGGTGTTGAAGAATCCGCCGTCCAGCAGCGCCAACTCGGCCTGCGTGCCGGCCGCGATGTGGATCGAGAACGAGTCCACGTACAGGTGGTCCTGCGGCTCGAACTTGATGGCGATGTGCGGGAACTCTTGGTGGAACTTGTCCAGCGCCCAGTTCATCGCCGCGCCGCGAGCGCCGGACGAGTGGTCGTTGGCCAGGCGAATGACCGCGCGCGGACGCTGCGGCATGGCCTCGACCTCGACGATCTTCTCGACTTCGACCACCTTCTCGACTTCCACGACCTTCTCGACCTCAACCTGCTGAGTCACGACCTTCTCGACGACCTTCTGAACCTCAACGACCTTCTCGACCGGGACTTCCTGGCGGACGACCCGTTCGACTTCCTGCGTGACGACCTTTTCGATCTGCTGGGTCACGATCTTCTCGACCGGAACCTCTTTGACCACGACCCTGTCGACCGGAACTTCCTTAGTGACGACTTGCGTCTCGCCGCAGGCCGCCAGCGCTACCGCGCCGGAAATCCCCAAGGCGGCGGTGCCGCCCATCCGAAGCATTTGTCTTCGGGTAACCATTCTCTGCGACCGCTCCCTCCCGGGCAGCCCCTGTCCGACGTGCCTGCTCCGCACCCAGTAGGTGCATGACCGCAGACTCGCCACTTCAAGAGCGACGAAAGTAGGGCAGACTAGCCAGCCGACCAAAACTGGTCAAGCGCGGGGCCTCCACGCGGGAAACCGAACCGAGTAAACGGATAGCGCCACCCATGCAGATTCAGCGTCAGAAACCCCGCTTTTTCAATCGCCTTAAAGTCCTCGACGGCAAGCGCACGGTCATGGCGCTCAACTTGGGTGGCGCGGACAAGGATCTGTTCCTGATGCGTCCCTGCGTGCATCCGCTCTACACGCCGGCGGGAATCCCCGTGACTGAAATGGGCGCCCACAACTTTCCGCATCACAAGGGCGTTTGGATCGGCCACGCGCAGGTCAACGGCGTCAACTTCTTTCACGACCTCGTCGACGCCGGCTGGATCGTGCCGGTTCGGACGTCCGCGGACGCCGACAGCGAGAGCGCGCGAATTGACCTGGACCTTGAGTGGCGTGACCGACAGGGCACGGTGATCGCCACCGAGGTCCGCACGCACCAGGTGCGGCGCGCCGGGCCGGCGCACCTGCTGGACATGGTCTCCACGCTGCATGCCTCGCATGGCTCGCTGGAACTGGGGGTGGACAACCACGCCTGGGCGGGCTGTCGCCTGATCGACGCCCTGGACCAGGACGACGGCGGCGTGATGCGCGACTCGGAAGGACGGCAGAGCGCTGACGAAGTCAACGGGCATCCGGTCCGCTGGGTCGATGTCAGCGGCGCCATCGGCGGACATGTCTGCGGCGCCGCCCTGATGGCGCATCCGGCCTCCGCGCCCGTCCCCACGTTTGCCCGCTTCTACGGCACCAGCCTGCTGAACCCGACCATGTACGAGCCGCTGACGGTCGCCCACGGCGCCTCCTGGACATTCGGAACGCGCATCGCCGCATACGACGGGGCGGCCGGCATGGCCAACCTTGAGCAGTGGTGGGCCGCGGCCGGCGGCGACCCGACCTGACGCCGGGAGCTACAGCCGCTCCGCGTGCTCCAGCTTCAGCACAAACATGGCCGCGCCGCCCACTTCGACTTCGACGGGGAGCGATAGGTCGATCTCACCCGTCCACGGCAGCGTCACCAGTTCGGTGCGCGTGATGCAGGTGCGGGCGGTGACTTCCTTGAGTTCCTCCAGCCGCTCGGCCTCCAGCGCCACCACGAAGACGGCGTTGGTGGCCTGCAAGAACCCACCGGCGCTGGCCACCCGCGTATGCGAAATCCCGGCCTCGCGCAGCGCGTTGGAATACTCGCTGGCGTCGTCGTCCTGCACCACGCACAGCACCATCCGGTCGTAGGCCAGCGGTTCAGCCATCGTGCGTGTCCATCGGCGTGGGACTCACAGGCGGGCAAAGGCGTCCACGCGCACCACGAACACGATGCCGTACGCCGACCCGCTCTTGGACTGCCCGGAGGCGTGCGTCGCCGCCCCGCGAACTTTCTCGATCACATCGTCCACCTGTTCGGCCCCGACCCCCACCATGAACACGGCATTGCCTCGCCGCAGGAAGCCGCCTTGGGCGTCGATTCGCGTCGCGCGGTAGCCGGACTCAACCAGGACCCGCGTCACATCTTCGGCGTCGTCCCGGTGGACGACGGCAAAGATCAGGCGCTGAACATCGTCAAGACTGGCCGCCACCGCGCATCAACCCCCGAACCACTGCCTACTCACCATAACGGAGCCATCGGCCCTTCTGCTATTGCCCGTATCAAAATGAGTTCGGCGTCTCGTTCAGGAAGCCTCGCCGGGCTGGAGGACGCGGAGCAAAAACCCGCGATCGCCAGGCGTCAGATCCAGCGCAAGGGCCAGCGCGCGGGCGTCGGTTGACATCTTGTCCCACGTCTTCCGCAATATCTCGGCCGTGCGTTCGTCTGGCCGTCCGGCGCGGAATTCCCCCAGTTGCGTTTCCAGAAAGACCAGGCACAGCGCATCCTCCATCGCCTGGGCGTCCGGATCGCGACGCAGGTTCTTTTTTCGCACCAGATCCTGGGCGCGCCGAATGTCCGCTGCGCCGTATCCGGCCTCGGTCATCACGTCGCCCACGGTCTCGGCGTGCAACTCGTGGAGCGCCTGCCGCCAGCGCAGGTAGCCCCGCCGCCCCTGCGGATACTTGCCCCGCGGGATCACCCAGCGCCGCACGTGGTGCCCCCGCGCCGCGATACGCAGGGCATCGTCCGCGCCCGGCCGCAGCCGCTCGACCCAGGCAGAGACCAGGGCGGCGTGCGTCAACTCCTTGGGCCGGACCTCGCCGTGGAGCCGAATCTGGTGCGGATCCGCGCTGTTGAGCTCGTCAAGGCGGTCCAGCGCCCGCCGGAGTCGAACCGTGGTCATTCGCCCTGCTCTCGCAACCGCCGGCCAATTGTGAACGTACGCAATGCCGCCCGCCAGCGCCCCACCGCCGCGCAGGCCACGGAAGGCCCATCCGGCACGCCGATCTGGCCATGCTGGCGCCTGCCGGGTGCTCGGCCCCCGCCCCGTCGTATGCTGAACAGGCGCAGGTCGTTGGAGAAGCCCCGTGGCCACTCGCACTGTGGAGAAGCCGTTTGTCGTGGCGCCCACCGAGGCGCCCACCCTGGATGTCTCGCCGGAAGGGGTTGGAACCGTCATCAAGCATGATCTGGTGGCCAGCCAGGTCGCGCCGCCCAATTTCGCCATGCGGCTGTTCGACGTCGCGCCCGCCGGCGCCACGCCGTATCACCAGCACCCCTGGGAGCACGAGGTCTTCATCGTGGAGGGCTCGGGCGAACTCAAAACCGCCACCGGCGCGGAGCCGTTCGCGGAGGGTCAGGCCGTCTACGTGCCGCCCGACGCCATGCATCAGTTCCGCAACACCGGCGCGGGCCGCCTGAAGTTCATCTGCGTCATCCCCAACAGCGGCGACTACTAGGCGGCGCGGGGCGTTCTGGTACCCCCGAGGGAAATCGAATCCCTGTCTCCACCTTGAAAGGGTGGTGTCCTAGGCCTCTAGACGACGGGGGCCGGGCGAGTAGGAACAGGTAGACATTCAGCCTAGCACTGCGCCCCTGCCTTGCGGCGGGCGCGCTTGAAGCCGCACACTGACCGTCCAGCCCAGCTTCCGCGGCCCCGCATTGCCCGGCCGCGCGGTCGAGAGGATCGCCCCAGATGGCCAAAGTCGTTGCCCGCCAGGTGATATCAGGCTCACAGGAACTCGTATGGCACGTGCTCTCCGACTTTGACCGGATGCCCGAGTGGCTGCCAGGCGTGACCGCAATCGAGCACACCGGCGGCTCGCCCAAGGCATTCGGTAGGGAACACGTGGCCCGGATGGAAAGCGGCGTGGAAGCGCATCAGCGCGTCGTGGCCTGGGACAACTCGCGTCGCATCGCCTGGCGCAACGTCCGGGAGGTTCAGGACGGTCGTGACGTCGGCGCCCTTCAGAACTTCCGCACCACCATCGACCTCCGCCCCAGCGCCGCCAACACCGAGATCACCCTTACCGGCACCTGGTCCGGCGGAGGCCCCCTCGGCCTCATTCGCTCGCTGACCAATCGAGGACGGATCAAAGCCGAGTTCGAGCAGGCGCTGGCCAACCTCGACGAGTTGATGGCCGGCGCCTCGGGCGGCGAATAGGGCCGGCGCCGCCCGGACGAGCGCGCACGTCATGAAGCTTGAGTCGCGCGTTCCCGACGAGGCCAGTCTGGCGGCGGCGCGCCGGAAAATCGCGCAGGCGCGCGACCTGCGCGACAGCACCGACATCATGCAGGTGCGCGCGGCCACCGATCTCCTCGTCGAGGCGGCCGCCGCATTCGACCTGGCGGCCCTCCCCGTGGAGTTCGGCGCGTTGCACCTGGACCTGGCCGACACATTGAATCTGCGCGCGCGCCTGGGCGACCCCGACGTGCTGGACGAGGCCATCGACTGCTACCAGAAGGCGATTGTCGTCTTCAACCGCGACGAGTTTCCCGAGGCTTTCGCGCGCGCCTTCCACGGGCTGGGCCTGGCCAATTGGGCTGGCGGCCAATTGGAGGCGGCGCGCTGGTGTTTCGAAACCGTGCTGGAAGGGCTCTCGCCGGACCTGTCCCCGCTGGAACACGCGCGCGCCCAGGCCAATGTGGCCGCGGTCCTGGCGGCTACGCCGGACGCCCGCGCCCGCGCGCAGGCGGTGGCGGCGTACGAATCGCTCCTGCAGTCGGTTTCCCCCGAGCATCATCCCGCCGAGCATGCCGAGTTCCAGTTGGCGCTTGGCCAGGCCCGGCGCGTGCAGCTGGAGGGCAACCGTCAGAGCCACCTGGCCGCCGCCGTGACAGCCTTCACGCGGGCGGCGGAGCTCGCCGCGGCGGGCGACCGCGGCGAGTTGCGCGCCGCCGCGCTCGCCGAGGCCGCGCTGACGCAGGTTGAACTGACGGTCTACGACCCGTTGCGCTTCGACCAGGCGGCGGAGGCATTTGATCACGCTTTGGCCCACGCTCCGGCCGAGCGGCAGCCCGACCGGCACGCCGAACTGCGGCTCGGCTATGGCCGCCTGTGGGCCGCTCGCTTGCCGGGCGGCGGCGAGAACGCCTCCAGCACAGCGCTGAGCCATTTCGAGGCCGCGCTCGCGCTTGCGTCCCGGGTCAGTTCGGCGGCGCTGGTCGCGCCGGCGCTGATCGAAGCGCCGCGCGTGATCTTGGCAGGTCCGGCGCCCAGCCAGGCCCGCATCGCTCGGGCAATCGAGATCAGCCGGCACGCGCTCGCCGCTTGGCCGCGCGCCCAGTTTCCAACGGAATTCGCCCGCGTGAATCTCTCGCTGGGCTCGGCGCTGCTGGCCTCCGCCGCGGGCGACCGGACCGCCAATGTCCGGGAGGCCGTCGAGGCGTTCGAGTCCGGTCTGGACGCCGTCAATCGCGAGGCCGAGCCCGTGGCCTACGCCTCGCTTCAGGTCGCGCTGGCCGAGGCCCTGGCCGCCCGCCCCGACGGCGACCGCACGGACAACCTGCGCCGTGCCGCGGCGGCGGCGAATCGAGCATTGGAGGCCTCGGACGAGGATCGGACGCTGGTCGGACGTGCGCACCACCTGCTGGGACGCCTCGGCCTGGAATCCGGCGCCGCCTCACCTCAGGCGCTGGCCGAAGCCGCGGCTCACCTGCACCAGGCGCTGGCGGACCGGCCTCGCCACGCAAACCCGGCCGACCATGCCGAGACGCAAATGCTGTTGGGCATGGTCCTGACCTCGCAGGCCGCGCGCGGCGCGCCGCATCTGCTCGCCACCGCGATCGAAGCCTATCGGGCGTCGGCCGGGGCTTACGACGTGGAAACCCACCCGCGCGAGTCCGCCAGCGTCCACTTCAACCTGGCCGTGGCGCTCATGCAGCGCGGCGGCGACGCCGAGACGCTGGCCGAGGCCGTGCGCAGCTTTGAGGCCGCCGCCGCCACCTTCAACGCCGCCGCATTCCCCCAGCAGCATGCGATGATCAATGGCAATCTCGCGCAGGCCCGCGCCAGGCTGGAGGCCCTCCAATGAGCACGCATCCGGTCGATGGCTTTGAAGTTGACGTGGCCGTGATCGGCGGCGGACCGGCGGGGTCCACCGCCGCCACCCTCCTGTCGCGCGCCGGCTTCCGGGTTGCCGTGCTGGAGCGCGAGCGCTTTCCCCGCGAGCACATTGGCGAATCCCTGCTGCCCATCGCCTTCCTGGCGCTGGACCAGATGGGCATCACCGAGAAAGTCCTGCAGGCCGGCTTCGTCCGCAAGTACGGCGCGACCTATATCTGGGGTCGCTCTCGCGAGCCCTGGACCCTGCGGTTCTCGGAAATGATCGACGACGCCTTCTTCGCCTTCCAGGTGCGTCGGGCCGACTTCGACAAGATTCTGCTGGACCACAGCGAGGACAGCGGCGCCGCCGTGTGGGAAGAGACCCGGGTTACAGACATCATCCAGCTGGGCGGGCGTGTGACCGGCCTGCGCTGGCGCGGGCCCAACGGCTCGGAAGGCAAGCTGCTCTCTCGCTACATCCTGGACTGCTCGGGTCAGTCCTCGCTCCTGGGCACGCGCTTCAACCTGCGGGAGTTCAACGAGGAGATGCGCCACGTCTCGCTCTCCGGGTACTACCGCGGCGCGCGCAAGCTCTCCGAGGTCTATCCCGACCTGACGCTCAACGACGACGGCAACCTGCACATCGTGTCCAGCGCGGCCGGCTGGTTCTGGCACATTCCGCTGGCCGGCGAGGTCAGCAGCGTCGGCTTTGTGACCGACCCCAGCCACGTGCGCGGGATGAAGCCAGAGCAGCGAGTCGAGTTCTTCCTGGACAACGTGGCCGTCACCCCGGAACTGCGCCGGTTGCTGGACTCGGCCGAGTGGATCTCCGACCGCGTGGAGATGGACAGCGACTGGTCGTTCTTCTGCAAGTCGTTCCACGGCCCTGGCTACATGCTCTGCGGCGACGCCGCCTGCTTTGTCGACCCGGTGCTCTCCACCGGCATCGCGCTGGCCATGAACGGGGCCATTCGCGCCGCCCTGACCCTGACCGCGGCGCTGCGCCAGCCCGAACTGGAACCTCTGGCCCTGCACTGGTACGACAGCGAGTACCGCAAGACCGCGCAAGACTTCCTGGAGCTGGCCCTGCACTGGTATCACGGCGAACGCAACCGCGACGACTGGTTCTGGCAGGCCCGGCGCATTGTTGACCCGTCGCAGAGCTTCTCGCTGCAACAGGCGTTTTCGCTGATCGCGGCCGGGGTGTCGCGCAGTCCCGGCGCCACCAGCCACCTGAAGCTCAAGCACGCCGGCGGGTTCAGTCCCGAACAGCTCAAGATCATTTACCAGAACTTTGAACTGGAACTCAGCGACGAGCAGCAGACGCAACTGGAGGACTTTCTGGAAGAGGAACGGCAGGCGAGCGACTATCAGCCGGCCACCGTCGAGCAACTGCTCGGCGGCGTCCCGCGTTGGATGGACGGCGTGCAGTGGCAGCCCTACATGCTCAACGACCAGGAAGACGTGCTGCGACCAGCCACGCTGGTGGAGATTCCCGATGGCGACAGCACCAAGACGCACTTCCTATCCATCGCCGCCACGTCACTGCTGCGCCTGCTGGATGGTTCCCGAACCGGCCAGCAGATCGTGGACGACGCGATCGACACCTGGGGGAACGCCGTTGGCAAGTCCGCCGCGTCCGTCCGCACCCTGGTGGCCGACACCTTGCAGGAACTGCACGAAGAAGGCGCGCTCACCGTCGCCTGATCTGGATGTCCGCAGTCCCCGGTCGAACCCGGGCAAGCACTCCGGTCAGGCCTGAACGCTGGCGATTGGATACAGCCCCGGTGCCGCCTGCCTTGCTGTGGGACCGCCTTGTAGCTGTGGCCATGCTGGAGTGCGCCAAGGATGAGGCCCGCAATCCGAAGCCGGCAGGCCGACGGGTGCTGAGCGGGCCTGGAAGCCCTTACACGAGACGCCGTTGTCTGTCGAACGCGGCCTTATGTGCCGTGCGGGAACATCTCCGCCAGTTCGTCCACAATTTCGCTCAGAACCGGGAACTCCTCGCGAGTCAGCGTGGTTAGGCGGTCGTGGCCGGTTTTCGGGTGGTATTCGTGCCGGTGATACACGTCGGGCGTGTGGGCGTGGCCGCTGTCGTAGCGGAGAACGTTCCGTCCAGACCCTCGCTCCCGGATTCTCGCGTGGTACCGGTACTTGAAGCCCCGGACCTGAACGCGATTGTCGAACCCGCGAACGGCAAGGTGCTTGTCGACCTCTATCTCAATGCCGCCTCGGCAGACGACGAGACCCAGACAGCGCATACGGTCGGGTCTGTCCGCAACTGGAGCGAACTGTGTGCGGTCCACGACCACAAACGGGTGGGCGGCCAGGACTTCCCGATGGATCAGCTCGTAGCGGTCGAACCAGAGCCAGCCGTGCTTTTCGCCGCGGGGACGGTCAGGTCCGCGAGTATGTCGGCGTCGTATTGCCATCGTGAAATCTCCGCCGTTTCCCGCATCTCGCCCGTGGCGGTCCGGTCCAGCATTTCCGCGGTGGACATCTCGTAGCGCAACTCGAACCGCGCGATCCGGCGGCGGAGCGTGCGTCGGACGTCGCTGGCTCGCTGAGCCTTCAGGTGCGGCGGGAAGTGAGACAGCGAGCCGTTCTTCGTAGCCATAGCGGTACCGGGACCATTCGTGTCGTCTCCGTCAGGATGCGCCCGCGCAGCCCCTGCCGCAAGTTTCAGGGGTCGACGAGGCCCCCATACAGCGCCGCCGGGCACAATTCACCAGGGCCATGCTGGCCGGGGCCCGGCTGGACGACCGCGGGAGGCGCACGGCGTGATTTCGCTCATCCTGGACACCGATCTCGGCGACGACGTTGACGACGTCTTTGCGCTTGCCTACGCGGCGCGCCACCCGCGCATCAATCTCTGCGCGGTGACCACGGTGCTGGGCAATACCCGCTGGCGGGCGGCTCTTGCCCTGCGGCTGCTGGACGAAATGGGGATCGACGACGTTCCGGTTGCGGCTGGCGCGAGCGGTGGCGAGGTCAACACCGTGACGCTCTCCGGCGATGTGGTGGCGCCGACGGGCGCACGCGATCCACGGTGCGACCCTCGCTCGGCGACCGAGCTGATGGCCGACGTAATCGCTTCGGCCCCGCGGCCCGTTTGGCTGGCGACCATTGGTCCGGCGACGAACGCGGCGGCGCTGCTGGCCGAGCGACCGGAGGCTCTGGACAGCCTGGCCGGCATCGTGATGATGGGCGGGCGGCACGAGCCGTCGTTCCCGCGCGAGCACAACTTCGGCACGAACCCGGAGGCCGCGGCCTCCGTCTGCAACAGCGGTGGGACTGTCCTGGTAGGCGACTACGTCGTGACATGCCAGGCCAGGTTGCGGCGCGAGGACCTGCCTCGCGTGCGGCAGGCGCCCGGCGTCGGTGCATCCCTCGCCACCATGCTGGAGACGTATTTCAATCGCCGCGAGCGCGACTGGACCTCCATGTACGACCCGGCCGCGCTGACCCTGGCGCTGGACGAGACGTTTCTTACGCTCGATTCGACTCCCATGCGGGCCGGCGTGGTCGACGGCCAGGTTCGCTTTGGCCCGGCCGGTGAGCCGTCGGGGCTGCGGCTGGCCAACTCGATCGACGTCGACGCCTTTCACGCCGAACTTCTGAGCGTGATCGAACGACCCGGATGAGCCTGCCGCCCAACCCGGGCCTGGCGCCCGACGGGCGGCACCTCCGCTTCGTCGAATCCGCGCAGCAGGTTCTGTCCAGCGACCCTCGCGTCAGGGCGCTCTGGGCCGGCGGCAGCCTGGCCGACGGCACGGCGGACCGCTGGTCCGACGTGGACCTGCGGCTGGCGGTTGCCGACGACGATCGGCAGGCCTTCATGGCCGGCATCGAGGACACCCTGCAAGCCATTTGCCCCGTCCTCGGTTGGCGCACGCGTTCGATGCGGGGCGACGACCTGGTGGTCGTCACCTTCGAAGGCCCGCTGCGAGCGGACTTCGTCGTCACGTCGCCGGCCGACATCGACCGACAGCGCTACGAGCCGGTCGCGCCGCTCTTTGATCCCCACGGCCTGGGAGCCCGGCTTCAACAGATCCCGTACCAACCATCGCGTCGCACGCCCCGAGAACTGCTCGAACGCGAAGCCGCACACGTTCCAGCCGAGGCGGGCCGCCTGCAACGCGCCATCGAGCAGTCGACAATCGTCCTGGCCGTGCAGGCGCAGGCGAACCTGCTGGAGTCGGCCCAGCGGCTGTTGCTGCTCTTGCGCGATCCGCAGGCCGCCGGCCTGCTGGGTCCCAAGCACGCGGCCGACGCGCTAACGGCCGCTGACATCGAGCCGCTGCTCGTCCCGCTGGCCGCCTGGAGTGATTGTTGGCCGGACCCCGGAACGGACTCGATCGAACCCACGCTCGATGTGCTGCGTCCGCTGGCGGCCTGCGGATCGCGCAAGAGCAGCAACAGCCGCTGGGCCGACTCCAGCAGG
>DAOUIX010000153.1:0-5186 GCA_034423235.1 Chloroflexota bacterium | reverse complement strand
GTGCGGGCTTCGAAGGCGACGTCGCGCAGGTGGGGGGAGTCGCTGACGCCGAGGTCCCAGGGACCGTGGATGCGGATGGGGCGAGGGGCCGTCATCGTCTGATACCTTGACCGGCGGTGGCCGAGCAATACTCAGAGGCCGGGGGTGGGTCCGGATCCCAACCGCCGGGCGAGTCGTTCGAGCGCCCCGCCGCTGGCACGTACGCGGGTCTGGCGGTTGCCGCGCTCCTGATTGCTAGCGCTGTCTTCATTCTGCTGGTCGATCGAAGCTTGCGGCGTCCGCCGGAGATGCCTGAGGAGTTGCGGCCGACGGCGGCGGCCAGCGCTGCCCCGACGCGGCAGGCGCCGGCGGTGATTCCGGTAACACCGGAGCCGATTGTGATCGACCTGGAGGTGCCCGAAGGGCCGTTCGAGCAGCTGCCGACGCCGACCGTGGTTCCGGTACATACGGAGGCACCGCCGAGGTATTTCCTGGTCACGGTGCAGAGCGGGGACACGCTGGCGGCGATTGCGAGCCGGTACGGGTATAGCTTTGAAGCGATTGCCGAATTGAACGGCATCGATGAGCCGTACGTGATCCACATCGGCGACGAGTTGCTGTTTCCAAATCGGTAGCTGCGCTCGCCTGCAAGCCGAGGTCAGGCCTCGGTAGTTTGCTTGCTGGAGTTCCGGTCGTCCCGATCGTCCTCAGACGGCGGTTCGTTGGCCGGGGACTCCTCGTCCAGATCCGGTTCGGGCAGAGAATCCTCGGACTCCTGCTCTGGTGGGGTGTCGGGTTCGGGTGACTCGGGTGCGGACTCTGACTCGGCCGGCTCGTCCGGCTGGGTGTCGAGGGGCTGGTCGGCGGAGACAGGCTCGGCTTCGGGTTCCTGGTCGAGGTTGGGCTCCTCCGCCAAGGCTTCCTGGGTGGGGTCGAGGCCGGGGTCGAGGGCGATGAAGCGGACGGGCCAGGCGCTGACGTCGGCGGCGGGCGCGGGCAGGGCCATGAAGGCCATGCGCTCTGTGCTGAGTTTTTCGGTGTTGATGAGTCCGCGGACGACGGGCACGTCGTTTTCGAGCAGGGTGCTGAGGATGACGCGTTCGTCGTCGGGTTCCTGTTCACGTCCAACGCAGACGCCGTCGGCCAGGCCCACGAGCTTGGCGCCGCGCACGAAGAGCCACTGGGCGGCCTGGGCCGTGAAGGTTGGGGCGACGCCCTCGCCGTGGGCCGCAATGACGACGATGTCGCGGGTGCGGAGGTTGCGGCCGAAGGCGTCCTCAAGGCGGTTTGAGTCAATGTCGGGGGCGTCGGGGGAGACCTGGAGGTGGGCGACCAGACCTTCGCCGAAGAAATTCTCAGGGGCGAGGCCCGCCAGATCGGATCCCCAGCGGACGTAACGGCGCGGGGCCAGGACATGGGTGCCGAAGTCGGCGTCCATTTCGATCCGGTGGGTCAGCGTCTGGGGCTGGCCCGCGCGCTCGAACTCGAGTGCGGCAAAGCCATTGCCGGCGCCATGCCGGAGAATCTTGGTGCAATCAATGACGCGGCGTGACATCAGCCTCTTTGGGTGGAGTAGGGGCCGTTTGAGCGATGGTGGGGCGCGAAGGCGTGCGCCGTCAATAGCAGGTTGGTCTCAACTGATGGTGAGCGGCTGACCGTAACGGGGCGGCCGGACTTGGATTGGCGAGTCCCCAAAGGTCCGCCGGTAGAAATCCAGACCGTCGGATTGCAGGTGAACGGGGATGAGTGAGCGTGGATTCACGATTTCGATAAAGCGTTGGAGATCGGGACCGCTGGCGTGGCCGGAGGCGTGGAAGCCGGCGGCTTCGGCCTCGGATTCGGAGGCACCACCGACAAAGTCCAGGTCCAGCAGGCGCGTCCAATTGCGGAGGCGTCGCATGTCCAGTTGCGATTCTTCGTCGTAGGGCTCGCTGGAGGAGTAGATCCAGGCGCCGGAGGACATTTCACCGAGGTCGAGCAGGCGGGTGACGTCGAAGAAGCTGAGGCAGAGCACGTAGGCGCCAGGGTTGGCACGAATGGCTGCCGGAGGGACAAGGGCGCTGGCGAACTCTTCCGTCAGGTCGTCCTGCCAGGCGGTGGAGGTGGCGCGGCGGTCGTCGTAGATGAGGGGTCCGCCCCGGGGCGACGGTAGAGGCGTTGCGGCGTCCACGGCGTGCATGGCCTTGAGCACGAGGGCGTCCTTCATGAGAACGACGAGTTGGCGGTTGGCATGGCGGGCGGCATCGAGGAATGTGACGAGGCGCTCAATGTTGCGAGGTCCAAAGTCGGCGACGACCAGGCCATGCGTGTGGGCGACGCGGTGAATGGCCCGGGCGCGAACTTCCGACTCGGAGGCGCCGCGAGGCCTGGCGGCCTGAGTGCCCTCACAGACCAAGGCGACGAGGTTGAGGCTGGAGAGTTTGCGGGCAAACGCCCATGTCTGGTCGGCGTTATTGCCGTGCATGCGGATGTCGCCGGTGTATCCGACCCAGCCGGCGGACGTCTCGACGGCAAAACCGTGGGCGCCGGGGATGGAGTGGTCCACGGGGAAGGCGCGGACCTGGTGGCCATCGACTTCGGACACGCCGGTGGCCATTGGGGCGGCAACCGGGTCGGGGCCTGACTTGGCGAATCGGTGCGTCCAGTAGGCGGAAGCGGCGGGCGACCACGCGGCGCCATCCACAAGCGACCACGGACGTTGTTGGAAGGGGGTCCTGGGGTCAGTGACGAGAAGGTCTTCGCGGGGTGTTCGCGGACGCAGGAAGACCATCTGATTGTCGTCGGTGCTCTGGCCGCCATCCTGCATGGCCTTGGCGATGACGGCGGTAAGGGCGCCGGTGAGGACCGGGATTTCGGGGCGGAGGAGTGACACGTAGCCGACATGATCGGCGTGGGCGTGGCTGAGAAGGACGGCGCGTGGGTTGACGTCGTTGCGGTAGCCAGGCCGACGGCGCAGGCGGTCCCAGATTCGGGCGTGTTCGGGCAGCGCGTTGAGGTCGGCGCGATACAGACCTTCGAGGGGCGGGAGCAGACCGGTGAGCAGGTAGTCCGACAGGCCGCGGACGGTGCGGGGCCGGAGAAACTCCTCGAAGTAGGCGCCGAGAGCGCCGAACGACATCCCGAAATCGAAGAGCACTTGCCAGTCACCGTCCTCAAGCAGGAGCTTGTTGCCGCCAATTTCGCCGGCGCCACCGTAGGCGGTGAGGCGGACGGGCATCAGGGGGCGCGGGCGCCGGGCCTAGGTCTTCAGACGCTTGAGCACGGCGGGATTCTGGACGGAGCGGGGGCGGCCGCCCTGGATGACGGCGGCGGCGCAGCGCAGGGCGCTCTGGGGCCCCCAGCGCGATGCCTCCTGGGAATAGCCGGCGGAGTGCGGGGTCAGCAGGGCGTCCGGGATGTCGAGCAGCGGGTTGTCGTCAGCGATGGGCTCGACTTCGGTCACGTCCAGCCCGGCCCCCGCGACCTGGCCTGCTTGCAGCGCGGCGACGAGGGCGGGTTCATCAATGATGGGGCCGCGGGCCGTGTTGATGACAAAGGCCGTGGGCTTCATGCGTGCGAAGGCCTCCGCATTCAAGCAGTGGTGGGTGGCCGGATTGAGCGGCAGATGGACGCAGACGTAGTCGGCAGCCGCAAGCAGATCGCCAAAGTCAAAGAGTTCAACGCCTAGCTCGTCGGCGAGCGACGGGTCAACATAGGGATCGTAGGCGATGACGCGCAGGCCGAAGGCCTGGCAGCGAGCGGCGACGGCGCGCGCGATGTTGCCGAATCCGAGCAGGCCGGCGACCTGGCCACGCAGGCGCGGCCAGTGTTGCGAGACGTCAATCGCTCCCTCGCGGGTTGGCGCCCGCGAGCGAGCCTGATGGACGGTGCGCGGCAGACGCCGGTAGCAGGCCAGCAGGAGCATCAGGGTGTGGTCGGCGACTTCCTCGATGCAGAGGTCGGGCGTGTTGCCCACCATGACGCCGTGCTTGGTGGCGGCCTCCAGGTCGATTGGGTCCACGCCGGTGGTGCAGGTGATGATGGCGCGCAGGCGCGGAGCGACGGCGAAGTCCTGGGCGCCAAAGGCGTCAAGGCCGACGGCGCCGGCGGTCGCACGTTGCAGTGCGGCGTGGCGCGCCCCGAGATTGTTCATGTCGACGAAGAGAACCTCGCCGCCGGCGTCCTCCACGACGCGAACGAAGGGTTGAAAACGGTGTTCGTGCGTCAGCGGCACGAAGACGACTGGCCGCTCATTCATACGCGACTCCTCCCGGGCGGTTGGTTGATGGACGGCAGGTGACGATCATTGGGCTTCGACCGCTTCGGAGCCTGTGAGCAGGTGAATCCAGGTTCGGCCGGGACGGAGTTCGATCGGCGAGCCGTCATTCTCGAGGAATTCCGTGACGTCGGTTTCGGAAGGACGTCGCCAGGTTCCGTCGAGACGCGTGCCGTCACGAAATACCGACACGGGTCCCTCGCCGGTGGTTCCTATCCAGACCGACTTGTTGCCGAGCGAGTCTTCGTCGTACTGGGTGACGCGGGCCGGGACCCACTGGGCGATGACGTTGTCGAGTTCCAACGCCTGGCCCGTGACGGCGTCGACATCCAGGGCGCCGCCCAGCGAGCGGCGCCAGCGGCGGGTGTTGGTATCAAACACGTACTCCGACTGGAAGCCGTGCCGCGGTCCGGCGGGAATGGTGAGGTGGGTCAAGGCACCGATTTCAGGTTCAGCTTCGTAGAAGCGGAAGCCCTCGATCTCACGCCGCTCGGGATGGCGCTGGGCGCCGACTTCGCGCAGCGCGGGGAGACTGGCGTACATGTTGAACGGAGCGGGTCGGGTGGAAACGCGGAAGTAGGGGCGCGTCTCGTCGTAGAAGAACTGGTCGACGTCGGCCGCGGGAGACGACCGCAAGTCCTGCATGACGGGCGGGCTGGCTCCGACATGGGCGAACAGGGCGTCGAACTGCTGGACGAGGTCCCGGTCAACAAAGCGGGAACTGCGGATCGGGCCGACACGTTCGAGGTCGCTGTCCAGGAAAAACGCGGTGTAGCGGGTTACGGAGCCTTCGGTGACGTGCTCATAGACGACGCCGGCGGCGCTGAGGCCGCTTTGCGGTCGAGCGCCGACGGAGTTGTCGAATTTGACGGCGACCACGCGCCACGACTTGACCGCCGGGCTGACGGGGAGCCCGGTGAGCGGGGAAAGGATGGGCGGAGGCGTTGGCGTG
>DAOUIX010000152.1:0-7512 GCA_034423235.1 Chloroflexota bacterium | reverse complement strand
AATTATCGAGGACGCGCGGGCGGCGGTGGGTCTCGGAAGCGAGCCACACGACGTGCACACGGCCGCCACGGCAGGGGACCCGGATCGGTTGCGAGCCCTGATTAGCGGCAACCGATCGCTATTGGACCGCGGGGATGACGAGGGTTTCTCCCCGCTGCATCGGGCTGTCGAAGCCGGGCAGAGTGAATGCGCAATGCTGCTCCTCGAGCTCGGCGCGCCGCCTGATGCCATTCAGGCCGGCGGCGGAGGGAACCGGCCAGACGCCTGGTACCGCCCGGCGGGCCAGCGGCCGATCGACCTGGCACTGAAGCGCAATGACTTCGACATGGTTCGGAAGTTGCTGGCCGGTGGGGCCGCATTGACGATCGAAGTGGCGGCGGCGATGGGCGACGAAGACGAGGTGGGGCGAATCCTGGACTCGGACCCCGATGCCGTGCGCGCGCTTGGCGATGAGGCCGGGCGGCCGATGGGGGAGGCGGCGCGGCGAGGGCACATGGGCGTGGTCCGCACACTGCTTGCGCACGGGGTCGATCCGAACCTGCGCGAGGGGCGCGACGCTCCGCAGGGGACCGCGCTCTGGCACGCGGCACAACGCGGGGATAGCGAAATGTCCCGGATGCTGCTGGAGGCGGGTGCGGACCCCAACGCCGTCATTGAGTCCTCGGGTACGGCGGCGTGGATGGCGAAGGAACCGGAATTGCGACGAATGTTTGAGTCGCACGGCGGGTGCGTGGACGCGAGCTTGCAGCTGTTGGACGGCAATGACGCGGCGGTGCTGGCGATGGCGGACGAGGACCCGGATGCCGTGAGTACGCACGGTTGCGGCGGGATCTTCACGATGGCCGTCTCGTTCAAGCGGCGCGACCTCTTGCAACCGTTGCTGAAGCGTGGGGTGCGGGTTCCCGAGGTGGTGACGGGATGCCGCACCTACCTGTGGAACACGCCCGATATGACACGCGTGCTGCTGGAGCACGGCATGAACCCGAATCTGCCCAACTGGCAGCGGGTGACCCCGCTGCATGACATCTGCAGCCGCGGCGGGCGCGGACGGCCGGACGCGAACCGGCATGAGCTGCTGGATCTGTTCCTGGAGTTTGGGGCCGACATCAATGCGGTGGACGAGGAGTACCGGTCGACGCCGCTGGGCTGGGCGGCGCGGAGCGGGCTGGTTGACATGGCTGAGTTGCTGCTGGCGCGCGGAGCTGATGCGAGTCTGGCGGGGGAGCCGTGGGCTACGCCGCTGCAATGGGCGCGGCGACGGGGGCACCTGGAGATTGCCGATCGTCTCCGGCATGCCAGCGCGCGTTCGTAACTTCCAGGTCAGTCCCTCGTCGCGAATCCTTGCCAAACAGACTCCCCGTTCTTCATCGTTGACTCGGGACCGCAGTCGCGCCGCAGAGGCCAGCAATCGCGCAGGGGCCCCAGCGACCGATGCGGACCACGCTTGTGAAAGCTTCGTGCGCGGGCTACTTTCGCCGCGCGCTTGCTGTGAATCCAGTCAACACCCGATTTCACCCATGCGTCTTTGCCCGCCCGCCCTGATGGCTCTGGTCACGCGTGCTTCCGTACTGAAGCCGCTGGCGGCGATTCTGATTGCGCTGGCTGTGCTGACATCGCAGGCAGTTCCGGTCCACGCGCAATGGCCGACTACCTGCGTCGCCCTGAACGACATCGTCGAACGCCACTTGGGCAACTACGGAAACGTCGGCATCTATCAGCGCGTTTTTGGCGCTAACGCCGAACAGGCTTGCCAAAACGACCACCGCGACGATGTGCAGGCCGTGTTCGCCTGGGCATTCGGCGGCGGACAGGCGTCGGCAGCCGTGGAGACCCCCTGGCCAAATACCTGTGTCGAACTGAACGACGTAGTCGAAGGGCGCCTCGGCAACATCAACAACGTCGGCATTTACCAGCGAGTGTTTGGCGCAGGCCCCGGTGCTGAGGGCGCCTGCCAAAACGACCATCGGGCCGATGTACAGGCCGTGTTTGCCTGGGCATTTGGCGGGGCTACGGCGGGACCGCCCGGACGAGCACCACAGATGACTGTTTCCGAACTGGTGCGACAATCGCAGAACGCTGTCCGCTACGTCCTGGCGGGAAACAGCAACGGCAGCGGATTCGTCGTCACTTCGGATGGCTACTTCGTAACCAACAGCCATGTGCTGAACGGCGCCCAAGTGGCAACGATTGGAATGCATGACGGTCGTCAGGCGACTGGGCGGACTGTGGCCGACGACCCGGGGTTGGACCTAGCATTGCTGAAGCTGGAGGGCGACAACCACCCGTTCGTGGGCTTTGGCCAGTCGGCGGATCTGGCCGTCGGCGAGGATCTGGTGATCCTGGGGTATCCGCTGGGATTGCTGAGCATCACGGCCACACGCGGGATTCTCTCCGCCCGCCACAGCGGGTGGCTGCAAACCGACGCCACCGCCAACCCGGGCAGCAGCGGAGGTCCGGCGTTCAATATGCACGGTGAGGTCATCGGCGTAGCCACGGCCAAACTGGGCGGCGCGCTACGGGTGGAGAATGTGAATCTCTTGATTGACGGCGACCTGGTCAGACAGACGGTCGATGCATGGATCGCGGCCCATCGCGCCGGAGCGCCGGTGGCGCCGGGAGCGCAGCCGGCGCCAGCCCCACCCAGCGCGCCCTCCGCGCCACCGGCTGAAACTTCAAGCTGGACGATCCAGACCTCGCACGATGATGTGACCGGCGAGGAGCGTGTCTACGCGTACGCGCCGGGAAGCGATGAGTCGTTTACGGTCGTTCGATGTACGACGGCAGCACAAGAGCTTGACATCTATGTTGATTTTGGGAATTTCACATATCTGTCGACCGACTGGCGATCAGACTCGGTTGAGGTTCAGTGGCGATGGAACGAGGACACCACGTTCAGCACTGGAAACTGGGGCGTATCGACCGACAATCAGGCGGTGTTCGTGCCGGAGTGGCAGAACCGGGAGATAGCTTTCGGGCTTGTGCACGCAGGACGACTGGTCATCCGCGCGATTGACTACTCGGGAGACCGTGAAGACCGGGTGTTTTCATTCTCAGGTCAGGGTAGATCGGATCATGCCGTGGCGCAGATTTTTGGCGCTTGCGGGCAGCACGTATAGGCGCCCAACCAGACGGCGACGCCGCGAGCAAGCCTGGGTTGTGAAGCGTCTGGGCTAAAGGGGGTCGAGTGGGTAGATGGGACGGCGGAGGCGGTGGTAGGTGAGATTGCGGGGGTCATGGGATTGGACGGCGGGGAAGGCGATGCGGTGGACCTGGGTGGCGATGGGGCCGTAGGCGGCGCGGAAGTGGTTTGAGGATTTGACGCCGATCCAGCGCAGGGCCGTTGGCTCAAGGCCGAGCGCGCGGGGGCACTCCAAGCTGAAGATTTGCAGACGGTTAGCGGTTACGGCGACGCGTACGCCGCCGATGCGGAGCAGGGCGGTAGGTCCAAACTTCTGGGTCAGGCCCGTCATCATCGGTCCGCGAATGACAAACTCAAGGTTGAGCAGCCGTTCGACAGTGGCGCGGGCGTACACGGGTGGGCCCTGGTCGGGGTGCGACTTGCCGCCGATGGCGACTTCGACTTCGGCATCGTGCCCGGCGGCCTGAGCGAGTTTGACGGTCTCGGGATCGCAGATAGTGAGGACGAGCGCGTCCTGGAGATCCTGCTGGATGAAGGCGCGCAGCATGCCGGTGGAGTCGCCGGGGGCGCCGCCGCCGGGGTTGTCCTGGCCGTCGGCGATGACGATGGTTCCGGGTCCGGCCGATTGTGCTGCGGCAAAGGCGTCGTCGAACCGGACCAAGTCGACCAGGAACTGCTGACGCTGGCCGAAGACCCAGTCGGCGTAGGCCCTGGCCTCGCGCCGGGCCCTGGCCGGGTCGCCATCGGACACGACGACGACGGAGGTGCCGGCTTCGGGAATGTCCGCCCAGGCGAAGCCGGGGTTTACAGAGGCGGTAAGGATGCCGGGCTGAGCTTCGAGCTCGTGGGCGCGGGCGACGATGCCATCGAATGGCTCGAAGCCGGTGACGTTCCCGCCGGCCCAGAGCAGGGGCAGAAGCTCGACGGCCATGGTGGGGCGAATCTCGCCGCGAAACGTGCGAACGATGAGGTCGGCGGCTTCGCGGCCGCGTTCGCGGAAGTCAACGTGGGGGTAGGTGTCGCAAGGGATGATGACGTCAGACAGCTCGGCCATGGTGTCGCTGATGTTGGCGTGCAGGTCGAGGGTGACGATGACCGGGCGGTCGGGTCCGAGGATGGCGCGGACGCCGCGGAGGAGATCGCCTTCGCCGTCGTCGATGCCCTCGATGACCATGGCGCCGTGAAGGTCCAGCAAGGCGCCGTCGACCGGCATGGCGGCTTCGAGACGTTCGAGGAACTCGGACTTGAGGCGGGTCCAGGCGTCGGCATGGACGGGACCGGAGGGTTCGGCGAAGGTCCAGAGGAGCGGGGCCAGCTCGTAGCCGTGGGTTGCCGCGGCGTCGATAAAGCCGCCGCAGCCGGTGTTGGTATCGCGCATGGCCTCGATGAGCTCGGGGCCGCGATGGAAGCCGCGGGAGGCTTCGGAGAACGCCTCGTAGGGCGTTTCGATGGGCGTGAAGGTGCTGGACTCGTGCCCGATGTTGCCGGTGGCTATGCGCATGACGCGGCTCCGGGGCGTGGGTTGGGGGGAGTGTAGCGGCGCGGCAGCTGTGAGCCCCGGGCGCTAGTCATCGCGGACTGGCTTGAGGCGAGCCGCGCGAACGAGCGCGAGGGCGCGGGCATGGGCCTGGGGCGAGACGGCCGCGACGACGCCGCCGCGAATGCGGGGATCGGGCGCGTTGAAAGGCCGTGGGCGACCCTTGAAGTCCGTGACCAGCCCGCCGACGGACTCCAGGATCGCTGCGTGGGGCGCGAGGTCCCATTCGGAGCCGGAGGTGCGGGCCGCGACGAAGGCGTGCCTGCCCTCGGCGAGCATGACGGTCATGCTCATCAGGCCGTGGTAGGAGACGGTGAACTCGACGCTGTCTGACCCACCGGCATTCGTGATGGCTGCGGCGCTGTAGCTGTGTTGGACGCGGAGAGGCGAGGCGTCCAGCGGTTGCGGTCGTAGCTCGATCGTTCGGTCTTGCAACTCCAGCGTGGGAGTGACGCCGACGGCGCCTGAGCGGAGGTCGGGCATGGCGGGCCGGTTGACGGCGCCGACGACGGGCCGCCCGCCCACGGCGAGCGCGAGCATGATCGACCAGTCGCGGTCGCCGCGCTCGAAGTGAGAGGTGCCGTCAATGGGGTCGACGATCCAGCAGCGCGACTTGCTCAAGCGATCCGGGTCGTCGGGGCCTTCCTCGGAGAGGATGGCGTCGTCCGGGTAGGCGGCGGCTATGGCTTCGACGATGACGTCGTTCACGTCAAAGTCGGCCTGGGTGACGATGGTGCCGTCGGGTTTGTCGAATACCGGGAGATCGGGGCGCTCAAAGAGCGCCAGGGCCGGCTCGGCGGCGCGGCGGACGATATCGACAGCGAAGGCGAGTTCGTCGGCGTATGTCATGGAAGAGAGTTACGTGCGTCTGCCTCAAGCATCTCAGGTCGGCATGACGTGGACGGCTTCGGGGGGGATATGGACGCGCCAGTGGCGGCGGGTGGCGACGCCCATGACCTGATAAGGGTGGGGGGCGATCTGGATTTCGATGGCGGGGGCGGTGGTAACGGATGTCTTGGCAACGCGAGCGTACAGGGTACGGGAGTGGCCGAAGTCGGCTTCGTCGGTGATGTGGACGTCCAGCATGTTTGGGCGGTCGTCGGCGTGGCGGTCGGGGCGAGTGAGGATGATCTGATCGGCGCGGATTGCGACATGGACGGGGCCGTCGGCGTCGCCGAGGGCCTGGGCCGTCTGCAGGGATCCGATGGGTGTGCGGACCGCGACGTCGTTTTCGGATCCGAGGACTCTGCCGTCGAGGACGTTGGCGATGCCCAGGAGGCGGGCGACGCGGGCGGAGTGGGGACGCTGTAGTACGTCGGGGCGGGCACCGACTTGCAGGATCTGTCCGGCGTCCATCACGGCGATGCGGTCGCCGATGTGGCTGGCTTCGGTGAGGTCGTGGGTGACCATGAGCACGGGCAGGTCCAGGTCGCGGACGAGGCGGCGGAGCTCGCGGCGGAGGGTGAGGGCCACGCCTTCGTCGAGGGCGGCGAAGGGTTCGTCGAGCAAGAGGGCATCGGGGCGGCGGACCAGGGCTCGGGCCAGGGCGGTGCGCTGGGCCTGGCCGCCGGAGATCTGGGCCGGACGTCGATCGGCCAGGTCCTGAATGCCGAGCGTTCGGAGCAGTCCGTCGACGCGTTGCTCGCGTTCGGCGCGGGATAGATCGAATACGCCGTAGGCGACGTTCTGGGCCACGGTGAGGTGGGGGAAGAGTGCGTAGCTCTGGACGACGTAGCCGAGGCGGCGGTCGTAGGGCGGGACGTTGAGGCCGGCCGCGGCGTCGAAGACCGGGCGGTCGTTGATGGCGATGCGGCCGCGGTCCGGGGTGAGGAGTCCGGCCACGGCTTCGAGGGTGAGGGTCTTGCCGGCGCCGGATTGGCCGAAGAGGACGGTGATGCCGGGGCCGACCTGGAGACAGGGGCCGAGCCGAAAGTCGCCAAGCGTGAGGGTGACGTCGATCTGGATCACAGGGCGCGGCTTCCGGCACGGGCGAGGCCTCGGAAGGCGATCAGGACGGCGAGGGCAATGGCGGCCAGGACGACGGCGATGGCGATGGCGGCGTTGGCGTCGGCTTCCATGGCTTCGAGGATGGCGAGGGGCATGGTCTGGGTTCGGCCGGCGACGTTGCCGGCGAACATGATGGTGGCGCCGAACTCGCCGAGGGCGCGGGCCCAAGCCATGACGGCGCCGCCGGCCAGCGAGGGCAGAGCAAGGGGCACGGTGATGCGGCGGAAGGTGCGCCAGGGGCGGGCGCCGAGGGTGGAGGAGACGGCCTCGAGGCGCTGGTCGACGCTCTCGAACCCGGCGCGGGCGGCGCGGATGTAGAAGGGGGCGGCCACGAACATCTGGGCCAGCACGACGGCGGCGGTGGTGAAGGCGACGTGGATACCGGCGCCGGCGAGGGGGCCGCCGACGGGGCCCTGGCGTCCCAGCAGCAGAAGAAGGGCCAGGCCGCCTACGACTGGGGGCAGGACGATGGGCAGGTCGATGACGGCGTCTACCAGGGCGCGTCCGGGGAAGCGGCGGCGGGCGAGCAGGTAGGCGGTAGGGGTGCCGAGGGCGACGATGGCCAGCACGGCGATGGCGGAGGTGACGAGGGAAAGCTGGACGGCGCCGCGGACGAAGGGGCTGGTGAGGGCCGCGCCGATGTCGGCCTGGGTGACGCCGCGGGCGATGAGCACTCCGATCGGGGCCAGCACGAGGGCCAGGGTGAGGGCCGCGAGGAGCCAGACGAGGAGCTGGCTCCAGGAGAGCGGGGAGCGCGGGGCAGCGCCGGGCGGCGGGGTCAGGTCAGAGTCCTCTCAAAGCGGCGAGGCGAATCATCGCACCGGCAGGT
>DAOUIX010000151.1:0-28306 GCA_034423235.1 Chloroflexota bacterium | reverse complement strand
CTCAGGGTCCTGCCGCCACTGGCCTCGTTGTTCCCAGTACCAGCCGTGGTGCTGCAGTCCGGTCACAAACTGGATTCGCCCGATGGCTCCGGCCTTGATCTGCTCATGGATGTACCGGTGCGCCGGCGAGTAGCGACGCTGATACGAAACCATCAGGATCGTCCCGGCCGGCTCGCGCCGCCGCAAAGCTTCCTCGCCTTCGGCCACCGTGCAGACCAGAGGCTTCTCGGTCATGACGTGGCAGCCGGCGTCGAGCGAGTCCACGATCTGCTCGAAGTGCATCGCGTGCGGCGAGCCGATTTCGACGGCGCCTGGACTGGATTCGTGCAACAGCTCCTTGTGCGACGCGAACTCGGGCACGCCGTGCAGCCCCGGATTCCGCTCCTTCATCCGGGCGATCGACGCTTCGCTGGGGTCGGCCAGTCCCACGATCTCCACGTCCTCGATGTGCAGCAGCCGGGGAATGTGAGTTGACATAAAGTTGCCGCAGCCGATGATCCCCATCCGAATCGCCGCCATGCCCGTCCTCCCGGTGCGCTGCGCTTGCCTGGCTCCTGCCGACGTCTGGACGCCCGCAGGCTACTGCCCGTCGTCACCGCCTGCAAAAGTATACGGCCGCCCCATCGACTGCTCCCGCCAGCGCTCCGGCTCCACCGGTCGTGGCGGATGCGCGGCGATGAAGTCTTCGTCCGGCTCCACGCCCAGGCCCGGCCCCGTGGGCAGGTCGTAGTGCCCGTCCACGATCCGTACCGGTTCTTTCAGCACGCCCTCGATTGCGAAGTTGCCGCTCTCCTGGATCAGAAAGTTGGGAATCGACGCGTCCACCTGCGCCGAGGCCACGAAGTTCAACACGCTAAACGGGTTGTGCGGCGCCACGGCGATGCCGTAGGCCTCGGCCATGCTGGCGATCTTGCGTAGCTCCGAGATCCCGCCCGAGTGCCCGATATCCGGCTGCGCGTAGGACACCGCCTCGCGCTCGAACAGTTCCCGGAACCCCCAGCGCGTATACAGCCGCTCGCCGGTCGCCAGCGGCACCGTGGTTTCCTGCGAGAGCTTCTCCATCGCGCTCGTGTACTCCGGCCCGCACGGCTCCTCCAGGAACATCGGGTTGAACTCGGCGATCCCCTCGGCCAGCTTTCGGATCATCCCTAGGCTCAGGCGACCATGGGTCTCCACCATGATGTCCACGTCCGGCCCCACCGCCGCCCGCACGGCGCCGACCTTGGCGATGGCTTCCTCGAATTGCGCGGGCGAGAGGTAGTACCCCGCCGTCGACAAGGGGTCGAACTTCATCGCCGTCCATCCGTCGGCTACCGCGTCCGTGGCGCTCTGCACCAGTTCGTCCGTGTCCGCGCCGCCGATTCCCCGGTAGCAGCGGAGCCGCGTCCGCATCGGTCCGCCCAGCATTTCGTAAATCGGCAGCCCCGCCGCCTTGGCCTTGATGTCCCACAGCGCGATGTCGATGCCGCTCATCGCCGACACGTAGACCACGCCGCCGCGCACGTTGTGCCACATGTAGTACATGCTCGACCAGATCTGCTCGACCCGGCGGGCGTCGCGTCCGATGAGGTACTCACCGATCGTCTCCACGGCGCCGGCCACGGACCCGGGCATCAGCGAGCACTCGCCGTACCCCACCAGCCCGTTGTCCGTCTCGATCCGGACGTAGCAGTAGTTGAAGGATCCGCGGCCGTAGTAGACCTCGGGGTTGAACGTGAGCGGGGTAACCGATTGGATCTTCACGGGCGCGCTCGATTCATTGGCGGCCCGTGGACTGCTGACCCGAGAGCCGCATAGGCCGCGAGTTCCCGCCCAGCGTATATCGCCCACCTGCGGAGGTCAGCCGTCGCCGACGCGTGGATCTACGCCCCGGTCTCTGACCCGACCTGACGCTCGAAGTCGACGAGCCACGCATCCACCGCGCGCTGGCTTCGCAGCCGGACCACGTCCGTTCCACGAGCGGTCGCATCCTGCATGAGATCCGTGTACGTCCGCTGCCGCCGTCGAAACACCCGCAGATTCCAGAGCACCAGGCCGTCCCAGGTCAGTAACGCATTCCGAACGGTCTCGCGCTGCACGCCCCAGAGGAGTTGGTCGTTGCTTCGGATTCGCCGCAGCGTTCGCAGGAGCACGCGCCAGCAGGCCGTTCGCAGCGGCAGGTCCAGCCACACCATCAGCTCCACCCGCGGCCAGAAGATGTCCCGCGAGCGGCTGTAGTTGCCCTCCACCACCCAGGCGTCGCCGGCCGTAGCTTCCCGGACTTCGGGAAGAAACTCCTCGTCGGAAGGCATGCCCCAGTCGGAATGGTGCCGCCAGTGCAGGGCGTCGAGTTCCACGTGCGGCACATCGAGAATCTGCGCTAGTCGAGCTGCCACGGTGGTCTTGCCCGAACCCGACAGCCCGCAAATCCACACACGTTGGGGCAGGCCGTCAGTCATGGTCGGCGTGGCGGAGAGCTATCCGCCTGTCCAGAGCGGTCGGCTCAGGCAGTGGCCAGCCGGATCAGGCTGGTCAGTTCGCCCGACGCCAAAGCGTCCAGCCGCACGTGCGCCGCCATCATCGACTTCGCCAGGTCGGGCAGCGGGCTCAGTCGTGCCCTGCGCCGGTCGGCGTCGATGACCAGCGCCGGAATCCGGTCCAGCGCCAGCCGCCGCGCCGCCCGCATGGCGTCGTCGATCGGGTCCGATCCCGGTTCCAGGCCAACGTTGGCCACGCCGTCCGTCAGCAGGATCACGATCGGTTTGGTTTCGGCGTCCCGAGCGCGTTCGCGCAGGATTACCCGTCGCGCCAGGTCCAGTCCCTGGGCCAGCGGCGTGCGCCCGCCCGTGGGCAGTTCCCGCATCCGCGCGTGCGCCAGGTCCAGGCTGTTGGTCGGCGGTACCGTCTCGTGCGCGTCGGTCTTGCGGAAGGTGACCAGCCCTACCCGGTCCCGCCGCTGGTAGGCATCCGCCAGCAGCGACAGCACGGCCGACTTGGTCAGCTGCATCCGCCGCTGCGCCGCCATACTGCCCGAGCCGTCCACCACGAACAGCATCAGGTTCCCGACTTTGCGCATGCGACGCCGAATCCGGACGTCGTCCTTGGTAATGTTCGGCGTCCCGTCGCCGATGCCTCGCAACGCGGCGGCCCGGATCGTGTCCAGCAACGCCACGTCCGGCGGGTCGTCCGGCTTCATGTGCCGGCTTCGCACTGAACGCCCGCGCCGGCCCTGCACCTCGTGCTGCGTGCGCCGACCCGAGCGTGGCCGCGTCATCGGCAGCCGCTCGTGCGCCGCCACGGTCGGCGACTCCGGAATCGAGTCAGGGTCGATCTGCCGCTCAGCGCCCGCCTGGGTCGGCGCGCCCGCGTTCTGGTCCGACGCCGCCACCGTTTCTTCGCCGGTGGCCGACATCTGCCGCTTCTCCATCCCGGCCTCCGCGGCGTCGCTGCCGCTGGCCTGGCGCGAGGCGTCGAACGACTGGATGGCCTGGTCAAGCTCGTCCGGGTCCAGGTGCGGCGGTGTGAACGGATCGCGGCGTCGCCGGTGCGGCAGCGCCAGTTCGGCGGCGCGCCGGATGTCGTCGCGCGTTACCTCGGTGCGACCTTCCCAGGCCGCGATCGTGGAAGCCGTCTTGTGCATCACGATGTCCGCCCGGTGCCCGTCCACCCCCATCGCGATCGCGATGTGAATGATCAGCGACAGCATTTCGGGGCTCACGTCCACCGACGGCAGCAACTCGCGCGCCCGGACAATCTGCTGTTGCAAGTCCGCGCTCGCTCCGGTCCACTCGGCCAGGAAGGCCGCCGGATCGGCGTCGTACGCAATCCGCCGCCGCACGATCTCGGCGCGGATGGCCGGCTGGGTGTCGCCGCGAATCTCCGCCGCCAACCCAAACCGGTCCAGCAGCTGCGGCCGCAGGTCGCCTTCTTCCGGGTTCATGGTCCCGACCAGGATGTATTCGGACGGATGCCGGAACTGCACGCCCTCGCGCTCGATCAGATTCGTTCCCGAGGCCGCGCTGTCCAGCAGCGTGTCCACCAGGTGGTCGTCCAGCAGGTTCACCTCGTCGACGTACAGCAGCCCGCGGTGGGCCGCGGCCAGCAGGCCCGGCTCGAACTTGCGCTCGCCGCGCGCCAGCGCCGCTTCCAGGTCCAGCGTCCCGATCACCCGGTCCTCGGTGGCCGACACCGGCAGGTCCACCACCCGCACCTGCCGCGTGGTGTACTCCACGTCGCCGTTCAGCCGCAACTCTTTGCACTCCTCGCAGACGTTGAGCGAACCCGGCGCGCACCCGTACGTGCAGGTGGCCACCTCGATCTCCGGCAACACCGCCGCCAGCCCACGAACGGCCGTGGACTTCGCCGTCCCGCGCTCGCCACGAATCAACACCCCACCGATGCTGGGGTTGATCGCATTGAGCGCCAGCGACAGGCGCATCAGGTCCTGGCCGACGATCGCCGCAAAAGGAAACGTCGCGCCGTTCGAATCAATCATCCGGCTATAGTCTCACAACACGGCTGCCGGCAAGCACAAGAGAGTTGGTCATTCCCCGTTGACGCAGCCGTCTGGGGACTCCCGCACATTGCGCGCGTCGCAAGACCACTCGGCGAATGCTGTACCCAAAGTCCATGCCCCCTGTCCTTGACGCATCGTCAAACGGCGCCCGGACGGCCAGTGGACGCAAGTGATTGTGGTGGAACTGACGGCGGAAGGCTAGCACTTGCCGCTAGTTCATTGCCCAGCCAGCGATATCACCTCCGGGAAGACATACCAACATCGCAGCGATCGCCCCAACTCCCTGCTTGCAATCAGGCGCCTCCCGGTTCGCCGGCTTCAGTCAGTGCCAGAGGCATGATCATGCCCGTTGGAACGTACAAATATCCCGCGTTGTCTTCCACCACCCGAAGGATCGGACTGTGCTGATTCAATACATAAATCTCGCCCGCTGCGTCGGGTCCAAACGAGACAAACGAAGTCGCGAGGTTCGCCAGATCTACTACTCGGCGACCCGTTGTCGCGTCTCGGTCAAAAATCCAGATCTCACCGGTACAGTAATCTCCCAATAAATATGATCCTCTCAGCCAGGGAATAGCAGTGCCACGATAAATCAAGACGCCAATCAGTGCGCACTGAGAGCCTGTATGACCATACGTGAAGATTGGGAGTGTGGTCCCCTTAGTTTCTCTGCAGGAATACTCAATGTCGATTTCATAGGATAAGTCTGTGGCTTCAGGGACGAATTCAAAGCAATCATAGCCTTCGAATACAGGCCAACCTAGATTTGCTCCAGGGAATACGATATTGATTTCTTCTGAGTCGTTGTGACTACATCGCCGACCCAGAGCTTGTGGTCTTGTATGTCGAACGCCATTCGCCACAGGTTGCGAAGCCCGTAGGCCCAGACTTTCGATCGCGCGTTAGTAATGGCGAGAAATGTATTGTCGTCAGGCACCCGGTATGGCTGTTCAGGCGATGCGATGCTAACGTCGATACGAATGATTTTGCCGTGCAGCGAGTCCACGCTTTGCGGGCACACATAGCACTCGGCATCGCCAATTCCCAGATAAAGCATGCCATCATGCCCAAACCTGATCTCTCCACCGTAGTGCTGCACAGATGACTTAAGCCTCGGAATGTCGATTATGATCAGTTCATCCGCTCATACGGCGCGACTAAGTCCCGCGGCGCCTCTGCCGTCCTGTCGCGCTCACTCGGCCGCGGCCGGAGGACTGGCTGGGCGGTCAGCGGCGTCGTGTCTCGCGACTGTGCGGTTTCTGGCGGATCTCCGTACCCGGTCAGCATCAGCGATCCCAGGATCAGTAGGAGGCAAATTTAAGCGACGCCCACAATGCGGCGATGGACTCCCAGCATCAGCGCAACTCAGGTGTAAGCCCTGGCCCGGTTCTCGGGTGCCGACTTTCCATTCCAAACCCGGCAGAGCGGGCCACGAGTCCTCTGGGGCTTTCGCTGTGAGCCAGGACTCAGGCGCCTCTCGCGAGGTCATCAAGCCATTTTCGCATGGCGCCTGTTGTCCCGGTCCCGGCGGTTGACGGCTGGCGCTCAACCGTGGCTCGCCTTGGCCCCTGTATCCAAGTGCCGGATAGAAATTCACCGAAGTCGAACGTTCGGTCACGAGCGTCAAGCATCTCCCCGCGCCGGCGGCGTGATTACCCTCGGTACCACCTCGCTCGGTTCCGAATAGCCCGACTCATCCTCCACCAGCCGCAGCACCAGTCCCCCGAACGCCAGCACCAGCACCTCGCCGTCGGCATCGACTCCCACGGACACGATCGGGACACTCAAGTTCGCGACTTCCACAACGGTTCGGCCATCGGGCCCCTCGCCCACCAGCGCCCAGACCCGTCCACTACACAAGTCTCCAAACAGGTACGCGCCGTCCAGGTACGGCAGCGCGGCGCCGCGATACACCGCGCCGCCAATCACGGCGCAGCCGTGGGCGTGGTCATACGTCGCGATGGGTGGCGTCGTGCCCGTTACTTCGCGACAGCCGCCGGCCAGGATTCGCCGACAATACAATCCCTCGAACAGCGGCCAGCCCATATCGGCGCCCTTCGTGACGACCGACACCTCCTCCTGGTAACCGGCGCCCACATCAGCGACCCAGAGAGCACCCGTCCGTGGTCCAAAGGCAAGCCGCCACGGATTCCGCAACCCAATCGCCCAGATCTCGCCCTTGGCGTCTGATTCGTCCCACACCGGGTTGTCCTCGGGAATCCGATACGGCGCCTCGGCCGTCGAACCACGCACGTCAATTCGGATGATTTTTCCCCACAGCGTGTTTATTCGCCTGGCGCAGTCGGCGCACTTTCCGTCACCGATGCCCAGGTACAGCATCCCGTCCGGACCGAAGCGCGGATTGCCGCCCTGGTGAAAGTCATAGAGACCAGGATTCTCCAGGAGGACCAACTCGTCATCTCGCACGACCTGGCCGTTAATGACAGGGAATCGGGAGAGCCTTGCGCCTGGGTCCATGCCATCCCGTTCGCTGCGCGCCGTGTAATACACATATAGAAACGGGTGAGTCTGAAAGTCGGGGTCAACGGCCACGCCCAGCAGCCCTTTCTCTCGCCCAATCGGCGAAATCTTGTCGCCGATATCGAGAATCTCGCGCGGCTCGGCGTTTTCGGAGTAGACGGACAGGGTGCCTGCCAGGTCCGCGATCAGCAGGCCGCCGTCAGGCCAGGGCGCCACATCTACCGGTTGCTGCCGCGCGTAGTTTGGCACGGCGCTGACCAGGTTCAGATTGTCGTACGGCGGTACCGGAAACGAAACGTACGAGTGATTCCAGCACGCCGCGTGCCTCTCGGCGTTCAGCGCGCATGTCCGTCGAGTTCCCGCGCTCACAGAGGTGAACTGGCCTTCGGCTGCGGTCAGGAGCACGTTGCTGATCTGTCCGGCCCCGCCCCAGCACTCCACCGTGCCGTCCGGCAGCCTTCCGCACGTGTGGTCGTCGCCGGCGGAGATTGCCGAAAACACAGTCGCGGGATAGTCCGACTGCTTCTGACGATTCTCACCTTGGCAAAACGCCGTGCCGTCAGCGCGCAACACGCACGTATGCGCGGTACCAACCGCCATTGCCCCAAATGGACCCTTCTGCGAGTCTGCCCGACTGTTGTCATTCTTCCCCCAGCACCGCAGATCGCCGGTAATCGTCAGGCCGCAGCTGTGCTCGGCCCCGGCCCCGACAGCCAGGAACGCAAAATCCGGTGGAGGAGTTGACCGCTCGTTGGCGTTCCAGCCCCAGCACACGGTTCCGTCCGCGCCCACGGCGCAGGCGTGATCCCAACCGGCGTCCAGAGCCGTGAATCGTCCCTCGGGCGCCTCCAACTTGTTGTGCTTGTTATTCCCCCAGCACGTAATGCCGTGGTCCATTCGGATCCCGCATGTAAACCGGTGTCCGGCCGAAATCTGACGAAACCTCACGCCCTCGGGAACGTCCAGATGCTCGTCGTCATTATTCGGTCCCCAGCAATACGCGGTGCCGTCTGGCAACAGCGCGCACGTGTGGTCAATTCCTGTTGTGACGCTTGTGAAAGTCCACGGCTCAGGCGTTGCTGACGGCGTCGCTGAATTCGACCCTTCGGCCGCTACGGTCGGCTTGGGCTCCGACTCCGGCGCTGGCGTTGCCGCCGATTGCTCGGGTGCGCCTTGCACCGGGCGCGGCGCTGATGCTGCGCCCGATCTCGTTTCTTGCGGAGACCTCTCGGTTTGCGCTGCCGCGACACCCACGGCGTCTTCGGTCGGCGTCGCCAGTGCCGCGGCAGCCGTCGGGGGCGCCGCACGCGGTCGCAGCACAGGCTGTTCAGTCGGGGTTGCATCACGCTGCGCGGGATCGGGTCGCGGCCTTTCGCCGCAACCTCCAAGAAGCAGGGCCGCCAGGATCACAGCTGCGCCCAACGCGATGCTGTCCGTCGGCCAATAGCTGCCGCGCCAGCGCATGGCGGCAAGCGCTAGCGAAGTGATCGCGCGCAATGGGTACCGCCGTTCGCTATGAAGCAGCCACCCAGCGCACCCGGGCACGGTTCGCCAGCCACACCGCAAACGCCAGTAACGTCAACACCCCGATGATCTGCGACTGCTGCAAGCCCCACAAAATCTCCCGCTGATCAATCCGCAGAAACTGCAGACCCAGTCGCATCGCCCCGTAGCCGGCCAGCACGGTCCAGAAGATATACAGCCGCCCGATGTACCGGCTGGCCAGCCACATGGCGATCCCGAAAATCGCAAAGTCGCCCAGCATTTCGTAGGTCGTTGCCGGGTGCACGGGCGTTGTTTGGCCGATAGCGTTCGGATGCGTGTAGTACACCGCCCACGGCAGATCCGTGGCCAATGCGTGGTGTTCGCCGTTGATCAGGTCGCCGATGCGCCCGATCCCCATGCCCAAGATCAGCCCCGGCGCGCCGATATCCAACCCGCTGCGCACGTCCAGCTTCATCCACCAAGCGGCCAGCGCCAGTGCCAGACCACCGCCCAGGGGGGCGCCCCAAACCGTTATCCCGCCGTCATTCAGGGCAAAGATCCGCGCCCAGTCGCTCGAGAAGAGGTCCAGATTGTCGATAACGAACAGGAAACGTGCCGCCACGATGCCTCCGCCCACGGCCCACAGCGCCAGCGTGGTCACCTGGTCGCTCGAGATCGTCGTCCGGCGCCCCAGCCGCTGCGCCACCCAGATACCCGCCAGGATTCCAATCACAGCAAACAGCGAGTGCCACGTAAACCGGAAGGATCCGATCTCGAAAAGGTCCGGGTCCCAGGGAATGGCGATGGCGGGCATGGGGCTCAGCGAGGTGTAGCGGTGTCCAGGCCATAGTACTGGCCGGCTCGTTGCGCTGCCGGCCGGGTCTGCGGACGCCGGCGTCTACCCCTCAGCGGCATCGGCATGCGCCGATGCGGATTAAAGCGTGACCGCCGTGTCAGCCGCTGGCCGGCCCAGCGTCAGGCTGTCGTGCACGGCGACATCCAATTCCATCGCTCGCGCCTGCCACTCCGCAGTCTCGACAATCGGCCGGCTCCACGCGCCGCGAGCCTCCAGCAGAGTGTCCGGGTCCAGCCCCAGCCGCGCCCCTGCATCGTCCAGCGCCATCGTCCATGCGGGCGTAGCCTCCCTGCTGTCCAATGTTCCCGCCGGGCCGGCCAGCGCCATGGCCGCTTCCGCGGCAATCTCGTCGTCGCGCGGCCCCACCGCAATGAACGCCGCCGCCATCGGAACCCGACGCTCAGCCTCCGGCCAGGCAGGCAAAGGCAGCGCCTGCCACGCCGCTCGCCTGTCTGGCGGCAGCGCCGCCAGGCGCGGCAACGCCCGACCATGCGCAATCGTGAGCGCGATGCGCCCGTCCAGCAGCGTCTCACCCGCCGCCCCCTGATCGTCCCACGAACTCGGCGGAGGCGACGTGCCGTCGCGCAGCCATTGGTCCGCGTACCACTGCCAGGCCTGCCACGCGGCCTCATCCGTCGGAAACCTACCGGCCGACCCCGCCACCGTTTCCAATTCGGGCAATCCGGCAACCACGCCAAACCCGTAGCGGTAGCTCTCCGGGTCGGTCAATCGGCGGGCTGTCTCCCCTAACGCCTCATACGTGGCGCCCACCTCGGCTATCCCGCCAAGATCCAGCAACTGGCGGCCGGCCAGCAGATGGGTGGCGTGGCCGCTGACCGGCATCCCCACTAGCCCGCGATCGCGTCGGCCCAGCGCCAGCATCTCGGGAAGAAATGCATGCGCCGCGCCGAGTGCCGCGTCCAGCGGCGCCAACATCTCCAGCGCATCCAGCGCAGTCACCAGGCCGCCCGGTACGCCGATCAGCAGGTCAGGCATATCCCCGCCGGCCGCCCGCGCCAGCAGACGCGCCGGACCATCGCCGCCCGCGTCCAGCACTTCCAGCCGCATCTCGGCAATTGGGTCAACGGTGCTGAAGTCCGGTGCGCCCGCCCGCGCGAAAGCTGGGCTCAGGGCGGCGCGAAGCTGGGCCCGCATCGTCTGAAGCGGCGGTTCAGCCGCCACGGCGGTTGAGGACCCTACGGGCGCGGGTGTCGGCGGCGGCGTGACGACGCGAGTGACCACCACTTCCTTCTCAACCACGACCTCCCGCGTCACGATCACCTCGCGCTCGGTAATGACCGGCCGCTCGACCACGACTTCGTGTTCCACGATCTTGGACACCACGACAACCCGCTCCACGACAATGGGCGCCCCGCAGGCGGCCAACGACAGCGCGGTCCCAGCCGCCAGGCCTGCCTGCAGCAGCTGTCGCCGGCTCAGACCGCGTCTACCGGGCCCAGGTTCCATGCGGGAAAAACGCGCTCGGTGTGTCAGGATTTGCGCAGAGCCTGTTCAGTCGGCATGCGACGATGCTACGTGAGCGGGCGAGAGACACTCCTCACGCGTCAGGTACGGGAGGACCCGATGCACGATGTCGCGATTCTGGGTTCCGGTCCCGCCGGGTTGACTGCGGCCATCTACGCGGCCCGTGCCAACCTCTCCACGCTGGTGTTCACCGGTGACGCCCTGGGTGGCCAGATCGCCACTACCTACGACGTCGAGAACTATCCCGGCTTCGAGGAGATTACCGGGCCCGATCTCACCGCGCGCATGCAAGGCCAGGCCGAGCGCTTCGGCGCCGAGATGGTCTTCGACCAGATCACCGAAGTCGACTTCCAAAGTCCCCCCTTCACCCTCACCGGCCGTTCCGACACCTACACCGCTCGCACCGTCATCGTCGCCACCGGCGCCAGCCCTCGGCTCCTGGGGATTCCGGGCGAACAGGAGCTCTGGGGCCGCGGCGTCTCCGTCTGCGCCACCTGCGACGGTGCATTCTTCAAGGATCAGCCCGTGGCCGTCGTTGGCGGCGGCGACAGCGCTCTCCAGGAAGGCCTCTTCCTCACCCGCTTCGCCTCCAGGGTCACTGTCATCCATCGGCGCGACCAGTTGCGCGCCGGCCCCTACCTCCAGGACCGCGCCCGCGCAGAACCCAAGATCGACTACGTCTGGGATACCGTCGTCACCGGCGTCCAGGGCGATCAGGCTGTGGAATCTCTCAGGCTTCGCAACGTCAAGTCGGGCCAGGAATCTGATTTCCCCACCGAGGGCCTCTTCATCTTCATTGGCCACGACCCCAACACGGAAATCTTCAAGGGCAAGCTGGAGATGGACGAGGACGGCTACGTCATCTCCAACCGCTACATGCACACCAATGTGGAAGGAGTGTTTGTGGCCGGCGAGGCCCAGGACCACTACTTCCGCCAGGCCATCACGTCAGCCGGCGAAGGCTGCCAGGCCGCCATGGAAGCCGAGAAATTCATCGCCCGCCTCGAAAGCCACCAGCCGGCCGCCGCGGCCGGTGCCGCGAGCGGATAGCCCCGCGTGCTCCGGCGCGCAAACGCGGCGCGGCGGGGCGCCCTCCACCGCCTGCCGCTCCCCAGCGGCACCCTCCTTGCCGTGGCGGTCTTTGGTGTCGTGGCCACCGCCGTCGCGCTGCTGGCTGTACTTGGCACGGCGTCGACGGGCTCGACGCCCCGCCAACGACCGCCCGCCACGCCGCGTCCCGTCCAAGAGCGGCCAACAACCGCGGCTGTTGCTCGAACACCCACCCTGCCGCTGATCGATGCCACCACCGTCCGCCGAGCCGGTCGGGCCTTGGGCGCCACCGCCGGACCGCGTCCAACCCGTCCCGCCATTACCACCAGGCTGGCCGTCTACACGGAGGCCACCGACCGACTGCGCCGCCGGTTCGAGAGCGGCGCCGCCTACGTCAGCCTGATCAACGTGGCCCATCGACGCGAAACGGTCAGCGACGAGCGTCGGCTCGTCGCGCTGCTGGCCCTCGCCGACCTGGCCAGGGTGACGGAGCAGGACCTGCAATCGCTCACGCCGCCCGGAATCGCCGCCTCATACCATCTGAAACTGCTGAACGTGCTCGGCAGTTACAGCGTCGCCGCCCGCCAGTACTGGCATGCGACTATTCGGCCCACGGTTGATACCGTCGATGCCGGGACCCGCCGCCGCCAACTCAACGGCGTCCTTGACGCCGCCTTCCGCTACAACACCCTCCCCAGAACCCCCCTCGACGCCGACGCCCTCGGCGAGCCGTAGGCGCCGCCAGTCCTGACGTCAGGTTGTCAG
Organism: Chloroflexota bacterium; assembly: GCA_034423235.1. Lineage (GTDB taxonomy): Bacteria > Chloroflexota > UBA11872 > UBA11872 > UBA11872 > UBA11872. The sequence continues at coordinate 15,689 of DAOUIX010000151.1, read as the reverse complement.
CCGGCGAGTTCCCTGGCCTTGGGAACCAGGACTTCGAACATTCGCACAACCTCGGTCTTCAGCCATGCATGGTAGTCAGGCCATAATTGGCGGTTCTCAAAATCCGCATCCGTCCGGACCATGACCCGGTGAATAGACTTGGACTCCCACGGTTGCCAGAGATACGGCTGACCAGCCTTCATGTGGAGCTCATCCGCCGACTCGGCGAGGTCGTTGAATCTGTCTACGCGATCGCGCCCATCAAGCTCCAATGCAACCCGTATTTCGCCCGTAGAATAGTTCTGTTTGGCAGAATTCCAGGTAGTAAAGAACGAAACGACTCTAACTCCTGTAACTCCTACTCGGTGTGTCATATAGGGCCTTGGCGCAGGTTGGGTAGTTGGGATTTTGCTCTTGGATTCCATCAGACTTTGAAAGCCCGTCCAGAATTCGAGTTGCAACTGCCTAGTCTCGCTTAGTTCATCAGAAGGTGGCCGCACCACTTTTGCCCAGGCGTTCGGCTGGACGACTACGTTGAAGCGTGGTGCCGGCTTCGACTTGTCGATCCTCAGCAATTCGAGTTCGACGCCGAAGTATGCATAGTCCCCCGTGGTGCTGGCGTTAAGCAGGTCTAACGCAGCCCGGTGCTCGTCGCGGAATTCCTCGGCTATCCACACCACCGTTTTTGCGTTCAGGCCTGCCGTATACGTCAGCAGCTTCCCCAGGTGGTCATGGTTAGTCCGTCCGTACTGGTTCTCAATCACCACCCACGACTCTTCGTCGCTCCCACCGTCCAGCCGCCGGCACAGAAGGTCGGCACTGAAGCTGCCTACGGTCTGTTCCGTCCCTCGAGGCTCCAGCGTCAGTCCCAGCGCCTCTCCCAACTGCGTCAGGTTCTCAGGCTCAGCCAGCCACGGCGTGAAGTCGCTCGATTCATCGGGCCAGACCGTGCGAACGTCAACGGACGCGAGCATCGATATGGGTGCCGTTGCCATGCTTCAACCTCCCCGGAACCGGACCTGCGCGGCCAGTGACGCAAGCATTTTCGGTGCCTCGCCCCGGGCTAACGTCATGCACATGCCTAACGCCTCGTTCTGCTCAGGTCGTCCCCTCAGTTTAGATCGTCAATGAACGGCCCACCGTGAAAATGCCGATACCAATGCCGCATCTCATCCTGTCGGTCGTGCGGTGCGTGCCTTTGAAATACGCGGAAAATGTCACGTTCGCTTGGAATTGTAATACCTTCTTCGTTCGTCCAGTTAAGTCCCAATGGAAGCGCGTACAGTTCGCGCAATGCGGCGGACATTCTCTCCTCACCCAGAATCAAGTAGAGCCGATACAGCAGCATTTGCCCGAACAATTCAAGGCATGACTCTATCGTCCGCCTCTCTTCATAATTTTCTGGCTCAGCTCGTACCGCGACTGCGTGGATGCTCGCTATCCGTCGATCGGGGCACAGCGGATATGCTGCTTGGGTCCAGCGATGGTTCGTATGCTCGAGGTCGCTAGCGCCTACGACGTCGCTCGCAAACTCACCAATGAACCCGGGTGCGCCGCCTGCCATCCACTGCGGATTGTAAAGATCCCACCCAGGATTCGGATATGAAATATACGGATAGTTGGGTCCGATAAACTCCGAGGAGTACAGCTCTCCTACGGTTCGATAGATATTCGCTCGACTGATCCGTCCCGTCCCTAGTCGCTGAAGGATCATTCGGCCGTCGTCATACACTTCCTGATTCTGTCTTCCGAACAGAATCACTATGTCATTAAACGGAACAGGCTTTCGCATGATCTGTTCGGCGCCCCTTAGGCCATTGGCGAGTTCGGCCAACACGTTCTCTCCTGCTGGGAACGGCTCGGCCTGAAATGCCCACAGTTGAAATGGACCGGCAAGCGGAAGAGTGATTGACAATGACTGAGTTGAGTGTCCAGCAAGTAGGCGATCGAACATGTCGTGATCTTGCCATCCCACCATTCCCAAGGCCGTGACAAACGCCCGTTCGCGGGCGTCAAGGCCGTCGGCGAACCACGGGGCCGCGACAATGCGATCAAACCTTTCGCCGTCTCTCCGATCGATATAGGTCTCGGTGGCAAGGCTGTTCAAGGTCGAAATAAGCCGCAGGTCGCTTGACCACGCCCGCGACTGCAATGTGTAGCCAAGTAGTTGCGTCATCAAGGAGGCTGTTTTATCTGGGGCATATTGGATAGCGCCAAGTGCTGCTGATTCGACTGGCACAATTCCATCGGCGACCCACGGCGCAGCGGCGATCGCGACGGCCAGGCCGGCATCTTCACGAGCTATGCCGCTGATGCTCTGCAAGGCGATGGATTCGGGAAAAGATAGTTGGTCGGCCAGCCATGGAAGCGTCGTGACTACCGCCGACAAAGCGGCGCTTCGCTCGGCTATGTTCTCAAAATGCGCCAGTGTGTTTAATTCGACGATGTCTGGATAATTGTAAACAACACCGTCGGCAAACCAGTCGACGCTGGCAGTGAATATCGCTAGGTCGCGATTCTTGCTTGCAATACGTTGAAGGAATGCAAGCAAGTTGCTGTCGTTGGCCGAGACGCCGTCGGCGAGCCATGAAAACACATGACAGGCTAACCACGGCAGACCCAGTAATACCCCTTGGAGCGATGCCTCGGTACGCGCGAGTTCTTGGACGGTCGGGCCGTCCGCCGAAGCTGCGTTCGGGCGCACATCGCACGGCGCTGCCCATGCAAAGACGGCGCGCACGTCATCAGCGTGATCGTGGCGGCAGCCGGTCTCCGCCTGCTCGCCAAAGACCCGCTGGTAAATCCCTACGTGCAGATCGTTTCCCAATTGACCTTCCACGATGTCATTTAGTTCCACGCACGTCTCCGGCCAGGCGCCCGTGGCTTCCGGCCGAGCAGTCGTGGACGTCTCCTCTTCCATGGCTGATCCATCTGACACCGCAAAGGCCCATGTGAATGTCGCGGCTACATCGTCGCGGTGATCGAATTGGCACGCTTGTTCGGCTTGCTCCCCAAACACTCGCTGATAGAGACCAACATTCCCAACATTCCCCAGGTGCCGCTCCACAATGTCGTTCAACTCCACACACGATGTCGGCCACTGCGCCCCCGCACTTGCCGCCGTCCCTACTACAGCGACCATTGCCACCACAGCCGCCAGCACCATGCGCTGAAGTCGCCCGACCACCCAACACCTCGTGATCTGAAGCCGCACTGAACCGAGAGCTTTCGCCCACTGTCGCCAGACTATGCGAATCAGGCATGAGCGTCCATTTGCTTCTTACTGTGCTCGCAACTGCAAGAGTTGTGTCACCGCAAATACAGAGGCCATGTCCTTCGCACGTCCAGAGCCTCGGCGCCAGTCGGCTCAGTTCCGCAAGAAACTGCGTTGTCCGGTACCCGTCTGGCTATTGCGACTTGGCGTCAACCGTACCGCTGTCGATCCATCCCACCGAAGCCGACACACAGGCCGTCGCCCCCGCAAACATCAAACCCAAGATCCTCCAGCGTTTCCACCGCCACCGCCGGCGTGGCTGACGTCCCCTGGCCGTACACCGACACGATGAGCCGTCCCGGAGTGGCCACAATCTCGTGCAGAGTTCTGGCTACGTAGGCGTGCTGGTCAGCGGGTCGGACCGCATCCAATAGCAGTTGAACAAAGCGGTAGCGCCGTGGCGGCTGCCAGAAGAAGGTGTTCGCAACGTGGAAGTTGGCCGCTTACGCCGGGAGTCGTTGCTTGGCCAGGTCAATCAGTTCCGGGATGAAATCAACGCCGTGCGGCGTGATCGCGAACCCGCGCTCGGCGCACCAGCGACGCAAGCAGCAGGCCGTTGACGCAGCCCAGGCCAAGATAATCTCCGTCGGCGTTCACGGCCTGCGCGATGCAGCCACGTGTGGTTTCCCAATGCTCCGCCCCGCCGGCCTTGCCTGACTGTCAATACGGGTTGCTCGGATCCGCCAGGGAGTACTCGCGGGTGATCCGCTTGCCTTCTTGAAAACAGGCTTCCCGGGCCTTGCTATCCGTAATTCTCTCGCCCCTGCGATCTGGCCCGACCGGCGCGTCACATCAGCATTCTCGCCTGTGGTGCACTTCACGATTCGCCCATCCATCCGGCTTGGCGATGCAGACTCCGCAGGTCACGAAGGCTGTCGCCAGGTCGAGCGCGTCACTCGCCGCGGAATCGGCCTGATTTTCAATCCCGACCTATAGGCTGCGATGATGGGAGTGTTGACTACAGACCCTCCGCGCGGAGTGCGCGACGCTTTGGCGCACTGAGGAGCGGGTCATCCCGATGGGCGAGCTCATGAACAATCGTTTGGTCCGGGCGGCGGCAGTCGCCATCCTGCTGGGCATCGCCATCGCCGGTATTGCCTGGCTGTTCATCTTCTTTACCGGCGGAACCGGCGAGGCCAGCCAGCCCATCTCCGCGCCCCAACTCACTCTCCCGCCCGCCACGGCCGCCCCGGCACCGGCCGCTCCGGCAACCGCTGCCCCGGCGACGGCCGCCCCTGCGACCGCCGCACCAACCACGGCGGCGCCGCAGGCCGAGGCCACCCAGGCGCCCGCCGCCGCACAGGCCGCCGGCGACGCCACCCTCTACCGCATCGTCCCCGAAGAATCCGAGGCCCGCTACGAAATCGACGAGATCCTGCGTGGCGAACCATTCCGTGTCGTCGGTATTACCGACCAGGTCGCCGGCGACATCATCCTGGACTTCGCCAACACCACGGCTTCGCAAGTCGGCGTCATCCGCATCAACGTGCGCACCCTCGCAACCGATGAGGAACGCCGCGACCGCGCCACCCGGTCCCGCATTCTGAATTCGGCCGAGGACCGCTACGAGTTCGTGGACTTCACGCCCACCGCGCTCGAGGGGCTTCCCGACTCGGTGTCCGTTGGCGAAACGGCCACGTTCACCATCGTCGGAGACCTCAAGATCCGCGACATCACGGCCGAGGAGCGGTTTGCAGCCACGGTCACCGTGGTGGCTGAGGACCGCCTGGAAGGCACGGCCGAGGCCACGATCCTGCGCTCCACCTACGACCTGGCCGTGGCCACCCCGCCCTTCGTCGCCGACGTCAGCGAGGAAGTCCTCCTCGGCATCAAGTTTGTAGCCACCGCCGTCGACCAGTAGCCGAACCGGCCTGCGGCGAACCCGGAAGGGGCACCCCTTGTGGGTGCCCTCTTCCGGGCGTCGTCAGGTGTTCAGGATGACTTGCGCCGTCACCTGCGTCAGCTTGCGCAGCTCCGCGTGCGGCATCCATTCGTTGATCGAGTGAATGTCCTGGTAGCCCGTGCCCAGGATCGCCGAGTCGATCCCCTTCTCGTTGAAGTTCTGCGCGTCGCTGCCGCCGAACGTATGTACGAAGCGAGGTTCCAGACCGGCTGCCTGGACGCCTGCAAACGCCACCTGCAGCGCTGGATGGTCGTGCCCGAAGTGCGTCGGTTTGAATCGCTGCTCCGTCTTGATCTCCACCCGACCCCCAAACGCCGCCGCTCCGTCTTCCAACGCCGAGCGCATCGCCGCCACCTGCCGATCCAGCGCTTCCTGCGTCAGGGCCCGCGCCTGCGCCACCAGCTTCGCCTCCGGCGGAATGATGTTCCGAGCGTTCCCGCCCGACACGATCCCCACGTTCGCCACCGTCAGCTCGTCCACCGGCCCGAGCGGCATCCGGTCAATCGCCCGCGCCATCATGCTCACCGCGCTCTTGCCGGCCTCGGGATGCGCCGCTGCCGCCGCGTTGCCGTGAAACGTCACGTCGAAATTGCACGACGCCGCCTGCCGGTCGCAGATCACGCCCACAGGACCGCCAAAGTCCAGCACCAAGGCCACCCGCGACTCCACGTCGTTCGCATCGAACGCTGCCGCCCCAAACTGGCCCACGTCCTCTCCCACCGTGAACACAAGATTGATCGGCCCGTGCGGCAGCTCGGCTTCGTCCACCATCGCCACCGCTTCCACGATCGCCGCCACCCCCGCCTTGTCGTCCGCTCCCAGCACGCTTGAGCCGTCCGAATACACCGCGTCCGCCTTCACCACCGGCGTCATCTTCGGCGTCGGCAGCACGGTATCCATGTGCGCGTTCAGCATGATCGGCGGCGAGTCCTTCCCCTTCGCCGGCCAGCGGCAGATCAGGTTCCCGATCTGGTCCCGCCGGCACACCACCCCCGCCGCCTCCAACCGCGGCTGGATGATCGCCACCACCCGATCTTCGTTCCCCCAGTAGCTGTCCACGCTTAAAACGTCCACAAACCCCCGCAGCAACCGCTCCCAGTTCAGAGGCAAAAGTGGCGTCGTTCCACTCGACTTGGAAACGGACATGAGTCAATTGCTCCTGGATTCGGCGCTCGTCACGCGAGCAGGTCGTTCAGGATCTTGCCCACCAGGTAGTGCTTCCGGTCCGGATACCACCAGATGGTCTGTCCCTCGTGCTCGAATAGGCTGCCGTAGGTCGCGACCTGGGTGTGACCTTCCGGAGGCAGCTCCACCCCGTTGTTATCCGTAAGCACCCGCGGCTCGCCGAACGCCAGCGGCTGCCCATCCACCGAATCCCGCACCGTCCCGATGCTGAACCACGCCGGCCGCCGGTTCCGCTTTGAGTCATGCGGCCCCTCGCCCCCGTGCGCCGTCCCCACGTTGTTGTGAAAGATCAGCAGGTATCGTCCGTCGCTCAGTCGATATAGCGGACACGGCGAGATCGGATGCGGCACCGGCCGCCCGTCCGAGGCATACCTGAGCACCTTCGCCTTCGACCACGACTCCCCCGCGTCCTCCGATACCGACCACCAGGCATACCCCGTCAACGTCCGCAGCAGGCAGATCATCCGCCCGTCCGGCAGGTTTTGGATCGACGGCTCCTGCGCGATGCTGTGCTCCGGATCGCCCGGCTTCGGCACCCGGATCCCGTGCGGCGCCTTCGGCCAGGTGCTCACCCGCAGCCGCGCCGGATTCCTCTCCGTCAGGATGTTGTCGAACCGCAGGAACCAGCACTCCGAGTGCCGCTGAAACAGGTGCGGCTCGACGTGGTACCCGGTGCTTGCCCAGCGCGTGAACCCGCAGACCACCTCGCCCCGCGGATTCAGGATCGGCGTCTGGTAGCAGATCCAGTTCTCCGGCGTGCCCGGGTCCGTTGGACTGATGGCCGAGCGCTCCATCGGCAGGCTGAGTTGCTCGCTCCAGGTCTCACCCTCGTCGTCCGAGTACTTGTACGCCAGCAGCCCCGTCGTGTCCTCCCGCACGTCCACCACGCCCACGTTCTTGGTGTAGAACACGTACACCCGCCGCAGCTCCGGTGCCAGCACCGGGAACCCCCACGAGGCAATCCGCCCGTCGTCGCCCGTCGGCCCGTCTACAACCCTCGGCTCGCTCCACGTCATCCCGGAATCGTCGCTGCGCGCAAACACCACCCGCTGGTCCGGCTTGCCCTCGAACGTCGCCATCGTCCACACCGCCAGGAATGCCCCGCTCCACGACGGCACCACTAGGAAATGCTGGTTCGTCCAATCGTTCGCCGCCCCGCCCCGCGGCACATACGCCACGTAATCCGGCGACGTCCGCAGCACGTCCTCGCCATACGACAACAGGTCCGGCGCGCTCACAGTCAGCTACTCAACCTTCCGCGCAATGCGCCACCGCCACGTCCCACTGCGGGACCTCAAGGTCGAACCCGTTGTCCTGAACCTCAAGGTCTCGTCCTGCCAACAGATCCCGCGCCCCCGCAATCCGCCCACGCGGCCGCAACCGGCTCCGCGCCGTTCCACGCTCCAGGTTGAACACAAACACCAACAACCCACCCTGTCGCGACCGCCGCACGATCGGCACCACCCGGTCGCCTTCCACCGCAACCGGCGGCGCCACCCCGGCCTCCCGCGTCAACCCCCGCACCAGGTCCGGCTGCCCTACGTCCCCGAACCCCGCCGACAGCGTCAGCCCGTACCACGTAAACCGCCCTTCCGAGGACTGCACCGCCACCGTCTGCCCCTCGATCGTCGCGATACTCCGCGTATCTCCCTGCGGCACCAACACCGCGTACCCGCACGGGGATGTGATCGCTACCGGCCCATACGGCGTCTCCAGCACGTTCCGCCCCTGCTCGATGTCGTACGCGGTCACCGCCGAAAAGTCCGCCACCCGCACGCCCAGCTCCTCGGCCAGCCCGTCCGGCGGCCCGTAGCTCGACTGCCCGTCCGCCGAATACATCCCAAAGCTGCCCTCGGCCACCAGCCGAGCCCCCGCCGGATCCCGCAGCGTCCGTTGCACATTCCCCAGCGCCGCCTCATCCATCAGCGCCAGGTTCGGCAGAAACAGCTGCCGGTACTCCGACCAGTCCATCCGCGGCGAGACCACGTCCGGCGTCAACCCCTCCGTCCACAGCGCCCGGTACGTCCCCCGCAGGTCGGCCAGGAACCGGTCGTCCTCGTCGTTGTAGCCGAACAGTTCCTGCGACTCCGGGTGATACACCACGCCCACCTCGGCCCGCGGGCACTCCAGCGGCAGATGCTCGCCCAGGCCCTCGATCTTCTCGATCGCCCGCGCCGCTGCCTCGAACCGCACATTCGGCGTCCCGTCCAGCGCCGCCAGGTTGTAGCCCGGCGACTCGAAGCTCATGTACTCCGGCCGGTACTGCCAGAACATCGCCCCCGCCGCCCCGCACGCCAGCGTCACCCCCAGCAGCGTTGTGACTTCGCGCGGGTCCGCCTGCTTCTTCCAGGTCACGCCCCCCGGCGACATCCCCGCGCAGATCTCCTCGTTCCACCAGCGCCCGTGCTTCCCCGCGCTGCGCGACCAGTCGAAGCTGAACGCCCGGTCCGCCACCTGGTACGGGTCTTCCACCGTCAGCAGGCTGCTCGACGGCATGGACATCCCCCAGCTATCCGCCACCGCCGCGCACCGCTCGTCCCACGGCCGCGGATACCAGGCCCCGTGCGTCCGCGTCTCGTGCACCGGGTCCAGGCGCTTCGTCTCGCCGATCATCCATTCCAGGTGGCCGGCCAGGTTCTCGTAGTGGAACTGCCGGTACAGCAGCATCTCCACCGGGCTGGCCTTCGAACGCGGTGGCTCAACGTCCTCCCAGCGCCGGAACCGACGCAGCAAGCGCTCGTTCAGCTGGTCCAGCGTGAACCGCTCCCGCAGCCACGCCTCGTACCGAGCCAGCGTGTGCGGGCAGTAGCACGGCAGCCCGTCCGTCTGCCGGCTGAACGCCGACGAGATCGCAATCCCGTCCCACAGCCCCCAGATCAGCAGGCTCGGCCGGTCCCGGTAGCGCGTCACCACGTGCTCGATCAGCGCCCCGCCAAACTGCCGCCACAGCGGATGGTCGTAGCAGTGAATCTGCGACCCCTGCGGCATCGCCGCGCTCGCCACCGGCGTCGCGGCCCGACCCCGCTGGTTGACCACCCGCATGTCGGGAAAGTCGCGCGTCATCCACTCCGGCCCCGCCCCGTGCGTCGCCAGCGCCATGTCCAGCCACACGTACAGGTCATGCTTCTCGGCCAGGTCGAACAGCCGGTCGAACTCGTCCAGTTCGTACTGCCCCGGCCGCGGCTCCATCCAATTCCACATCGTGAAACTGCGCACGATCCGAAACCCACCCTCACGGATTCGTGCCAGGTCCTCGTCCCAGACCTCCGGCTTCGGCGCCGGCGCCCGGTAGTACTCCACTCCCACCGGAAACGGAATCCCGGGAATCCCAAAACCCTCGTCGGCAGCCATCAGACGATCCGCTTCCGCCAGGCTAGGAATCGCTAGAACGTCTGCGACGACTTGAAACGGCCCTTTTCGTCCTTCTCCGCGCCGGGGAAGTCGTAGCCGCCCGGCTTGCGTTTCTCCGGCTCACCGCACGCGGCCAGCGCGGCAACGGCGGCGGCGGAGGCGGCAATCAGGACGACCAGCCGGCGGCGGGATAGTCCGCTGGTCCGAGGGGTCGATAGCTGGCGCAGGTCAGGTCTTTTCATTTTTTTGCTCCCCTGCGAGTGCATGGCATTGAGACCGGCGCTCGCTACATGCGGATCGGACCAATCCCTATTCCCCGGCGGTTACCCGGCCGGGGGGCGCACGCTGTACAGGGTACGCCGCTGAATCTTGCGCATCTACGGCGCCGACTTCCCGACCTGGATCCCGCGACACTCCAGGAGGCTGACGAATCAAAGCTGAGTTGCGAATCCACGTCACTCCGCATCCGCGAACGACGCCCGATTCGCCGCGGGCCGCTATCCTTCCATCCCAAACAGCCCTCTGCCCGGAGTCCCAGCCATGCTCCGCGTTGGAATCGTCGGCCTCGGCGGAATCTCCAGGTCTCACGGCGACGCCATCGAGACTCTCCCCAACGTCGAAATCGTCGCCGCCGCAGATCTCCTCGAAGCGCCCCGCCGCGCCTTCTGCGACCGCTACGAGGTCCCCCGCGCCTACCCCAGTCACACAGAACTGCTAAAGGACGACGAAGTCGACGCCGTCGCCGTCACCCTCGGCCACCAACTCCACCACCGCCTCACCGTGGATGCGCTCAACGCCGGCAAGCACGTCCTCGTCGAGAAGCCGATGGCCCTCTCCCTCCAGCAGTGCGACGACATGATCGAGGCCGCCCGACGCAACAACGTCAAGCTCATGATCGGCCTCACGCAGCACTTCCTCGGCCCCAACATGAAGGCCAAGGAAATCCTCGACTCCGGCGAGCTTGGCCCCTTCATCACTGCCGTCTGCTACTCGGTCAAGAACTGGGGCTACGCCAGGCGCCGGCCCCAATACCGCAGCCGCTTCCACGGCGGCGGCTACTGGATGACCAACGGCGTCCACATGGTCGACCGTCTCACCTGGCTCGTTGGTTCCCAGGCCGCCCGCGTCAAGGCCCGCATCGGTGCCAAGAGCCACTACCAGGCCGGCGATGACTATGGCATCGCCTTTGTCGACTACAAGAACGGCGTCCCCGGCATCGCCATCGCCATCGGCTACCGCGATGGTGCTCCCAACTACCAGTCTGAGATCATCTGCACCAACGGCGGCGTCCGCTTTAGCGGCTCGGGCGACCGGCACGTCGCCATTGGCCGGAACAACGAATGGACTCGCGTCCCCTTTGAGGACCCGCCCGCCGGCATGACCGCGGAGTGGCGCGCCTTCGCCCGCTCGATCGAGGAAGACCTGGAACCGCCCACCTCCGGCGAGTGGGGCCGCCACATCATGGAGATCCTCTTCGCCGCCGAACGCTCATCCATCAGCGGCCAGCAGGTCACCCTCGCCGGCGGGACCGGGTACAACGTCCAGACCACCGGCCAGGTCGTCTCGCGTGAACATGGCTGGGTCTGACGTGTCGGTTGTGACTGCATCGCCATTGGCCTTGATGAGAGCCTGAACATGAGCGGACTTGACATAACATACTTGTCCTCTTTGCCGGGCGGTTCGCCCTCGACCGTCCGCCTCTCCCGCCGCCGATTCGTCCTCCTGCTCGCCGCCTCGTCTGGTGCATTCGCCGCGCTCCCCGGCTGCGGCGGCGATGAACAATCGACGCCCGGCGGCTATAACTTCCCCGGCGCGCGCAAAGATGAAACCGGCAACTACAAGATGCGCAACATCTGATGCCACCGAACCGACTAATCCAGCCGCGCAACCGCCAAAATCGACTTTCATCCCTTCGCGAGGGAGCGAGAACATGAAGCCGCCTGACCTGCCGGAGGCATCTGCGCCTCCTGCCATCGGCATCCCCCGCCGCCGCCTCGTCGCCCTTCTCGCCGTCTCCGCCGGCGCGCTTGCCACCCTGGCCGCCTGCGGCGAGGAGAAACTCACCCGCGACAACTACGACTTCCCCGGCGCCAGGAAGGACAGCACCGGCAACTACCAGATGCGCAACGCCCAATAGCGCCCTCGCCCGGCGCTGAACCGAAGTCGGCGCCCCAATGCCAACCCCGCCCCGGTCTGGGGCTTGTAAATTAGGGAGCGAACCCACCGCTGGACGCACCGACGCCCACCCGCACGAGAGACACGAAATGAACGACTTGGCTCCCCGCCATGAATCCACCCGCCGACCCACCGGCCAGCTCTCCCGCCGCCGTCTCGGACTCCTCCTCGCCGCCTCCACCGCCGCGCTTGCTGCCCTGGCCGCTTGCGGCGAGGAAAAGAAGCTAACCCGCGACGGCTACAACTTCCCCGGCGCCGAAAAAGACGCCAGCGGCAACTACAAGATGCAAACCTTCCGCTAAACCGAGGAGCGCAACACCTGCAAATCCCGACCCTGCTCGGTCCTGAAGACGTCCGCTGCTCCTCTATCAGGACCTGTGCGCAACACCCCCTCGCCGTCGAAGGCGCGAGCGCTTCCAAGCTTGATCCACGCACCACCACCCGCGGACGGACTCCAACCTCGGAGGGGCGCGGCGCTCTTCACCCTCTCCGAGGGGAGAGGCAGATTCCGGCGTCTCCGCCGGAAATCGGTGAGGGGTCTTCGGGGCAACCAGTCTCGGGCTGCACAAACGTCTTTTAATCGGGAGGCCGTAGGGATTAGGTAACCGTGAGCCGCTCAGATGCTCAGCGAAACATCGGTGATCGGATGCCTCGAGTAAAGAACGGCCCTGACTTCGACGCCGTCATCATCGGCGCCGGCTTCTCCGGTCTCGGCATGCTCCACCGCCTGCGCGACGTCATGGGCCTGTCTGTCCAGGTCTACGAGACCGGCAGCGGCGTCGGTGGCACCTGGTACTGGAACCGCTACCCCGGCGCCCGCTGCGACTCCGAGAGCTACATCTACTGCTTCTCGTTCTCGAAGGAGCTCCTCCAGGACTGGACCTGGAGCGGCAAGTACCCCGAACAGCCCGAAATCCTCTCGTACCTCGAGCACGTCGCCGACCGCTTCGACCTCCGCCGCAACATCCAGTTCGACACCCGAGTCACCACCGCCACATTCCACGAAGAAACCAACCTCTGGGAAGTCTCCACCGATAAGGGTGACCGCGTCACGGCCCAGTACCTCATCACCGCCATCGGCTGCATCTCCACCAGCAACATCCCGCCGATCGAGGGCCTGGACTCCTTCAAGGGCGACTGGTATCACACCGGCGCCTGGCCCCACGATCCCGTCGACTTCACCGGCAAGCGCGTCGGCGTCATTGGCACCGGCTCCAGCGGCGTCCAGTCCATCCCCGTCATTGCCAGGCAGGCCAGGAGCCTTACCGTCTTCCAGCGAACGCCCCAATTCACGGTCCCCGCCCGCCACCGCGCCGCCGACCGCCGGTTCATCGAGGAAGAGGTCAAGCCCAACTACGAGGAAATCCTCGAGCAAGCCCGCTGGAGCCAGGGCGGCGGCGGGCGCGCACCCATCGAGCAATCCGCCCTTGCCGTCACCGAAGCTGAGCGCAACCGGATCTACGAACAACAGTGGGACAAGGGCGGCTACGAATTCAGCGGCGGCTCATTCGCCGACCTCATGACCAACCGGGCCGCCAACGACACCGCCGCCGACTTCATCCGCGACAAGATCCGCCAGATCGTCAAAGACCCTGAAACCTGCCAAAAACTCCTCCCCCACGACCACCCGTTCGGCGCCAAGCGCGGCCTGCTCGACACCGGCTACTACGCCACCTACAACCGCGACAACGTCCACCTCGCCGACCTGCGCGAAACCCCCATCCGGCAAATCACGCCCACCGGCATCCGCACATCCGAGCAGGACTTTGACCTCGACGTCATCGTCTTCGCCACCGGCTTCGACGCCATGACCGGTACCTTCTTCAAGATCGACATCCGCGGCCGCAACGGCCTGGCGCTACGCCGGAAATGGTCGGAAGGACCAAAGACCTACCTCGGCCTCCAGGTCGCCGGTTTCCCCAACATGTTCATGATCACCGGCCCCGGCAGCCCCTCCGTCCTCAGCAACATGCCCGTCAGCATCGAGCAACACATCGACTTCATCGCCGACTTCATTACCTGGATGCGCGAGCGGAATGTGGAGACCGCCGAAGCCGACCTCCAGGCCGAGCAGCAATGGGTTGCCCATGTCAACGACGTCGCCAACACCACCCTCTACGTCCACGCCAACTCCTGGTACCTCGGCGCCAACATCCCCGGCAAACCCCGCGTCTTCATGCCCTACCCCGGCGGCGTCGGCCCCTACCGCCGCAGGTGCAACCAAATCGCCGCCGACGGCTACCAGGGTTTCATCCTCAGCCCAGACGCAAGCCAGTCGACCAGACTTCTTTAAGCCGGGGCCCGTCGGTCGCCAACTCGGTTTTCTGCTCTCTTGCTCTGCGCAACTCCATACGAGCGACCAGAAAGCAACTCTGGGCCCGGCACTACCCTCCTACGGATACACCGGCTCACGCACATACGGCTTCGGCCCGTCGTAGAACGAGAAAAACCGCTCACCCCACGCTTGGCACGCCGCCAGCGACTCCTCGGCCGACTGCGTCCCAAACCATCCCTTCCACGCCAGACCCTTGTGATGCCGCCACCACCGCTCCCAGCCCTCGAATGGGAACGGACTTCGGTTGTCTGGCCTCTCCGCATAGGTCTTCAGCCACTTCATTCCCTCCGGCGGGAATGCAAGTGAGTCCTTCTTCGTGAGCACGGCGCTATGCACTGGCAGGTGCCCACGCTCAATGCCGACCCGACCCTGATATTCCTCGCCCGCGAGGAACTCAGCGAGCGTTACGGCCGCTTCGACCCCCCGCTCATCCTCGTGTCGGAACGGCACAACATTCCCGCGCATCGACCACGAATGCCCCGGCGACCCACCGCCAGGCGCCGCCACCTCGGGCAACAGTGTCCATGTGAATCGGTGCTTGATCCGCGGAGCCTCGAAACCCGTTGAGCCAACCTGCTCCGTTGGCCAGATTCCGATATTTCCGGCGGCAAACGGATTACTGTATTCGCCAGCCAGTTCCTTGGATTGACGGAACGTTGGTGACGTCTTCCGTTCGAAGACTTTGTCGATCAGGTACGTCCAGGCCTCCAGAGCGCTGGGCTGGTCGAACATCGTCTTCGTCAGTCCGTCGTCAAACGGTTTCTTGAGTCCGTTGGTGTACATCTGCGGCATGTATTGGCCCGCGTAGTCGTCCCGCGCCCAGGTGCCAAACGTTCCGGTCTCGGGGTCCGTCATCCGCGCGTCCCACTCGGTCCAGTCGTCCCAGGTCCACGAGTTCTCGCTATCAGGCAGCCGCACTCCGGCGCTCTCAGCAAGCGACACGTTTGCCAGGAACCCGCTGATCGAGAGCTCGAATGGCAACCCGAATTGGGGGGTCTGGTCAAACTTCAATTCTGTGGGCTGCGGAAACGAGTGGTCGAGGCCGTCGTCCGTGAAGGCGTCGGGCACAAAGTAGCGGTCCTCCCACGGGTTGTAATCGAGACTTCTCATGAGAAGGGGGGTGATCTCCATAAAGGCGCCCTGATCGCGATAGCGCAGGAACTTCTCCTGGGATAGCAGCACCAAGTGCGGCGGGGGGGCGGCACTGCCACGAGTCCCAACGAGGCGAGCCGGCGTCACCGGCGATTCCAGCTCCACGATGTAATAGGGAATCATTTGCCCAAACCACTTCGCTCCCCAAGTCATGACATCCCCGCGCGGACCGCTGATGTGGTCGGTCATGAGGCGGACTCTGATGGTCTGCTGGTGCGGCCACTGCTCATTCCCTACGGCCGGCAGTGTCGGCTCCCGGGCGGCTTTCCTCACGCCTGACGCCCCGCTGTTCTTCGCACTGAACTCTGACACCCCACCCAACGCCGCCGCCCCAC
>DAOUIX010000150.1:0-13092 GCA_034423235.1 Chloroflexota bacterium | reverse complement strand
CATCAAGGCCTTCAGCCTGCACTCCATGGGCTACGTCCAGGAAAAGGCCGACTCCGACACCGGCTGGACCTATCCGCAGTCCGACGAAGCCTGGCAATACGGCTACCACGGCCAGATGTACCACTTCGTCCGCTGCCTGGAAGACGGCGTCCCGGCGGCCGAAGACTTCGAAGACGGCTACATCTCCAACGCCGTCATCGACGCCGCCTACCGCAGCGCCAAATCCCGCCAATGGGAATCCGTAGACCTGTCGGGGCTTAACACGGCGTAGCCCTGGCCCCGGGGATCGCTGCTTGCAATTCGGAGCCGGCAGCGTCGGTAGGATTGAGGTATCCGCGCTGGCACGCCCGTCAGCGCGGCAGTTGGGCGGTTGAAGGGACGACGGGCAATGCACACCGTAAGGGCCAGGTTTGCCAACGGCGTGCTCGAACCGTTGGAAGCGCTGGACCTCGATGAGGGGCAGGAGGTCACGGTGTCGATCGACGACCGGACA
The DNA here is from genome assembly GCA_034423235.1 of Chloroflexota bacterium. Classification (GTDB taxonomy): domain Bacteria; phylum Chloroflexota; class UBA11872; order UBA11872; family UBA11872; genus UBA11872. Next base: position 12,599 of record DAOUIX010000150.1, on the reverse strand, counting down.
TCGCCCAAGCACTCGCGACGAGGCATGCGCGCCGCCGCCGGCGCATGGAAGGGCACCCACGACCCGGAGCGACTCAAGCGCGAGATCTACGCAGCCCGTGTATGGTCTCGCCGGCGTCGCGCTCAGTTCTGAGTCTCTCTGCATCACTAGAGCGCTCTGTCTCAAACGACCTTTCCGCGCATTAGGTTCGTTGCGCCCACTTAACTGACCCGGCGACCGCGAACAACCGGACATGGTCGGAATAGGTCACGAGCCGCGTGAGTCGAGCGCCCGCAATGACGAGCACTAGCATTTGCCGGCCCCCGCTCACGCCCTTCTGTAGCGAATATCACTTCCGAAGCAAGTGTGCTAGGCTTCCTGCTATCGCAATAGAAGACCTCTAAGGGAGCTCAGTTTTGGACGTTGGCGTCTTGACTATGGAGAAGCTATTCGGCAAGACTATTCGCTATCAGATCCCGACTTTTCAGCGTCCATATGTATGGCAAAAGGAGGATCAGTGGCAACCGCTCTGGGATGATGTTCGCAATACAGCTGAATCCTACATTGAAGATACTCTTAGCAATCCAGAGACTAGTCGAAGAAAGTCGATTCACCAGTCGCGGGCCCACTTTCTGGGTGCCGTAGTCGTTCAGCAGCAGCACTTTGCTGCCGGAGAGATTGAGACGCGGACGGTTATTGATGGGCAGCAGCGACTTACGACAGCGCAACTGCTTCTTGACGCGGTTCAGGAGGTTATGGAGACGCGCGGCCACAGCCGTATCGCAAAGCGGCTATCTCTTCTGGTATTGAATCACGCCGCCTTTGTGGAAGAAGACGATGACTTCTTTAAGGTGTGGCCAACTCTCACGGATCGCGATGCGTTCCGACATGCAATGCATAACGGTCTCCCTACGAACGAATATCAGAATTCACTGATTGTGCAGGCTCATGAGTTTTTCAGGCTAGAAGTGGACCATTGGCTTGCCGAGCTTCCCGAGGAGACCGACGCCCGTGCCGATGCTCTTGAAAAAGCCGTAGCCCACTTACTGGAACTCGTCGTCATTGACCTTAGTGTGGACGATGAACCGCATATCATTTTTGAGACTCTCAATGCTCGCGGTACGCCGCTGTTACAATCGGACTTGATTAAAAATATGATCCTTTATCAGGCAGATCAAATGGACATAGATAGTGATTCAAATGAAGCGCGCGAGCTCTGGGACTTTTCTGATGACTGGTGGCGAGAGGAAGTCCGTCGAGGGCGACTGACAGATCCACGAATCGATGTCTTTCTGTACTACTGGCTTACGATGCGCACACGCGAGGAGATTCGACCTGACCGCGTAGCAGCAGAGTTTCGCCGGTACACGGAAAGTACCCCTGCACGCATCGAGGAAGTCGCGGGTGACATGAAGCGGGTAGGTGCTACGTATCGCGATCTGGAGAGCGGCGAAGCGAATGGCTATGAGGCTTTTCTCTACCGTAGGGAAGTCATGCAGGCGGGTGTGCTGACCCCAGTTCTCCTGTGGCTGTTTTCTTCCGACATGATGGCCGAGCAGAGGAAGAAGGCAATACGGGCGCTTGAGAGCTATATGGTTCGGCGTATGGTCTGTCGCATGACAACCCAAAACTACAATTCTCTTTTTCTCGGACTAATCAATGAACTAGAGGATTTAGGCTCCTCGAGCGCCGGCGACACAGTGGTGAGTTATCTGTCGGAGCAGACGGCGCATGCCAACCTCTGGCCAGATGATCGGGAGGTTGAGAAGGCGTTTGTGGAACTACCGCTGTACTGGTCACTCACTCGAGGTCGTCTGCGAATTGTCCTCGAAGGAATCGAGGAGGAACTGCGGCCTCCGATGGCGGAAACCCAGGAAGTCTCGCGCGGATTGACGATTGAACACTTAATGCCGCAGAAGTGGCAGGAACACTGGCCGTTTCCGGCTGCGCCGACTGACTCAGAAGAGGCTGTTGCGCGACATGAGAATCGAAATCGCATCATTCACTCGATCGGCAACCTAACTCTGGTCAACTCCCGACTCAACCCAAGCCTCTCCAACGCTCCGTGGCGATGCAAACGCCCGAAATTGCTTGAGAACGCTGTCCTCTTCCTCAACAAGAAACTGTGGCAAGAGGCACCTGACGAGTGGGATGAGGAAGCGATTCGCGAGAGATCGTTGGAGCTCGCGCGCGTCGCTTGCCGCGTGTGGCCGACAGCCCGAAAGTTCTGACCGGTAACGCTGACTGACTTGCTTGGCTGGCGAGACCCACGAACCCAGAAGACGCGTCTCGGTCGCCGCGCGCTTGCTTTAGTCTTGTAGCGCTGGCGGCGTGCTGGTCGACTCGAATCGGTCCAGCGCGTCGCACAAGTCGGCCAATGGCACGGCCTCGGCGTCGGAGCGGGCCTGCCGGGTATCGCCGCCGTAGATGACGGCTTTGGCGGTGATTCTGGGGATCAGGGCGGCGACGCGGTGCAGGGACGTGAAGTAGTCGCTGGCGATGGTGGCGCCGGACTTGATTTCGAGGGCGCCGATGCCGTGGCCGGTCTCGTAGAAGAGATCGCATTCGAGGCCGCGGGAGTCGCGGAAGAAGGACAGATTGGAGCGGCGGCCACGGTTGAATCGGTACTTGAGCGCCTCCGCCACCACCAGGTTCTCGAACAGGGCGCCGCGCAGAGGGTGCGTGGCGAGCTGATCCGCGTGCTCGATACCGATCAGGTAGCTGGCCAGGCCCACGTCGTAGAAGTAGAGCTTGGGCGACTTGACCAGGCGTTTGCGGATGTTGGCGTGGTACGGCGGTAGCTGAAAGACGATGTAGCTGGCCTCCAGCACCGTCAGCCATTCGCGCGCCGTGGTGTGCGACACGCCCGCGTCCGAGCCCAGCGCGCTCAGGTTGATCAACTGGCCAACGCGTCCCGCACATAAGCGCACGAAGCGCCGAAAGCTGGACAGGTTGCGGACTTCGCCCATCCGGCGAACGTCACGCTCCAGGTAGGTCTCGATGTAGTCGCCCAGCGCCTGCCGCGGCTCGAGCCGTTGGTCCAGGATCCGGGGGTAGAAGCCGGAGTACAGCATCTCGTCGATCGCGAGGCTCGCCCCTATCCGCTGCCGCTCGGCCAGCGAAAAGGGCAGCAGGCAGAGCAGCGCCGTGCGCCCGGCCAGCGACTGGCTGATGGCATTGGAGAGTTGAAACTGCTCGCTGCCCGTCAGTACGAACAGGCTGTTCTGTCCCCGCTCATCCGCCAGCACCTGCAGATAGGACAGCAGCTCGGGGACGTGCTGGATTTCGTCAATGATCGCGCCCTCGCCGAGCTGCGCCAGGAATCCCCGGGGATCCGACTCGGCGAACGCCCGTTGGTCGGGCGCCTCCAGGTTGGCATAGGCCAGGTCGGGAAAGGCCGCCCGGCACAGCGTCGTCTTCCCGGACTGTCGGGGCCCGGTGACGGTGACGAAGGGGTACTGCTCGAACAGCCGTGTGAGGCGACCAGCGATTTCGCGCTCGATCATGCTCGTCACGCTACGGCGGACTTGCACAAATTGCAAGTAGTACTTTCAATTTGTGCAGGAGGCAGGGCGCGCGGCTACGGGCACCTGACGCTCCGGCGTCTGCCGGCGCCTGGCCGAAGCGCCCCGCTAGCTCAGGTCCCGCGCCTCGTTCCCAAACCGGTACGCAAACACCTGCCCATAGCTGAGCTCAATGTGCACCCGCACCCGTTCCCCGGCGGCCGCGCCCAGGTCGGGCGAGCCATTCCAGGTCACCGGATGCTCCACCGAGTCACTGCGGATCTCGTCGCACTCGTTCAGCGTCAGGCCGGGGATGGGCGTGCCGTTGCTGGTACGGACCTCGACCTTGGCCCAGCCGTTGCGCACGTTCGCGTTCAGGAACAGGCGGCTGCCGCCCGCCACCACGCGGTCGGTGACGATCCAGCCCGCTTCACGTCCGGCTGATAGTCCCGCAAACCGGTCCAGGCCCAGCACGAACGTGCCGATGCCGCCCGAGCGGTACGGCCGCGCGTGCGCCTCACCGCGTCCGTGGAACCAGAAACGCATGCGGTCGCCCTCGCGCACCGGCGGGCTGTCGGACATGTTGACCCACGAGTCGTCCCAGCCGCCCTCCGCGCCCAGGTCCATGAACCGCTCCCGCCGGAACGGCCGCTCCCAGCGCACCCCGTCGAGGCTGCTGGCCAGCGTCACCCACATGCGCTCCACGTCAGTGTCGTACAGGTTCACGAAGGCCAGGTAGCGATTGCCGTAGGCGATCGGCGCAATGTTGTAGAACTCCGTCCCGCGCGTGTCGAAGGCGTCGTTGCGCAGCACGGTGGTGTAGTCGGAGAAGCCCATGAAGTCCTGGCTCGTCGCCCGTGAGACGACCCGCTTGTACGGCAGCGCGCCCGATCCCGGCGGCGCGCCGTTGCCCATCCGCGAGTGGTAGCGCGGCGGCCGCAGAAACAGCCAGTACTCGCCCGTTGCCGGATCCTTGATCGCCGAATGCCGGTCACCCGCCTGCGAATAAATCGGCTCCGGGTGCTGCGTCCAGGTAATCCCGTCCGGGCTGAACAGCGCGAACAGCCCATTCTCCCTGTCGCCATGGAACGAGTGATACACGGGCATCTTGTAGCGCCGCTCCGGCCCGCCCACGTCGTCCACGATCAGTCCGTGCGACTCCATCGCCCGGCAGCCCGGAATCAGCCCCGGCCGGTGAAAGACGTTGTTGTTCGTATCGCCGTCCACCTCGATCTGCCCCAGGATCGGCTTGGTCCAGGTCAGCCCGTCATCGGAGACGGCGTAGTGCAGCAGGTTCTGCTCCGTCTTGTCGCGCGGCGCGTTGAAGCTGCGATACCACATGCGGAAGCCGTCGCCGTCCTCGGCGGGCAGGATGGAGCAGTCCATCCCAATGCCGGCGCCCTCCCAGGGCTGGTCGGACACCACGATCGGATCGTGCGAGCGCCGTTCCGGACGCCCGATCGTCGGCGTCACGTTGCGCGAGGCGTCAACCTCGGCGTCGTCCACAAACAGGTGCAGGTGCGGGTCGTACATGGCTGGCTTCTCTGTCCCGCGAATGCGCCGAGTCTAGGGCGCGAAGCCGAAAGCCGCCCCTCGGACCGTGCCGTCCCGTTCGTCCTGAGCCTGTCGAAGGACGCCCTACAATGTGGCCTGAACGCGAATGAACCCGTCCTCGCCCCCGAGGTTGCAGAGAGAGGGCTAACCCGATGCCCATCCGTCGATGGCGAACCGTTGCCACGCTCTTGGTTGCCAGCGCCGTGGCGGCCACGCTGTTCAGCGCCTGCGGCGGCGAGTTCGAGTTCAGGCCCAGCGGCAGCGGCCGCGGCCAGGGTGTCAACTACCAGGAGGCGCCAGGCTCGCTCTACGAGGCCACACCCACGCCGTCGTCCTAGCCGCGTCCAGCCGCTGACCGCACGCGGCGGGCCCTAGGTCGCCGGCTCTTGCTGCTCCGACTCTTCCAGCAGAAAGGCTTCGGCGGACTCCAGGTACACCTGTGGAAACCCGGCCACCGGGCGCTTGCCGGTGATGGCGCGCTTGGCCTGGGCGGGTGAGAGCCCGCGCAGCGCCCGCAGGATCACGTAGGTCATCAGCGGCCCGCGGTGAATCCCCTCGCGGCAGTGCACGTAAAGCTGGGCGTCCGGGTCCGACAGCGCCCGCCGCGCGAACGACAGCCCGCGCCGGAACCACGAGGCCGGCTTCGGCTCCAGGTCGTCCACCACCGGCGCCCAGGTCGCCCTGAAATCCCGCCGGACCTGGGCGCCATGCGGGTCCGTGCTCACGTTCAGCACGTGCGTCACCCCTGCCGCCCGCAGCGCCCCCAGCGACGCCGGGCTGGGCCGGCCCCCAACCCACACCCCGTCGGCTACCTCCGACGGGGGATACGGCTCATAGAACACGAGAGTCCGTGCCAGCAGCTAGTCGCCAGGGCGAGCGTTCGGAAACATGGTGGACACATTCTGGCTGACGTCGGGACATTCAGCACGCCTCCGGCATCCCCGCAGTCCCGAATTCTCGCCCTCCGCCGCCCCAGCCCAGCAAAAGTGGCTATGCCACCCGCTGACGAAGGTTGGCGAAGCGCCTCAGCCGCGAATCGGCCTCAAAACGTCGCCCTCCGCCGCCCCAGCCCAGCAAAAGTGGCTATGCCACCCGCTGACGAAGGTTGGCGGAGCGCCTCTCAGCCGCGAATCGGCCTCAAAACGTCGCCCTCCGGCGCCCCAGCCCAGCAAGAGTGGCTATGCCACCCGCTGACGAAGGTTGGCGGAGCGCCCCAGCCGCGAATCGGCCTCGAAACGTCGCCCTCCGGCGTCCCAGCCCAGCAAGAGTGGCTGTGCCACCACTATGATGGCGCACACTTTTCGACAGTTGTTGGATCGGGCCGCCCATGTGGCAGTCGTCGGATCCCTTGCAGACCGCCGCGGTTGACGTGGCCAACGCCGTGTTTCCGTACGACTACCGCGGCGTCCGGCCCGCGCTGGCCCGCGTGCCCGCCGATGCCTACGCCCGCGCCGCCCTGGAAGTGCTGGACCGCCGTCCCGGCGTGGCCCTGCTGATCACTGGATTCCCTATCAAGGGCATCGCCGAAACCGACGGGCCGCCCGGCGCCGCCGCCGTTGGACGCGCCTTGCGGGCCCTGAGCTGGCACGTGGTGACCGTGGTCGATCCCATGACCCGCCCCGTCATCGAAGCCCTCGGCCGCGACCTGGGCGAAATCGAGGAAATCGATGCCGATGGCGTCGTGCAGGCCGAAATCGTCACCGGTCAGTTGCTGGATCGCATTCGCCCCCACGCCGCCATCGCCATTGAGCGGCCGGGCCTGACGGCGGACGGCCGCCTGGCCAACATGCGGGGCGAGACCCTGGACCCCTCGCCCGTGCCCATGGACGGCCTCCTGCGCGTGCCCATCAGCATCGGCGTGGGCGATGGCGGCAACGAGCTTGGCCTGGGCAGCCTGGCCAGCTTCATGCGCCAGCGTCGTATCTCGCCCGCGCCCTGCATCACCCGCGCGCGGCATGTGCTGCTGGCGTCGGTCAGCAACTGGGGTGCGTACGGCTTTACGGCCATGCTGGAAATGCTGGCCGGCCGGCCGCTGATGCCCTCCGAGACCGACGACCGACGTTGGATGCACGCCATCGTCAGCGCTGGCGCCGTGGATGGCGTGACCGCCCGCTGCGAACCTACCGTGGACACCTTCCACTACGACCGCACCGCCAGCGTTCTGCACCGCCTCGCCGACGTCTGCGAAACCTACGCCCAGGCGAACGGACGGGTCCCCGCATGAAGTCCGCTTCTTCCAGCCGCGCGCTTCAGGGCACGCAACGGCGTCAGGCGTCAGGCTCATCAGGTTCGCGACCCTCTTTCTCCCTCTCCCTTGAGGGAGAGGGTTGGGGTGAGGGTGGCAGCCGCCCCCAGCAACCGATTCCGGGACACAGCCACGCATTTCCAGGTGCTACCTCTATCTCGCCCGCGAAGGCGGGATGTCAGACCTTTGCGCCAGCGCCGTCAGGGAGCCTCTCCAAATGAGCCAATCCTGGACCCATTCCACTGGCGCCCACGTCCGCGCCGCCTGCCGGTCAGGCCAGTGGGACCGCCCCACCCACGGCATGGCTGATGGCTACGTCCAGGCCAACCTCGTCATGCTCCCGGCCAACGACGCCGACGACTTCCAGGCCTTTTGCGAAGCCAACCCCATCCCCTGCCCCCTGCTGGAACGCACGCCGCCCGGCAACTTTGAACCCGCCAACTTCGCCCCGGGTGCCGACCTGCGCACCGACGCCCCCCGCTACCGCGTCTACCGCGAAGGCCTGCAGGACCCCGGCGAACCCACCGACGTGCTGGACCAGGTTCAGGCCGACATGGTCGGCTTCCTGCTCGGCTGCAGCTTCACCTTCGAGGCCGCCATGGCCCGCGCCGGCTTCGAGCTGAGGCACCAGACCCAGGACGTGAATGTCCCCATGTACCGCACCAGCCTGGCCTGCCGCCCCGCCGGCGCCTTTGCCGGTCCCATGGTCGTCAGCATGCGGCCCGTCATGGCCAACCGCGTGCCCGAGGTCTGCGAGATCACCGCCCGCTACCCCGGCGTCCACGGCGCCCCCGTCCACGCCGGCGACCCCCTCACCATCGGCATCCGAGACATCAACCGGCCCGACTGGGGCGAGCCGGTTGAGATCCGCCCCGGCGAAGTCCCCGTCTTCTGGGGCTGCGGCGTCACCCCCCAGGCCGTGGCCCAGGCCAGCCGCCCCACGCTCATGATCACCCACGCCCCCGGCCACATGTTCGTCACCGACCGCCTGGATTCCGAATTGGAACAGCCCGACCCCGCCCCCGACTCGACCTAGCGGCGGCGTTTCAGACCCGCCTGCTTCCATGCGTCTTCGCGCGCAAAGGCCTCACAGCGTGTATGGGCTTTGGCTAACGGGACTCCGGAGAGGAAGGGCCGGATCCCACCCGAGCACCCGCAAAACCCAGGATGGCGCCTATCGAGGCCTTGACCATCCAGTCGGCAATCGTCAGCAGATTGTGTTGCGCCGGGGTGAAGTCGTCAGCCGGTACGTCGGCGAGCCAGGCCATTACCCCTATGCCTACGGTCACGAGAGCGAACAGGCCAATGAAAACCCAGCTAGCGGGAACATCCCGGCGGCTCACCCGAACGCCGTGGCTCTAGGAACGTTCGCCGTGAGTGTGGCCAGCGTCCCGCCCCCAGGGTGGCGGCGGCAAGAATCCCAACATGCCGGCCAGTGATACGCCGAAGAGGACCAGGCCGAGCACCATGAGCGTAAGCCCGACGATTTCGTTCAACGAAGTCTCCACGCTCACCGGTCCCTTTGCGCCAATCAATGTGATTCTATCGTGATCGCGGGCCCCGCGGCTTGAGGACGTTTCGGCAGCGCCGGATGAATCCAGGCGCTTCAGGCGCGTTTTTGGGCCCCTTAAAGACTGAAAGCGCCCTCGCAAAGCGAGGGCGCCGATAGCGCGCTCCGCTATCCATTACAGCGACTGTAGTCCGTCCATCCACCACCGGCGAGTCGATTCTTCCCCACCCAGTCATGCCGGTGGAGACCCAGGGGCACACTTGCTGCGGACTTGATCCAGGGCGCAGTGTCTTCGATGCCGGAGAACCGAACGCGCCTCAGCCAACCACCCGCCTTCCTATCCTTCAACCTCCCATGCACCGTCGCATCCGTCTCGCTGAATCCACGGACTACCACGCCGCCTGCCGCCTATACGCCGAAGCCGACGCCCTCCACGCCCACGAGCGCCCTGACCGTTTCCGGCCAACCGACCGCCCAGCCCGCTCGCAGCGGTTATTTGACGCCCATCTGGCCGACCCCGACCAGGCGCTCTTCGTAGCCGAGGTGGACGGCGATGTGGTGGGCCTGGTGCGGGTGCAGGCCTTGGAACGGCTTGAGGTGCCAGACGTCCCCGCCCTGGCGCCCCGCCGCTACGCCATGGTCCAGGAACTCGTCGTCGCCCAGACCCATCAACGACGCGGCATTGCCACCCTCTTGATGAGAGAAGCCCACCGCTGGGCCCGCGACTGCGGCCTCACCCAGGTCGAGCTCAGCGTCTACGACTTCAACCAACCCGCCCTGCGGCTCTACCAAAATCTCGGCTACGCCCACGACAGCCGCCGTCTCTTCCGCAACCTCGACTAACGCGTCAGCGACGTACGCCCCATCGGGCTAAGTCCCTCGGGTGGTCCTTCGTCACTCTGACGTCTACGGCGCAACCACAGTCGTTGCTCCCGGAACCCCTGCGGGTATCGTTACGCGGGTTTTCCGGGCGGGGCCTTTGGCGGGTGCGCAGGCTGAGCGACGAACAACTCGACGAAATCGCGCGAGAACTGGCAGCGCGCCCCGGTCACGAGACCGTCCGGTCCGACGTGCGGCAGCTGCTAATCGACGGCCTCGAGATACCGCGAGAAGGCGTCCGGCTTGAGGCCCATATCCGCGAAGTCCGCGGCCGCATCGACGCCCTCCTCGGCCGCACCGTGATCGAGTTCAAGAGCGACCTCCGGCGCGAAGCGAGCGATGCCGAGGACCAACTCACCCGCTACATCACCCAGCGTCAGGGCGAGAGCGGCGAACGCTACATCGGCATCGCCACCGACGGCGCCGACTTCGTCTCCTACGACCTGCGAGAAGACGGCCTGCACGAGCTCGGTACGTACAAAACGGACACCGCCGATCCGGACGGTCTGCTGTCCTGGCTCGGCCCCGCCGTGGCCGCTGGCGACGACTTGGATCCCGAGCCCGAAGCTGTCGTTCGGGAACTCGGACGCCAAAGCCTTGCGTGGAACCGTGCGGTAGGCGACTTACGGCAGGCCTGGGCAGAGGTTGGCGCACAGCCCGAACCGCGCCTCAAGCGCCAACTTTGGGCGCAGCGGCTGGAAGTGGTCTACGGTGCGCCCGTCGACGACGACGACATCTTCTACCAGCACACCTACCTTTCGGTCGTCGCCAAGACCATCGCCATGCACGTGCTGGGGCTGCCCACGCCGCAGCCGGCGGACCTGCTCTCCGGCCGCCCATTCGAGCAGGCCGGCGTCACCGGCGTCGTGGAGTCCGACTTCTTTGACTGGATCCTCGCCGCGTCAAAGGGTGCGGATCTGGTCCATCGCATCGCGCGGCACGTCGGACGCTTCCGGCTTGAGGAGGTCCAGGCCGATGTGCTCAAGGGCCTCTACGAATCTCTGATCGATCCTGAGAACCGGCACGACTTAGGCGAGTACTACACCCCTGACTGGCTGGCCGCCCGCGTGTGCGCAGAGGCCATTGATCGGCCACTCGAACAGCGCGTGCTCGACCCATCCTGCGGCTCCGGCGCCTTCCTCTTCCACGCCCTGCGGCGCCTGCTGGACGCCGCCGAGGCCGAAGGGCTGAACACGCCCGCCGCCTTGCAACACTGCCTGGACAAGGTCATCGGCATCGACGTGCATCCCGTCGCCGTCCAGATCGCCCGCGTCACTTACCTGCTAGCCCTTGGAGAGAGACTCCGCGATCCCGACCGGCCCAACCTGGCGATCCCCGTCTACCTGGGCGATGCCATGCAATGGAACGTGCAGGACTTCCTGGCCGACCGCGAAGTGCTGATCGAAGTGCCCGATGGGCCGGTGCTGCACTTTCCCTACGCCGTCACTCGTGTTCCGGCGGACTTCGACGCGGTGATCGAGCTGATGCTGCGCCTCAGCGAAAGCGGCAGCGAGAAGCCGAGCTTTTTAGCTGCGCTGCGCCGCCGCTTACCTGGCATCGACGAGTCCTCTCGCACCATCCTGGGCCAAACCTATGCCGACTTGCACGACCTGCGCGTGCAGGGCCGCGACCATATTTGGGGCTTCGTGGCCCGCAACCTGGTGCGGCCCGTCTGGCTTTCGTCGGACGACCAACGCGCGGACGTCGTGATCGGCAACCCGCCCTGGCTGTCCTACCGCTATATGTCCGGGCAAAACCAGCGGCGCTTCCGCGAAGAATCGCAACGGCTCGGCATCTGGGCGGGCGGGCGGGTGGCCACCCATCAGGACCTCTCGGCCTACTCCTTCGCCCGCTGCTGCGAGTTGTACCTGAAGCGGGAGGCCCGCATTGCCTTCGTCATGCCCTACGCCGCCCTCAGCCGCCGCCAGTTCACGGGATTCCGCTCGGGGAGCTTCCTCGTCCGCCAGAGCCTCGAGAACTCGGTGATGGCGCGCTTTACGCAGGCTTGGGCGTTTGACCACGACGTGCAGCCGCTATTTCCGGTGCCGTCCTGTGTCCTGTTTGCGCGTGGTGGGCAAGTCGGTGACTTGCCGTCTAACGTGCGACGGGCGTCCGGTGAGCTACCGCGACGCGACGCCACGCCGGATGAGGCCGACCTCGCGCTGACATGGCGCGATGCGCCGTGGCCAGCGACGGGCGATGACGATGCCGTCGTGTCGCCGTACCAGAAGACGTTCCGTCAGGGCGCCACCCTGGTGCCCCGCGTCCTCTGTCTGGTGGAACCCGCCGGGGCCGGCCCCTTGGGCGGAGCGGCGCACGCGCCACTCGTAGCCAGCCGCCGCAGCCGGCAGGAAAAGGCGCCCTGGAAGACCCTGGACCCGCTCAAGGGCAACGTGGAACGCCAGTTTCTACGCCCCGTCTACCTGGGCGAGTCCGTCACGCCCTTCCGATTGCTGAAGGCGCCAATGGGCGTGATTCCGTGGGACCCTCAGTTTGGCCCGTTGGACTCGGCGTCTGCTGGACTGGCGGGCTATATGCACCTCGCCGCCTGGATGTCGCAGGCCGAACGGCTTTGGAACGAGAACCGCCGCAGTGACCGGCTGAGCTTTGCCGGGCAGCTCAACTACTACGGCAAGTTAACGGGTCAGTTCCCGATGCCGCCGTTGCGGGTGGTTTACAGCAAAGCAGGCACCTATATGGTCGCGGCGATGGTCACAGACGCCGAGGCCATCATTGACCACAAGCTCTATTGGGCGCCGGTGCAGAGCCACGAAGAGGCTCGCTACTTGATCGCCGTCCTCACCAGCGAAGCGGCCCGTCGCCGTGTCGAATCGCTCCAATCGCGCGGCCAGTGGGGACCCAGAGACTTCGACAAGGTCATGTGGACCCTTCCCATAGCCGAATTCAACCCCGCCAACCCCCTCCACAC
>DAOUIX010000149.1:0-4433 GCA_034423235.1 Chloroflexota bacterium | reverse complement strand
ATGGGGGACACGACGACGCGATCGATGGACATGAGGTGGAAGGCAACGGTTGCGCCGACGACATCGAGCACGGAGTCGGCGGCGCCGACTTCGTGGAATTCGACCTCGCTGACGGGGGTGCCGTGGATGTGGGCCTCGGCTTCTGCGAGGCGGCGGAAGACCTGGCGGGCGTTCTGTTTGATCCCTGGGTTCAGATGGGCGGCGGCGATGCGGGCGTCGATGTCGGGGTAGGGGTGGTGGTGGCCGCGGTCTTCGATTTCGAAGTCGACGAGGCGGGCCTGGATGAGGCCGCGTTGGACACGTTCGTCGCGGAGTTCCCAGGGGGGCAGGTCGAGCTTGCGGAGCTCGGCGAGGAGGCGGGTCTTGTCCAGTCCGGCGTCGAGCAGGGCGCCCAGGATCATGTTGCCGCTGGCGCCGGCCTGGCAATCGAAGTAGGCGGTGGTCATGCGGAGGCGCGGCGGGCGATGAGGGTGGCCTGCACGCCGGCGCCGAAGCCGTTGTCGATGTTGACGACCGAGACGCCGGGGGCGCAGCTGGTGAGCATGCCGAGGAGCGCGGCGAGGCCGCCGAAGGCGGCGCCGTAGCCGACGCTGGTGGGGACGCCGATGATGGGCCGATCGGTCAGACCGCCGACCACGCTGGGGAGGGCGCCCTCCATGCCGGCGACGACGACGATGGCGTCGGCGCGATCGAGGGCGGGGCGTTCGGCGAGGATGCGGTGGAGGGCGGCGACGCCGGCGTCGTAGACGCGTTCGACGTGGGCGCCGAGGGCGTCGGCGGTGATGGCGGCTTCCTCGGCGACGGGCAGGTCGGAGGTTCCGGCGGAGACGACGGTTACGCGGCCGTGGCGCTGGAGGGGTTGGCGGCCGGGGGCGGTGAGCATGCGGGCGGCTTCATGGTGCTGCACATCGGGCAGCCTGGCGCGGACGGCGTCGGCCATTTCGGGGGTGACGCGTGTTGCCAGGAGCGGGGAGCCGCTGGCAAGTAGACGCTCGGCGATGTCGGCTACCTGGGGCGGAGTCTTGCCCGCGCCGTAGATGACTTCGGGGATGCCGGTGCGCAGGGTGCGCTGGGTGTCGACGCGGGCGAAGCCGAGGTGGTCGGTGGGGAAGGTGCGGAGGCGTTCGAAGGCGCCGTCAGTCGAAAGGGCGCCCGTCGCTACCTCGGCCAGGAGCCGGCGAAGCTCCTCGGGGGTCACGTCCAGTTCCGGCGAATGTTCGTGAAGGCTCGTGAGCCGGCGTAGCGGGCGGCGCCCGCCAGGTCGGCTTCGATGCGGAGCAGCTGGTTGTACTTGGCGACGCGGTCGGTGCGGGCGGGGGCGCCGGCCTTGATCTGGCCGGCGTTGGTGGCGACGGCGAGGTCGGCGATGGTGGTGTCCTCGCTCTCGCCGGAGCGATGGGAGATGACGGCGGTGAACCCGGCGCGGTGGGCCATGTCGATGGCCTCGAGCGTCTCGCTGAGGGTGCCGATCTGGTTGACCTTGACGAGGATGGAGTTGGCGGCCTTGCGTTCGATGGCCTGGCGGAGGCGGTCGGTGTTGGTGACGAGAAGATCGTCGCCAACCAACTGCACGCGGTCGCCGATGGCTTCGGTGAGGGCGCTCCAGCTGTCCCAGTCGTTCTCGTCAAGGCCGTCTTCGATCGAGACGATGGGGAAGCGGTCGACCCACTCGGTCCAGAGGTCGACAAGCTCGGCACCGGTGAGCGTGCGGCCTTCCTGGGCCAGGACGTAGCGGCCCTGGTCGTCCAACAGTTCGGAGGCGGCGGCGTCGATGGCGAGGAAGACGTCGCGTCCGGCTTCGTAGCCGGCGCGGTCAATGGCTTCGAGGATGACCTCGAAGGCGGCGGCGTTGGAGCCGAGGCTGGGGGCAAAACCGCCTTCATCGCCGACGCTGGTTCCGAAGCCGCGTTCGGTCAGCACGTCGTGGAGCTGGTGGTAGATCTCGACCGAGGTGCGGAGGGCTTCGGTGAAGGAGCCGGCGGCGACCGGCATGACCATGAACTCCTGGAAGTCGGTGCTGCCGGCGGCGTGGACGCCGCCGTTCATGATGTTGAGCATGGGGACGGGGAGCGTGGTGGCGCCGGCGCCGCCGAGGTAGCGGTAGAGGGGCAGGCCGAGGCCGTCGGCGGCGGCGTGGGCGACGGCGAGGGAGACGCCGAGGATTGCGTTGGCGCCGAGGGATCTCTTGTTGGCGGTGCCGTCCAGGGCGAGGAGTTGGGTGTCGATGGCGGCCTGGTTGACGGCGTCCTGGCTCTCGATCTCCAGGGAAATGACGTCGTTCACGTGTTCGACAGCCCGGAGGACACCCTTGCCGCGGTAGCGCTGGGCGTCGTCGTCGCGCAGTTCGTGGGCTTCGTGCTCGCCGGTGGAGGCGCCGGACGGGACGATGGCGCGGCCGACCCCGCCGCTTTCGAGGGTGGCTTCGACTTCGACGGTGGGATTTCCGCGCGAGTCGATGACTTCGCGGGCGGTCAGGCTGGAAATCAACGTCACGAACGACTCCGGCGGCGGCATGGTGAGTGGGCGTTTAGTATACGAACGGCCATTGATTGGTCGGCGCGTCCGTCGCCATACACTGCGCGCGAGCCTGGCGCCGCTGACCTGGGATTTGAGCCATGGAATCTGAACTTGTCGTGCGAACGCGCGCTGAAGTGGGCGAGGGGCCGATCTGGGATCCCGGAACTGAGACGCTGCTCTGGGTTGACATAACTGGGTCTGCCGTGCACCGTTTCGACCCGGCGACGGGGCAGGATGACTGTATGGACGTGGGCATTGATGTCGGGGCGGTTGCGGTGCGGGCGGGCGGTGGGCTGGTGATGGCGGCGGCGGATGGATTTCGGTCGCTGGAAGCGGACGGCTCGCAGACGGTGCTGGCCGAAGTTCAGGCCGACGACCCGACGATGCGAATGAACGACGGGAAGTGCGACCGGCATGGACGCTTCTGGGCGGGCACGATGGCCTATGACGAGGCCGCTCCAGCCGGGCTGGGAAAGCTGTACCGGCTGGACCCGAACCTCAGCGTGCAGGTCATGGTGGACGGCGTGTCGATTTCTAATGGGATCGATTGGAGCCCGGACGACCGGCTGATGTATTTCATCGACAGCCCGACCCGGCGGGTGGATGTCTTTGACTTCGACCTGGACGACGGGGCGATAACCAACCGGCGCAGGCTGATCCAGGTGGATGCAGCCCTCGGGTTTCCGGACGGCATGGCGGTGGACGCGAACGGGGACCTGTGGGTGGCTGTTTGGGGCGGGTCGCGGGTGGTTCACTATGCGCCTGACGGGAGCGAGCGCGGCATGGTCGGGTTTCCGGTGAGCCAGACGTCAAGCTGTGCGTTTGGCGGCGGGGACGCGATGGATCTCTACGTGACGTCCGCGGCTCGCGGAATATCCCGGGACGCGGAGCCGGAAGCGGGCAGCTTGTTCAGGACACGGCCGGGACCGGCAGGCCAGGCGCCTAACAGCTTCGGCGGTTGAGGGCCGGCGGGGAGGCGCGTACGCAACGGGCGCTGCGCGCGTGGACCGGGCCCGCCGCCGCTCGCCGACTCCTCGTCAGCCACGGCCGCCGCGCGGGGACCGCGGGCTAGGACGTCCCGGCCACGGCGATTGAGGCGGAGGTGGCGTGGAGGTCCTGGTAGTGGTCGCCGATGGTTTGTTGGGCGACCACGGTGACCTGGTAGGTCCCGGCCGCCAGGCCGGTGAAGGTGTGCGCGCGGGCGTCGCCGCCGAGGAAGACCTGGTGGGACGCGTCGCCGTCCACCTGGTCGGCGAAGAGCACGAAGCTGGTGGCGGAGGCGGCGCCGCCCCAGGTGACGGTGAGGTCGCCGGGGGCGGGCGACGTGACCGTGAGGTCCGTAGGCGGCGCCAGGGCGGGCCGCGGGTCGCGCACGCGGGCCGTGACGGTGACGGTCACGTCGGTGGTGGCGCTGGCGCCGCCCGCGCGGGCCTGGACGGTGAGGGTGTAGGTGGGCGTGGCGGCGTGGTCCAGGGCGCTCGCGACGGTGAGCGCGCCGGTGCTGGCGTGGATGGCGAAGTGGCCCGCGGCGTTGCCGGCGGTGAGGGCGTAGGTGAGCGGGTCGGCACTGCTCGTCGTGGCCGTGACGGTACCCGCCAGCGTGTCCACGGTGGCGGCCTCGTTGACGCTGAAGCTGTAGGTGGCGGTCCCGAAGGTCGGCGGCGGGCAGGCGCCGGTGGCGGCGGCCAGGGCGGCCGAGGCCGCGCCCCACGTGGCGGTGTGGGTCGTGCCGTCCCCGAAGGCGCTGACCTGGACCTCGTAGGCGGCGTGGCACGACAACGCGACCACGGTATGCGCCGGTTCGGTCAGGTCGTCAACCGCGGTGGTCCAGGCCGTGGCCCCGCGGGCGCGGGTGTCGACCCGGTAGGCGCCGGCGCCGGCCACGGCGTCCCAGGTGAGGGCCAGGCTGGTGGGGG
>DAOUIX010000148.1:0-10114 GCA_034423235.1 Chloroflexota bacterium | reverse complement strand
TGCCAGGCGGCCAGATCGGGACGCGGCGGCTGGCGGCCGAAGTCGCGCTCGAGGGTGCCGTGGAAGCGCTCGTCCTTGCCCAGGGTCTGGGGATGGTACGGGCGGCTGTGGCTCACGGCGATGCCCAGGCGCCGCAGCCAGACCGTCCGCGGGGTGTAGGGATGGGCCGGGTGATTGCCCCAGGGACTGCCGTTGTCGACCAGCAGGCGCTCGGGCAAGCCGTAGCGCTGGCAGGCCGTGACCAGGTGGGCGCGCCCGGTGGCGGGGCGCTGGTTGGGGCAGGCGGCCAGCCCCAGGGCATAGCGCGAGTGGTCGTCCAGGATCGTCAGCGGGTGGCCGCGCCCCGGCCCACAGGGCCAGCCGCCCTTGCAGTCCATCTGCCAGAGGGCGTTGGGATGGGGGTGCTCGAAGCGCTGCCAGGCGCGCGGCTGGCCGGCGCCCTGCGCGGGGTCCAGCCGCGCGTGCCGGCGCAGGATGGCCGTGATGGTGGAGGCCGCCGGCAGGGGCTGGATCCCTTGGCGGGCCAGCCGCACGCGCAGCTTGCGGCCGCCCCACGTGGGGTGCTGGGTGCGCAGCGCCAGCACCGCCTGCTCGATGGCCGGGGCCGTGCGCCCCGGACTACGGCGCGGCCGCCGCGAGCGGTCCTGCAAGCCGGCCGGGCCCTCCGCCGCGTGCCGTCGCAGCCACTTGTAGCCCGTCGCTGGCGCAATCCCAAAGTGGCGACACAACGCCCGCCGGTTCGCGCCCGGCGGCCCAGCCTGCGCCACAAACGCCGCCCGCTGGTCCGTCATCGATCGATCCTCGAACGGCACGATCTCATGCCCTCGTTGCCTCCCACTGTGTTCACCATGTCTCCGAACAGGTGTTCATGATGTCCCCGGTCCGCACACTCCCAGAGGGAGAGGGAGCAAGAGCGGCCCCGCCCTTCGAGGGCGAGAAGCGTAAGGCGCAGGTCTCAGTAGGGAGACAGGGCGCTGGCGGCGGCTTGGCGGCCGGCGATGCGGCCGAAGGCGAGGGCCATGGAGAGGCCGCCGGTGTAGCCGCGGGTGTAGATACCGCCGGCGTCGGCTCCGGCGGCGTAGAGGCCGCCGAGCGGGCGGCCGGTGGAGTCGAGCACCTGGGAAAAGGCATCGATGCGCACGCCGCCGTAGGTGACAGTGATGCCGGGCAGGAAGCGGATGGCGTAGAAGGGCGGCTGCTCGAGCGGGTGCAGATCGCTGGTGCGCGGGATGGGGAGCATGGTTTGGTCGCCGGCGTCGGCGGCGGCGTTGTAGGCGGCGATGGTGGCCAGCAACGGGGCGCGGGCGACACCCCAGGTCGTGGACATCTGTTGGGCCAGAGAGTCGAGAGCGGGGGCCTCCAGGATTTCGGTCCCCACGGATCTGACCGTTTCGAGCGCGGCCGAGCCAATCTGGGTGGCGGCGTCGGTCTCGCTGTAGATCATGAAACCCAACGCCTCGGGTTGGTGCGGAAGGGCGTGGACGCTGACTTCGTCGCTCTCGGACTCGTCGACGTAGCGCTCGCCGCGGAGGTTGACGAGGATCGCGCCGGGCAGCGCTCCTCCAAGGTGGACGCGCGGGAATGACGGAAAGTCAACGACGGCCGGCGGAGCCACGACACGATGGCCGTAGAAGCGGCCGAAGGGGCCGGCAGATCCGGCGCCGACGGCCAGGGCGGCCTGGAAGGCTTCGCCGGTGCTGTAGGGGTTGGCGCGCAGGATCATGCGGTCGCTGTTGGGGCCGAAGTAACGGGCGCGAAGCTCGGGGCTGCCCTGGAAACCGCCGGTGGCCATGACCGTGGTCCCGGCGCTGATGCGGACGCGACCGTTGGGGCCTCGCGCTTCGGCGCCGACGACGCGTCCGGCGGCGTCCTGAAGGAATGCGCGGATGGAGGTTTCGGTGAAAATATGGCCGCCCGCTGCCGCGATGTTGGCCGTGAGTCGATCCATGGCAGCGCGCGGATTGGAACGGCCGTCATCGCGGCGCTCAAGCTGGAAGGCCACATAGGGGAATGGCGGGTTCCAGCCGCTTTCGCCGAACTCAAAGGGCTCCAGGCGAACGTGCTGGGAGCGAAGCCACTGGATGGCTTCCGGATAGGTCGTGACCAGGGCCTTGCCGAGGGTGGGGTCGCCGCCGGGTTGGACGGAGAGCCAGCCGGCGAGGTCGCGGGCGGTCCAGACAATGCCGGCGGAGACGGCGGAGGATCCGCCGGTTTCGGGGCCCTTTTCCAGGACGATCACGCAGGCTCCGGCCTCCTGGGCGGTGCGGGCAGCGGTGAGGCCGGCGATGCCGGCGCCGCAGACCAGGACGTCGGTTTGCAATGCAGGGATTTCAGTCATGCGAGCGTCCATTGGCCGCGGGCGGGTACAGGCTGGGCGCGGCCGCTGGCGGCTGAGCGGTAGGCGGCGTGAACGACTCGTAAAGCCTGAAGAGCGTCGAGGGTTGAGGTTGGCGGGTCGGCAAGGCCGGCGGCGGCACGGAGGGCCTCGTGCATGAGGGTGTCGTAGCCGGTGATGAAGTCGGAGTCGTAGTCGATGCGTTCGCGGGGCTGGTGGGCGTAGGCGGGCAGGTTGCTGTAGCAGGTGAGCGGGGTGCCTTCGTGCGGATCGATCTGGAGCCAGCCGTTTTCGCCCCAGACCTTGAAGAGCGCCTGCTTGTCGTCAGCCACGTCGTGCTGGTCCAGATAGTAGGCCGAGGTGAGGGAAGCCAGCATGCCGTTGTCGTAGCGGAGGGTGAGGACGGCGGAGTCCTCGACATCGATGGGCTGGCCGCCGGCCACGTTGGTCATGGCGGTGACTTCGACGATGTCGTGGCCAGTCACGACGTGCAGCATGTCGACAAAGTGGATGCCGAGCCAGGACAGGTGGCCGCCGCCGCCGACGCGCTTTTCGAAGAACCAGGTGTTGGAGGAGCCGGTGCGGCGCTGCAACTGCTCGACGTCGCGGATGCGGGCCTGGTCGGCGATGTAGTGGGCGGTGACGCCGTAGAGGGCGCCCAGGCGGCCCTCGTCGCGAACGATGCGGGCAGCATCGCGCACGGCGGGTTGCTGGCTGCCGGCGAAGGCGAGCATGAGGTGGCGGTCGCAGCCAAGCGCCTTGCGGGCGAGAGGTTCGAGCACGGTGTCTGAGACGCTGGCCGGCTTCTCGGTGAGGACGTGGGCGCCGGCGTCCAGCGCGGCGTCGATGATCGGCGGTGAATCGAGCGGCGGGACGGTGATGACGGCTAGCTGCGGTGACTCGGCGGCCAGGAGTTCGGCTGGGTCTTCGGCGACGGTGCGTACCTTGTCGCCGAGCACTGACAGGATGGAGTCGCAGCGCTCGCCAGCGGGAACGGCCACGGAGACCGAGGCGGCGCCGTCGTTGGCGGCCAGGCGGTCGCGATAGCCCTGCCAGTGGGCGGCTTCGTCGTTGACGACCAGGACGACGTGGATGCCTTCAGCCATTGGCAGAATCTCCTTCGGGTTTCGAGTCTGAGGCTAGCCGTCCCAGGCTCTTGGCGCGATGCCGGCGATGTCGGTTTTGACGTCGATGACGGCGGCCCGGTCGGATGAGAGGGCGCGATCCAGGGCCCCTTCCATTTCGGACGGGCGGGTGACGGTGATGCCTTCGCAGCCCATGGTTTCGGCGATGGCGGCGAAGTCGGCGTCGTTGAGCTTCCAGAGCCGGTCGGAGCCGGGGGTGGCGCCACCGTAGATGCGTTCGTTGAGCGCCTGCTCCTGGTTGAGGGAGGCGTTGTTGTTGACGACGGTGACAGTGCGGATGCCGTAGCGGGCGGCGGTGTCGAGCTCGGTGAGGTGGTACCACATGCCGCCGTCGCCGGTGAAGCAGACGACCGGCCGGTCGGGGGCAGCGCACTTGGCGCCGATGGCGGCGGGCAGGCCCCAGCCCAGGGAGCCGGCGCAGCGAATGAAGCTCTGGCCGGGCGAGGTGAGGTCGATCAGGGTTCCGGTCCAGATACCGGCGTGGCCGGTGTCGGATAGCAGGATCGCGTCGGACGGCAGCAAGCGAGTGAGCTCGCCGCAGAGGCGCTCGGGCCGCATGGGGACCTGGTCCGAGGTGACGAGCGGGTCGACCTGGGCTCGCCAGGTGCGGACGAGGGACTGGACGCGCTGGACCCAGGGTTCGCGTGACGCCGGAGGGGTAATCGAATCGGATTCGACCTGATCCAGGAGCTTGCGGAGTCCGGCGCGTGCGTCAGCGAGGAGGCCGACGTTGATGGGGAAGGAGCGGCCGAGCTCGGCGGGGTTTATGTCAAGCTGGACGATGCGGGCGCCGGGTCGCGGAAGCTTCCAGATGTTGGTGACCTGCTCGCCCTTGTGACTGCCGATGAAAAAGGCGAGATCGACCTCGGCGAAGACTCGATTGGCGCATTCACGGGAGTAGGTCCCGGAGACGCCGACCGCGAGCGGATGGTCGGCTGGGAAGGTTTCCTTGGCGTTCAGGGAGGTGATGACCGGGATGTTGAGGGCTTCGGCAAGCTCGATCAGCTCGTCGCGGGCGCCAGAGGCGCGGACGCCGCCGCCGGCGACGATGACGGGACGCGAGGCCTGCGCCAGCTCGGCCAGGGCGGCGCGGACGCTGGCCGAGTCGGGCTCGGGGCGGAATGGGGGCGTGCGGCGGAATGGCTCCTCGACGATGACGTCGAGGTCGTCTTCGGCCGTCATGATGTCGCCGCCAGTGATTCCCCAGAGATCGAGATGGGCCGGACCGGGGGTGCCGGAGACGACTTCGCGCAGGGCCTGGCGCAGGAAGGTGGGGAACTCTTCGAGGGAGGTCACCGGGGTGCTGAACTTGGTGACGGCGTCGAAGGGGGCCGAGTGGTCGACCTCCTGGTAGGCGTGGCGGTTCTGCATGATCTGGCGCAGACGGCCGGTGAAAGCGAGAACGGGTGAACAGGCGAGGTAGGCGTCCTGGAGACCCGCGGCCAGGTTGAGGGCCCCAACCGATTGGGCGCCGCAGACGCCGGCGCCGCCGCTGATGCGGGCGTAGCCGTCGGCCATGTAGGCCGCACCCTTCTCGGTGTGGGCCATGACGGGCTCGACGCCGACGCGTTCGAGCTCGGGCATGGCCTCGGGCACGCTGACCGGCATGAAGAAGTAGTGCGTGACGCCGTATCCGTGGAGGGTTTCGGCGAGGAAGCGCGCGCCGGTCATCGTGGGCATTGGGAATCCCTTTCCTGGTCAGCGCTGGCGTTGCGC
Organism: Chloroflexota bacterium; assembly: GCA_034423235.1. Lineage (GTDB taxonomy): Bacteria > Chloroflexota > UBA11872 > UBA11872 > UBA11872 > UBA11872. The sequence continues at coordinate 4,918 of DAOUIX010000148.1, read as the reverse complement.
TTCGGCCGCTCGCGGCATCCGCATCCTGCCACGCGAGACCTTATGTGTTACCCGGGGGCGATTGCCCGGAAGACTCTCACCTTGGCCCAATATGTTCCCAAGGCGTTGGAACATTCAAGGTTTGAACTGACGGGTTGGGACAGACCGACCAGCCTTGGGTCGTCCAAAACCGTGGGAGCGCGGGGTCGACCCGGACCGCTCACTGTGACCCTGGTCCATCCAAGGTCTTGGGAACATGCCAGGGATTAAGGGGAGGCCGGAGATTCGAGGACCAGGGAACAGGTGCAGCGGTCCCCAATGGTTGGGATACGGCAGCTAACATGGGGGTTCAAGCCGTCGGGCCCACCAACGCTGGAATCAGCAGGCCCGACGCGCCGCCGGGGCGAGCGGTTTGGGCCGCTCGCGGCGTCCCGGCCAGCGTTGCGCCCCTCATTCGAGGAGCGGTTTGATGCGCACGAAATCCAAGCAGAGCCAAGACCCCAAGCACCTGGGCCCGCGCGCCGCGACAGGCAGCGGGCGACTGATCACCCGCCGACGGTTGTTGGCCGCTGGAAGCGCCGGAGTTGCGGCGGCGCTGCTGGCCGCTTGTGGCGAAGAGGAGTCAGCGCCGACCACTCGGCTCCCGGCACCGCCGACGGCAAGCCAGGAGACGGTGCGGGCGCGAGCGGTTGCGGCGACGGTGACCGAGGCGGCCCCGCGCGACACGCGCGGGATTCCCGAGCCAGGCGCTCAGCGGCCGGTGCGCGTGGCGTTTACGGCGCCGACGTGGAGCGTCTGGGGCTTCGGGATCGAGCCGATGCTCTTATCGGCGGGATTGGCGGCGTCGGCGGCGAGCGAGCGGCGGTATCGCTATGAGGGGCGCACGATCACCGACCATTTCAAGGCCGATTACAGCCTTTCAGCGCGGCTGGATTCGCTGCCGGGCGGCGGGGCGGACCTGGTGATGTTCCATGCCCACGATCTGCCGGATCTGCTGGCGGCCGAGCAGTTGCTGCCGCTTGACGATCATCTTCAATCCGACGCCGACTTCGATCGCGCGAATTACTGGCCGGGGACGCTGGAGACCGGATTTCACGAAGGCGTCCAGTTCACCCTGCCGGTTGCGGTGTCGCCCTAGACGATTGTGTTCAATCGCGACCTGGCGAAGGAGTCCGGGATTGAGGTGCCGGAGCGCCAGGGGTTTGACCAAGCCGCGTTTCTGCAGGCGGGACTGGCGATGCAGGGCGGTCCCTCGATCGAGGGGCGCGAGGAAGGGCTGGGGTTTTTTCTGGATGTCGACCCGCGGCCAGGACCAGGCGGCGACTACGCAAGCTGGCCGCCCGCCTACGTGTTCATGCAAGCGGCGCTGGGCGATCTGCGCGGCGCGAGCGGCACGTTTGAGGCCCTGCGGAGCGCGGAGGCGCTGGAGGTCGCGCAGTTCTTCCACGACATGGCGCACGTTTACGGGTTCGCGCCGAAACCCGAGCGGTCGGGCGACCGCGTGTGGATTTCCTATTACGAGGGAAGCATCGGCATGTTCGGCGGGCTGATCGAAGGCCCAGGCTATGGCTGGCTGCGCACTGACCACTCTCCAAACCAGGTGTTGCTGCCGTTCCCGTCGTTCGGTGGCGGGGGTAATCCAGCGGATGTCTGGACGATGATCGGCATCTCCGCCAAGACCTCGGAACCTGAGGTGGCGTACAACGCCATGCGCGCGCTGGAGCGCTCACTGCGCGATGTGGCGTTCGTGCCGGCCGCCAAGTCCACGCCTGAACAACTGCGCGCGATTGCGCCGGCGTTGCTGGACGAAGAACTGCAGATGCTGGTGGATCTGATGGCGAGCGCTTCGTACGTGCGACTCTCCCGACGGGAGCGCGGCGCGTTGACCAATGCGATTGACGCGGGAATCGTGCTTGAGGGCATATCGGCGCAGGAGGCGCTGCTGCACGCGGCGACGAGCCTGGCGAGGTTGGGCGACCGCTGAGGCGGGGGCGGCTGGCGGGCTACCGCTGCTGAGGCTCTTGCTTAGCCCGAGGGTGGGTGCGCGGAAGACCCCGGATCGCGCGGACTTGACAGGGGTGAGATTAGTGTGTAGTGTTTAGGAAACATGACGCAGTTCGGCACATTCGTACACACGGCGCGACGGGGCCTGCAAGCGGGCGACCGGCGCTATTCGCTGCGGCAGGTGGCCAAGCGAATCGGGGTGGAGCCGGGGTATTTGAGCAAGATCGAGCGCGGCCAGGTGGCGCCGCCGTCCGAAGCCGCGACGGTTCGACTTGCCAGGGAACTGGACCAGGACCCGGACGTGTTGCTGGCGCTGGGCGGCAAGGTTTCCAGCGACCTGCAGGAGGTGATTCGCAAACGGCCGCGGCTGTTCGCGCAGTTGATCCGTGAACTGCGGGATGCACCCGACCACGCCGTCCTCCGAATCGTGCGCGAGATCCGTGACGGGGATTGGTGAGGCAAGACATCGACGGCATTCAAGGAGCTCGACAGCTGATCGGAGATTTCCGACGCGACGTATTTGAACGGCTACATGCCAAGGAGAGCAGCAGGGAATGATTACGCTCGAACACGACCGCCTGGTCTTCAGGTTTCCCGAGGTACACAAGGACGCGACCTGCGCCATCGAGTTTCAGCGGACGCTGCGGATTCCGGATGACGGGCTGGACTATCCGCTGCCGCCGGGGATGGGCGGGTTCCCGCTCCGTCACCTGGACGACTACGCCCGGCGCATCCCCAGCGAGTGGCTGCGGCGCGGCGGGGTGCTGATGCCGATGCACCAGGCCGAGGCCATGTGGATCAACTTTGAGTGCAGGGCGTACCCGTTTGCCGTGAAGATCGCGACGGGGAAGACCTGCGCCCTGACGGGCGAGACCTGGATGAATCACCTGAACACCGACCCGCAGGACTACGCGGTGCTGCCGGAGCAGCCATGGCTGGACGGGTTCTGCGTGGCGCAGGGCATCGTTCGTCAATTCGTGGCGATGCCGCTGGGGCAGGGCTACACGGTTGAGGAGCAGCTGACGGGCGAGGCCGAGCACGGGGGTCTGCAACTGATTGCGTATCCGATGAAGGCGGAGCGGTACGAGGCGATGATGGCCGAACACTCGGCGGGCGCCCCGCTGGACGAATTCGTCGCCTACAGCCCAATCAAGAGCGAAGCGATGGGGTTAGCTCCTGGCGGACGAATGCGGCAGGAGATCTATGACGACGACTACGGCCTGGACGCCTGGGACCAGCGGCACGCCAGCCGCTGCTTCGTAACCATCGCCAACTCGGCGCAGTGGATGGCGCTGACCGGCGAGCGTCCGCCGACGGAACCGCCGACGGCCAACGCCTATGCGGCAGCCGGTCTGCCCTGGTACGACTACTTTGGCGGCGATCTGACAGCCATTTCGGCAACCGACAAGCTGCGAGGGATCGCGAGCGTGGCGGAGATTGGCGCGGCGAACGGGGAGGCACCGCTGCCGGAGAATGATTCGGCGGAAGTCGAACGCATCGTTGCGATCCGGCGGCGAGGATCGAATCGTGTGCGGGAAATGACCAGCGACGAGCTCTCGACCGCGTAGCCAGCGCGTCCCCATTCGTCGTCCGCCAACCGTCTCCGACCGGGCCGATTCTCAAGCCGAACCACACCTGTTGGGTGACCCGGCGGCGGTTGGAAGAGTAGTTCGGCGCTGGTATTCTCACCCCTTGTAACAGGCGCGCGTCGTCTGAATCGTCAGGGCGCGAGCGGCGTATTCGATGGTTCACAATTGGGACCGCCTCGGTGCGCCAAGGAAGAGGGGGGACAGATGCTTCCACGTTCAATGAGCCGACGGCAGTTGTTGCGCGTTGGCGGCGGAGCCGCGCTTGGCGTTGGCGGCGCGGCGATCCTGGCTGCCTGTGGCGAGACGCAGGTCGTCGAGGTCGAGAGGATCGTCGAGAAGGAAGTTCCAATTGAGGTCGAGAAGACAGTCGTAAAGGAAGTCCCGGTCGAAAAGGTCGTTGAAAAGACCGTTGTGAAGGAAGTCCAGGTCGACAGGGTCGTGACCCAGCAGGTCGAGCGCATCGTGACGGTCACGATCGAGAAGCCGATCGGGAAGCCGCGCGTGCGCTTGCGAGGCACGGGGCCGCTTGGAACCGCGGAAACCGGCATCTTCGACAAGCTGCTGTCCGAGACCCAGATCGAGCTGGACCACGTTGAGCAGCCGTACGCGGCTACTTACCAGAGCCTGCTGATCAACCTGAGCCAGGGCGGATCGGCCTATGACATCGCGTCGATGGACGACCCGTGGATGCCGCAGTTCACGGAGTTTCTGGCGGACATCACGCCGCTGTACCAGGGGTTCGGCTGGGTATGGCCCGACCCGGACATGATCCCGGCGATCGTGGACCTGGGCGACTGGCCGCCGGGCAAATACGGCCCGCGCGCGGTGCCGAACATCGGCAACATCCAGAGCTTTGCCTACCGGACCGACGTCATGGAGGACTTGGGCGTCCAGCCGCCGAAGACCTGGGATGACGTGGCCGAGTACTCGGCCAAGATCACCGGCGACATGGCGCCCGACCTGTACGGGTACACCATTCGCGGGCAGCCGGGGAACCCGGCGATGACCAGTTTCCTACCGATCATGCGCGGCTTCGGGCGCGACGTGATTGACGGCGATCTGAACCCGCAGGTGAACACCGAAGAGGGCCTGGCGGCGCTGGACATGGTGGTGACGCTGAAGAACCTGGCGCCCCCGGGCGTTGAGAACATCGGCCACCACGAGCTGGGCAAGCTGATCTACACCGGTCTGGCAGCCATGTCGGGCGACGTATGGCCGGACCAGCTGCTGAAGATGTACACGCCGGACCTGTCCAAGGTCGTCGGAAAGATTGACGTGTTGCCGGAGCCGGCTCAGCCCGGCGCGGACCACGCCAACATGACCGGCGTGTGGCTGTTTGGGGTTCC
>DAOUIX010000147.1:0-18158 GCA_034423235.1 Chloroflexota bacterium | reverse complement strand
CCATAGGGGGTTGCCGGCCGGCGGGCGTGTGTTCCTCCCCAACACCGCAAGCGCCCGACCCGGATATACTCTGGCGCCGGAAACCCATACCGGTTCGGCCCGGCGGCTGCGGAATCCACCCGCCCGCCCGCAAACGGAGGCGCGCCTTGGCAGAGCAACAACCTGTCTCCACCAACGGCCGCGCTGGAGGCGACGACGCTTCCAACGGCGTGCTGGAGCAGCTCACCGACGACCAGCTTCGCTGGATCTACCAGATCATGCGGCGTATCCGCCGCTTCGAGGAAACCGCCGAAGAAGCCTTCCGCGCCGCCAAGATGCGCGGCGCCCTGCACTTCTACATCGGCGAGGAAGCCACCGCCACCGGCGTCTGCGCCGCCCTCGACGATGGCGACTTCATCACCAGCACCCACCGCGGCCACGGCCATTGCATCGCCAAGGGCGCCCGCATGGACAAGATGATGGCCGAACTCTTCGGCCGCACCACCGGCTACTGCGGCGGCAAGGGCGGCTCCATGCACATCGCCGACATTGAACTCGGCAACCTGGGCGCCAACGGCATCGTCGGCGCCGGCATCCCCATCGCCACCGGCGCCGCCCTCGGTTCCAAGCTCCGCAAGGACGGCAAAGTCACCGTCGCCTTCTTCGGCGACGGTGCCGGCCCCACCGGCGCCTTCCACGAGGGCGTCAACGTCGCCGCCACCATGAATCTGCCGGCCGTCTTCGTTTGCGAAAACAACCAGTACGGCATGGCCACCCACGCCGACTTCGCCAACGCCGCCCCCATCCACAACCGCGGCCCCGCCTACGGCATTCCCAGCGCCTCCATCGACGGCAACGACCTCTTCGAGGTCTACGCCGTCGGCAAGGAAGCCATCGATCGCGCCCGCCGCGGCGAAGGCCCCACCCTCATCGAGTCCCGCACCTACCGCCACAAGGGCCACACGGTCCTCGACCAGAAGAACTACCGCACCAAGGAAGAAATCGCCGAATGGGTCGCTCGCGACCCCATCGAGCGCTTCGTCCGCGCCGTCAACGAATCCGAGCGGCTCGACGAGGACGACTTCCAGGCGATCGACGGGCAGATCGAGCGCGAAATCGAACACGCCGTGGCGTTCGCCGAGGCCAGCCCCTGGCCGACCGTCGACGTTATCGAGCGCGACGTCTACGTGGAGTAACGATTATGGCCGTCACCACACCCCAAGCGCCCGCGCCCGAGACCGCCACCCGCGAAATCTTCATGAGCGAGGCCCTGCGCGAGGCCATCGACGAGGAAATGACCCGCGACCCCACCGTCTTCGTGGTGGGCGAGGAAGTCGGCGTCTGGGGCGGCGCCTACGCCGTCACCCAGGGCCTGCTTGAGAAGTGGGGTCCCGACCGCATCGTTGACACCCCCATCGCCGAAGCCGCCATCGCCGGCCTCGGCATCGGTGCCGCCCTCACTGGCAGCCGGCCCGTCGCCGAGTTCATGTACAGCGACTTCATGGGCATCGCCATGGACCAGATCGTCAATCAGGCCGCCAAGAACCGCTACATGTTCGGCGGCAAGGCCAAGCTGCCGCTCACCTACCGCGCCCCCTTCGGCGCCGGCACCGGCAACGCCGCCCAGCACACCCAGAGTCTGGAAGCCTGGTTCGCCCACGTGCCCGGCCTCAAGGTCATCACCGCATCCACGCCCTATGACGCCAAGGGCCTGCTCAAGTCCGCCATCCGCGAGGACAACGTCGTCATCATGTTCGAGCACAAGGCCATCTACGCCATGCGCGGCCACGTGCCCGAAGGCGAATACCTGGTCCCCATCGGCGTGGCCGACGTCAAGCGCGAAGGCGACGACGTCAGCGTCATCACCTACGCCCGCCAGACCCACCACGCGCTGGAAGCCGCCGAGCAACTGGCCGCCGAGGGCATCAGCGTCGAAGTCGTCGACATCCGCTCGCTCTACCCGCTGGACACCGACACCGTCCTGCGCTCGGTCCGCAAGACCCACCGCGCCGTGGTGCTCTACGAAGCCGTCCGCTTCGGCGGTTTCGGCGCCGAGATCGCCTCGCAGATCCAGGAACTGGCCTTCGACGACCTCGACGCGCCGGTCCTGCGCGTAGGTGCCGCCCACGCGCCCGTCCCGTTCTCGGAGCCTCTCGAAAACGCCTCGTTCCCGGACACGGCCAAGGTCGTCGAGGCCATCCGCCAGTCCCTCCAGGGCGTCTACTAGACCGTGGCTACCGCGGTTCGCATGCCCCTGATGGGGATGACAATGGAAGAAGGCGCCGTCACCGAGTGGCTGGTTGAGGAAGGCGCAGAAGTCGAGAAGGGCCAGGAAATCCTGGAGTTTGAGACCGACAAGATCAACGCACGAGTCGAAGCGCCCGCCGCTGGCATCCTCGGTGGCCTCGCCGCCGGACCCGGCGACCTAGTAAAGGTTCAGGGCCTGCTGGCCTGGATCCTGGAACCCGGCGAAACCCCACCGGCTGAAGACCCGGATCCACCGGCCGCCGCCTCAGCGCCGGCGCCGGCTGCCGCGCCCCCACCGCCGGCCCCAGCCCCTGCGGCCCCGGCGCCCGCCCCAGCACCTCAGCCTGCCGTCCCCGCGCCTCAGCCGGTTGCCGTGGCGCCCGCGGCCGTGGCGGCGCCAACCGGCGGACGCATCAAAGCCTCCCCACTCGCCAAGCGCGTGGCCCGCGAATTGGGGGTCGACCTTGCGCGCCTCGTCGGCTCCGGTCCGGGCGGCCGCATCATCGAGAAAGACGTCGCCGCCGCGGCCGCCGCTCCGGCTGCTGCGCCCATGCCGGTTGCCGCCGCCCCGCCACTGGCCCCGGCTGCTGCCGTGCCCGACCTGGCCGCTGGCCAGGTCATCCCGCTGGAAGGCGTGCGCCGCGTCATCGCCGAGCGCATGCAGCAGAGTCTGCAGGGCAGCGCCCAGGTCACCCTGGTCGCCGAGGCCGACGCCCGCCGCTTCCACGAACTCCGCACCGAACTCGCCAGCCGCCACGAGTCGGCGCTTGGCTTCCGCATCAGCTACAACGACCTGCTCATCCGCATCTGCGCCCACGCCCTGCGCGAACACCCGCGCGCCAATTCCAGTCTTGAAGGCGATGCGATTCGCCTGCACGAGGCGGTCAACGTGGGCCTGGCCATCGAGGCCGGCGGCGACCTGGTCGTCGCCAACGTCAAGCACGCCGACCGCAAGTCCCTTGTCGAAATCGCCTCCGACCTGCGCGGCGTCGTCGACCGTGCCCGCGCCAACAGCCTGGACCTGGACGACATCACCGGCGGCACCTTCACCATCTCCAACCTCGGCGTCTACGGCATCGACGCCTTCACGCCTGTGCTCAACCCGCCCGAATCCGCCATCCTCGGCGTCGGCGCGCTGCGCGAGAAAGCCGTGGCCCGCGACGGCGAGGTCACCGCCCAACTCTCCATGACCCTCAGCCTCACCTTCGACCACCGCATCATCGACGGCGCCCCCGCCGCCCGCTTCCTCGCCCGCATCCGCGAACTCATCGAACAGCCCTACCTCCTCCTATAGCGACAGCGAGCCGCTGGGCAGTTGGCATGATGCTGCGGACAGCTTGAGGCTGGTGCATTCATGGACTTGGTTGAGTCGCACGTACACATTTGGACGATTCGGGACCCGCAGTTTGGCCGGCACCCGGAATCCGATTTCACGCCGGACATTGAGGCGGCGCCGGCGGACCTGTTCCGGGCCCAGGAGCAAGTCGGCGGCGTGGCCTGGACGGTGTTGATCCAGCCGCGCTACTACCTGTGGGACAACTCGTACCTGATCCAGGCGGCGGAGACGTATCCCCACCGCTTGGTGGTGGCGGGCCGGGTCGATCCTCTCCTTCCTCACGCGCCTGACGCCCTACGCGACCTCATGGAACACCCGCAAGTCCGCGGCATCCGGCTGGCGCCCAATACCGATCCCGAAACCCGCTGGCTGGACGACCCGTCGCAGGACGCGCTCTGGGAAACGGCGGCCGACACCAGCGCCACTATCGGCCTCCTCATCAACTGGCGGCAGCTCCCGCAGGCGGATGTAATGGCTCGGCGGCATCCTGGTGTGCACGTGGTCATTGACCACCTCGGCTCGCCCGACTACCAAGACCCCGACTCGCTGAGTAACCTCCTGTCCCTGGCCGACCGGCCGAACGTGTTCGTCAAGCTCTCCGGCTATCCCAACGGCACCCACGCCGCCTACCCCTACCAGCAAGCTCACCCCCTCATCGAGCGCGTCTTCCGCGCCTACGGCGCCCAGCGGCTCATGTGGGGCACCGACTGGCCTGTCTGCCTAACCAGCGCGACCTATATGGAGGCCTTCAACTCGGCCTGGAATCTCACATTCCTCACCGACGCCGACCGAGAATGGGTCTTCGCCCGCACCGCCAAGCGTGCGTGGAGGATTGAGGCTTAGCCGCGATTCAGCTGGTTAAAAAAGTTCCGGGTGCAAAGCCGGGCGGAGGCCTTGCACCCGGATGAGGTGCGTGAAGCGTGTCTAGGCAGCCTGCGATGCCCGCTCCAGTTGCGCGCGTTCGCGGTCGTAGGAAACCTGACCGACGATTCGCGCGGCAGCATGGTCGCCGCGTAGGACCGGAGTGGTAGAACACCCACGAACGCCGCGTGTGCTGGGCGTTTGCGGGTTCGCGGCCACTGCCAGCTTCGCGAACCTCAATCTGCCTTCAAACGCCCGGAGGCGTTCGAAAGCCGGCGCGAAGCCCATCATGGGCTTCCACACCATTCCGCCCAGGAGAGAACTAAGACACTTGCGTCGGGCTCCAGCTGTCCCTGCTGGAGCGACGCATCGGCGCGATCAACGCAACGGCCTGTCAACGGAACACAGCCTTCAATCCCCGCGCGTAATGCGCTTGAAAGTCCGTTGCGTTCGCCCCGAGGCGCAGCCGGTTCTTGTTCAGCACCGACTGTACGACGAAAAATCCGGCGTAACCGTTGAAATGCTTACAGACGCAACAGAAACAACAGTCTAGCCACAAGCGGCTTTTGCCCAATCGGCCGGAGACCCGCGGGTGCGTTGAACGGACGTCCTGTTAATGCGGTGCGCCCGGCCGGAGTTCGCTCCGGCCGGGCGCAGCCGATTCCGTGACGCGTATGCGCCTCGGGGTTTACGCCGCTATGGGTAAACCGCCGACGCCACGTACGGCGCAGGACCGTCGTACGTGGACAGGTGCTGTACGCCCCAGTCCTGGCACGCCTGCAGGGACTCGGCCGGCGACTGGTCGCCCACCCAGCCCTTCTGGCCACGCGCGCGGTGCTGGAACCACCACTCACGCCAGGTGTTGAAGGGGTACAAGCTGCGGTTGTCCGGTCGGTCGGCGTAGACCTTCAGCCACTTCATCCCCTCGGGGGGCGGAGCGACGGAGGTCGGGGCGCCGATGGCCGCACGGTGCACTGGCATGTGACCGCGGTCGATACCGACACGGCCCTGGTACTCCTCGCCTGCGAGGAAGACCGCCAGCGCGGTGGACTGCTCGATCGAGCCGTCACGCTCGGCGCTGTTGGTCACCAGGTCCGGCTGGTCGTTGGTGCTGTGGCCCGGCGGACCGCCACGTCCGGCGATCACTTCCGGCAGCAAGGTCCATTGGAAGCGGTCCTTGATCCGCGGCACCGCGAACCCGGTCGAGTACACCCGGCCCGACGGCCAGATGCCGATCTTGCCGGCGGCAAACGGGTTGCCGAACTCACCACCGAGCTCCTTGACCTGGTCGGCCGGCGGCGACGTCTCATGCACGAAGATCTTGTTGATCAGGTATTCCCAGGCCTCGCCGGCCTCGGGCAGATCGAACATCGTCTTCGACAGCGTGTCGTTGAACGGCTTGGCCATGCCGTTGGAGTACATCTGCGGCATGTACTGGAACTCGTAGTCGTCGCGCGCCCAGGTGCCGTATGCCCCGGTGTCGGGGTTCGTCATCTTGGCGTCCCACTCCGTCCAGTCGTCCCAGGTCCACCCACCGTCACTGTCCGGCAGGGTCACGCCAGCGCCCTCGGCCAGTGAGATGTTGGCCACGAACCCGCTGATCGCGAACTGGAACGGCATCCCGTACTGGGGCCCCGTCATCAGTTCCGGCTGCGGGAACGAGTGGTCAATGTTGTTGAACGTGTACGCGTCCGGGAGGAAGTAGTAGTCCTCGGGGACGAAATCGTCACGCTTGGCCAACTCGCCACTGATTTCCGTAAAGGCTTCTTCTTCGTGGAAGCGCAGGAAGTCCGACTGCGAGAGCAGCGCCACGTGCGGCGCCGTCCCGGCGGCGAACTGGATCGCCAAGCTGTCGATCAGGTTGGCGGCCGGTTCCAGCTTCACAAAGATGTCCGGTCGCTTCTCGGCGAAGCGCGCCAGACCCCACTGCATGGCCGCGCCACGCGGGCCCGCGGTGTGGTCCGTGACGAACCGGATTTCGACGTTCTCAGCCATCGGCTTCTCGGTCATCGCCGGAGCCGCCGCTGCGGCCGGAGCCGCCGCCGGAGCTGCCGCCGCTGCGGGCGCCGCCGTCGCTGCCGCCGCCGGAGCTGCCGCCGCTGCGGGCGCCGCCGTCGCTGCGGGAGCGCTTTCGCTCTCGCCGCAGGCCGCCAGCACGACCGCCGACGTTGCGCCAATCCCCATTCCGGCGACAAAGCGCCGACGGGTCAGGGCTGGAATATGCATACCCTTCTCCTCCGCCCCCGCCAGACTCGGTCCCCTGGGGGCCTAGCTGACCTCGCGCTGCCTTCGGAAGAGCCTGTGCCCATTGCACAGCCCGAAAGGCAAGTCGGGGCCAGCGACATTCGCTCGCGTACCGTGCGATATCTGGCGCCGCCGTGTCAAGTGATTCTTGCCAGCACTCGGAGGGCCGGCCCACGGCCGCCGACCTAGTCGATGGCGATTCGCTCGGACGTGCTGTTCGAGTTCCCCTCGTCACGGTCGTCAACCGCCTGGATTCCCGCGTCCAGTACCTCGCGCAGGCTGATCAAGGCTTCCTTCACGGCGCCGCGCATGTGGCCGCTCGCCTTGCCCACACCGACACGGGGCCTGTCGATTTCGATCGTGATGCGGATGGGACCGGCATGCACATGGCCACCCGCGCCGCCCTTCTCATCGGTCATCATTCCGAATCCTTGACTCTCAGGGAAGTCTGAACGCTCAGTATATCCCCGAAGTCGTCAGGGTCGGTGTCGGATACCACGTGGCCGGCAGCCTGGAAGGAACCGTGCTCCGTTACAGCGTGGCGCGCGACCGCGGCTCGCGCCGCTTCAGCAGCGCCCGGCCACAGTTCGTGCAGAAATTTGCCTGCGCCTCGTTGCGCCGGCCACACGCTGTGCATTGGATGTCGGCCGACACCTGGGTCCCGCAGTTGGAACAGAAGTTGGCGTCGGCTGGATTGAGATGGTTGCAGACTTGGCAAGCCAGCCGGCGACCGAGAGCGACCGCCTCTCCCGCTCCGTGCGCCCGTGCGTTGTCGCGCGTGGTCGTCAACTGGTCTCCATCGAGCTCGAGAATCGCCGCCAACGCGCCAATGTCCTCGTCGGGCACAAAGGTGATCTTGCCGGTCTCGACGTCACTCAGCCATGGCCGGTCGCGGCCAATGGCAACAGCCACCTGGGCCTGTGTGAGGCTGTGCAGGCGCCGTGCGTTGAAAATCAGTCCGCCCAGCGCCCCGCGGTCAATGTCGTTGAATGCGCGCTTCTGCAGCTTGCGCCGCGCCACTAGCGACCGATCAACGGCGTGCGAAGCCGGCACAACCGTAGCATGGCATCTACCGTGACCGTGAAAATTTGGGAACAAATCCGCCTGGACTGCTGCTCCAAACCTGATCGGTCAATTCGGATACCACGGATTGTCGCGACATTACCTCAGGGTACCGAGTCCCCGGCCTGACACTCGACGCCCACCGCCTAGGGAATCGTGATCTCCTGTCCGACCCGCAGCTCGTCGGGGTTCACGATGCGGTTAGCCTCCACCAGGTCGTCCACCGTCAGGTTGAATCGCGCGGCGATGACCGAGAGCGTATCGCCGGGCTGCACGACATACACCGTCACGGTTGGGGTTGGCGTGGGCCGCGGGATCGGCGTGGCCGTTGGAGTCGGGGACGGCGTTGGCGTGGCGATGACGGCGTCGAACGCCGCGTTCGGGTCATCGGGCGTCGGAGTAACCGCGACGGCGGGCGTAGGCGTGGTCGCCACGGCGGGCGATTCGTCGTCGCGAGGTCGCAGCAGGACAACCCAGAGCAGAAACACAATAAAGGCCACGACCAGCAGGCCAGCCAGGAGTTCGCCTCCGCGCGCGAAAGTGCTCTCGGAATCCTGCATAGCTATGCCCGGCGCGCCTACTCGGCCAGCAACTGAGCCGCGCGGGCCTCGGCGACCGGCGCGTGGCGGCCCATGCCGAAGTAGCGAAAGCCGAGATTCTGCATACGAGCCGGATCGTACAGGTTTCGGCCATCCACTAGCACGTCACCGCGCATCGCTTGCCGCACCGCACTCCAGTCCAGTTCACGGAATTCGTTCCACTCGGTGGCCAGAACGATCGCATCCGCGCCCGTAGCGGCTTCAACCGCTGACCTCTCAAACCGGACCGAGCGCCCCAGCACCGCTCGCGCCTTGGGCGCGGCGACCGGGTCGTAGGCGCGCACGTGCGCGCCCTCGCCCGCCAGCAGGTGAGCAATCTCAATCGCTGGCGCGTCACGCACGTCGTCGGTGTTCGGCTTGAAGGACAGCCCCAGAATGGCCACGTCGCGTCCGCGCAATCCGCCCAAGGCCTCCCGCAGCTTGCGCACGGCTGATCGGCGCGCATCACGGTTGATCTCGATAACGGCGCGCAGGAGTTGCGGATGCGCGCCGTGCACCGACCCCATGTGTTCCAGCGCTCGCACGTCCTTGGGAAAGCAGCTCCCGCCCCACCCAAGGCCAGCGTTCAGATAGGCGGGTCCAACGCGGGCGTCCAGTCCCATGCCGTGGGCAACGACCTCAACGTCGGCGTCCAGCGCCTCGCAGATCGTGGCGATCTCGTTGATGAATGAGATGCGCGTGGCCAGGAAGGCGTTGGAGGCGTACTTGATCATCTCGGCCGTGCGCAGGTCGGTCACGATAACCGGGCAGTCGAACGATCGGTACAACTCCGCCACACGCTCGGCGGCCTCGGCGTCGCTTGAGCCAATCACTACCCGGTCCGGGTGCAGAAAATCCTGGACCGCCGTGCCTTCCCGCTGAAACTCCGGATTGGATACCACGGGAAAGCGCGCGCCGTCCGCCCGATGCTCGTGAATGATCCGTGAGATCAGATCGCTGGTACCGATCGGGACCGTGCTCTTCGTCACGATCAACGCACCGTCCGATAGCACCGGCGCCAGCGCAACCGCGGCGCTATCCACCGCCAGCAGGCTGGCCTCGCCAGCCGCGCCGGTTGGCGTGTCGACGGCGATGAACACGAACTCTCGCTCCGGCACGGCCACGGCGTAGTCTGTCGTAAACGTCAGGCGCCCGGCTGCCACATTGCGGACAACGAGCGATTCGAGGCCCGGTTCGTAAATCGGTACTTGCCCTGCGTGCAGCCCGGCAATCTTGGCCTCGTCGATGTCCAGGCACGCCACGTCGTGCCCCAAATCGGCAAAACAGGCACCGACCGACAGCCCCACGTAGCCGGTTCCGACAATACAGACCGCGCTCATGGACCGATCATCGCACCTTGCCCCGCGCGCAAGCGCTCACGCGCCAGCCTGCTCGGCAAACTGCCGCACGATCGGCGGCGGCCCGATCATCACCGGCCGTCAAGCGGGCGAGTCGTTTCTGCCGGATCCGGCCGAAACTCCTGGCTGCCGTTCCGTCCGCTAGCCATGACCTCCACCCCGTGCTGGCGCAGTCCAACTTCACCGATCGTTCGGCCAACGTACGAACTCCCGGCCACGATGGCCACTTCCTCGATAGTCATCCCCGTCGACTTCGCGTCCAGCAACTCTGAAAGCGCCAAGGCGACATTGGGCTTCAGCACGTAGGAGACCATGTGCTGGGCACCGCCCGCATGCGGCGAGAACACCCGCGTGGCTCCCGCCACTGTCAGGCGTTCGACCGTCTCGCTGGTGTTGGCCCGGTCGATCACCGGAATCTGCGGCGCGGTGGCGCGCGCCGAGAGCACGGTATACGCATTGTCGGCGTCGTTGCCGCACACTGTCAGCACGCCCAGGCCCTCGGCTCGTTCGCAGCGCACGGCATTTCGGTCAATGGTCACCGCGAACCTGCCCGCCGAACGCAGGTTTTCGATGATCCCTTCGCCCGCGCGCCCGAAGCCGCGGACGATGAAATGGTCACGCAGAGCCGTCAGTGCCTGCTCCTTGCGACGTTGGGCGACGCGCGCGAGCAAATGACCGCTCACAAGATACTCAACCGACATCGCTCCGGTGTATCCGATGGTGCTGATACCGGCGATGATGAGTGCAATTGGGAGAATCCGACCGCCGTGGTCAAGCGGCACAATCTCGTTATAGCCAACGGTGCTTCGCGTGACGAGGGTCGTGTAGAGCGCGTCCAGCGGGCTGGCGCGCGGCGCGACGGCGTCAGCACGCTAGGCGCGGGCACTCCTTGTGGCTGCCGAAATGGACCCGCGCGCCAGGAAGCGCACGCGGAGCTGGCCGTCTTCCAACCGAGCGCCGCTGTGGGTCATCCGGGCCAGAATGCGCGGCAGCACGATGTTGCGGCGGGCCGCGCCCATGCGAATCACCAACTCGTCCCCGCGCCGGACCAGGGAGGCCTCGGTCTTCTCGAGGAATGGGGCGGGGATGCGGAACTCAAAGCCCCCCTCCACCTCTACGATTTCATAGGGCTTATAGTCAATCAGCCGATCCGCCGGCTCGCAGGTCGCGTGCATCTGGGCCCCCATGGTGCGCAGCCGCTCAAGCCCCACCACTTCCTCGGGATATTGGTGGACCGTCAGGATCGGGATCGGGTCGAACATCGCGTGGATGTCTCGCAGATAGGGCGCCTGCATGGCGCGGCGCTGCTCGGCGAACCGCCCCTCGGCTTCGGCGGACACCACGCGGTTCACCACCACCGCGTCCGTGATGTGGTCGTACAGCGTGAGGTAGGTGTAGCTACGCTGAGCCTCCCGGATGACCATCTTCTCGGGGTTGACGACTAGTCGTACGGTGGTCGTGTTGGAGGCCGTCAGGGTGTCGTGTAACTGCTGGAGCTCATCCACCAAGTCGGTCATCGCCTCGAACACGTCGTCTTCGGGTAGCGGAAGGTCGGTCACGCGGCGGGCCATCGGTCGCACCATGCGCGCCAGGTGGCGATTGATGGGCAGTAGCTTGTCCAGCCACCAACGGCCGACTTCCGGAAACGCCAGCAACCGCAACGTTTCCCCGGTAGGCGCGCAGTCCACGACCACCACGTCGTATTCGCCCGAGGTGGCGTGGCGGTTGACCCATAGGAGATTGGCCAACTCCTCCATGCCGGGAAACACGGCAATCTCTTCGGCCAGTACGTTGTCCATGCCGCGCCAGGTCAGCACGGCTTCCACCCAGTTCTGCACCGTCCCCCAGTACGTTTCCAGGTTGTAGTAGACATCGCACTCCTGCGCCCACAGGTTGTTGACGACGGGCTTGGGTACCGGCCCCAACTGGATATCCAGCGAGTCGCCCAGGCTGTGCGCGGTGTCCGTGCTGAGCACAACGGTCCGCAGGCCGGCATCCGCGCAGCGCAACGCCGCGGCTGCGGCCACACTGGTCTTGCCTACGCCGCCCTTACCCGTGTACAGCAGAATCCGCGGCGAACGTTTAGCCATCGAAATTGTCTGGGGCGTCCGTCGGCCGGACGTACATCAGGCAGCTTCCCCGCGCCGTAATCCGGCCCACGGTGGTTGCCGCCGGTGCATCAGCGTGCGCAAGCGCATGCCGCAGCGCGGCTTCGTCCTCAGGTGGAATAGCAATCAGCAGCCCGCCGCTGGTTTGTGCATCGGCCAGCAGAACGCGATCGGCCAACCCTACCGCAGGATCCCAGCGAACATCGCCTTTCAAGGAGGCAAGGTTACGCTCGGTCCCTCCAGGAACCTGATCCGCGGCAATCAGTGACCAGACCTCAGGCAACGCCGGAATTCTGTCCGCAAAAACCTCGGCCGAGACTCCGCTGGCGTTCAGCATCTCGCGCAAATGCCCCAGCAGGCCATACCCCGTCACATCGGTTACGGCGTGCGCGCCGTGAACGCTCGCAGCCCTCGCAGCGGTCGCATTTAGCGTGGTCATGGACTCGATGGCGGCGTCCAGCGCGGACTGGCTGGCAGCGTCGAACTTGCCGGCGGTGGTGATGATTCCAGTGCCTAGCGGCTTCGTGAGCACCAGCAGATCGTCCGGCCGCGCTCCGGCGTTCGTGCTGATGGCGTCGGGATCTACCGTTCCCAGCACCGCCAGTCCGAACTTCGGTTCCGGATCATCGATCGAATGACCGCCGCCAATGACCGCACCCGCTTCCCGCACTTTGTCAGCGGCCCCGCGCTGAACGTCGGCCAGCAGGTCCAGCGGCAGCGTCCCTCGCGGCCAGCCGGCAATGTTCAGCGCCAGGATCGGAGCCGCGCCCATCGCATACAGGTCGCTCAGTGCGTTCGCCGCCGCAATGGCGCCAAAGCTGTAGGCGTCGTCCACGATCGGCGTGAACACATCCGTCGTGAAGGCGATCGCCAGGTCGTCACGCAGGCGGTAGACGGCCGCGTCATCCATGCCCTGCCCCCCGACCAGCAGGTCGGGCGAGACCATCGGCGGCATCAGGCGCAGCACGTGCGCCAGCTCGTCAGGACTGAGCTTGCAGGCTCAGCCGGCGCCGTGCGCGTACCGTGTAAGTTTGAGCGGCGTGTGTTGGCGGTCCATCCCTGCACGGTAGCGTAACGCCGCCGCCCGCAGACTCCGTTCTTGCACTCGAAGGCCCATTAGAAGCCAAGGCTACCGTTGTCCCTGTCGCGCCCTTCCGTTCGCCGCCTCATGACCCTTGGGTTGGCCATCGCCATGGTGGTGGCTGGCGTCGGGCGGGCCGCCGCCGCCCCACCCTTGGATGGCACGCCAGTCATTGGCGGCGCCTTCTTTCAGTTTGAGGACACCGGCGGCCATGGCTTCGCGATCCGCAACTATGCCGATGGGCCGGCCTTCTATGACACCTATCTACGCCTTGGCGGCGCTCAAACGCTCGGTCCGCCGGTTTCCCGACCCTGGGTTGAGGAGGGCGGATTCGTTTACCAACTCACGCAGCGTGTGCTCTTTCAGTGGTCGCCAGCCGAGGACCGGGTCGGCGTGGCCAATCTGTTCGAACTCCTGAGCGACTCCGAGTTTGGGGATGAGTTGCGCGCGCATCACATTCCGGCCGGCGAGACGCCGCCGTCGCTGCCCCCTGAGCTCGCGCAACAGGCGCGGCTTGCCTGGATGACTGACCGCGCAATTGCCGAGGCCTTCGCCAACCAGCCACTGGAACTCGGCAGCCAGGACGCCAGCATCCAGTTTCACGGCCTGCCCATGTCGCGCCCCGTGCGCCTGGGACCGTTTGTGGTCCAGCGCTTTCAGCGCACCGCCCTCCAGCATTGGGTCGAGCAAGTGGACGACGGCCAGCCGATTGGCTCGGTCGTGCTGGTCAACGCGGGCGACATTTACCGCGACCTGGCCCTGCCCGACGAGTTGCTGGCCGCGCCGCATGCGCCGGACCACGCAGCCGTGCTGGACGTGCGGCTCGACCCACCCGCCGACGCCGACTTGCAGCCGGCCCCGGTCGCGTCGCGCGCCTACAACACCCAGAGCCACCGCTTGCGCACCGCTCTGGCCCTACTGGAGGGTGTGGACGCGAACGACGCGGCTCTCGAGTTTGCCGAGACGCACCAGCTTGACATCGGCTTCGACACGCTGCCCGGCAACGTGCTGGCCTCGTACCACACGTCGCTGGGGATTCGCGTCAACGCGACCCTGCGCAATGAAGACCCGCGTCCCCTCGCGGCGGTGCTCGCCCACGAACTGAAGCACTTCGAGGACTTCATGCTGGGCCAACTTGGCGAGGACACGCAGAGCTGCCTGGACGCCGAGTCGAGGGCGCTCACACGCGAAGTCGAAACCTGGAATGCCTTGCTGGCCGCCGATGATCGTCCGCCGCGGCCGAGCGTGCTCACGCGCATCCAGACCAGCCGCGCGGCCGTCTACGCCGAGGGTCCAGCCGCTATCGAGGAACTGGCCCAGCGTCTCTACGTGAAGGTCTGTGACAAGACGCCAACGATCCCGACCAGGACATAGCCACCAACTCCGCTCCTGCCGCCGCAGAAGAGCAAAACCTGAACCAGAATCGCAGCCGCCCTCTCAGGATCCGAACATTCAGTCGTAAGCTGGTAGAGCTTCGTGCTGCGGACGTAGGACTTCCCGTCGCTACCCACCCTCCTGCTGGATTTACGCGGCGTAGGATTCGACGCCGTCTCCTTTACTAATTGCCGTGGACACATCGCTCTACCACACGCTCGCCGAGCGCGGCTTCATCCATTCCGTGTCAAATGCGAACGGCCTCAGAGAGGCCCTGGACGAGCCCTGCACCTTCTACGTCGGCTTTGACCCCACCGCGCCGAGCCTGCACACCGGCCACCTGATCCCGCTGGCCCTTGCGGCCCACCTTGCGAAAGCTGGTCATCACCCGGTGTTGCTGGCGGGCGGAGGGACCGGCCTGATTGGCGACCCGACCGACCGGGCTGAAACCCGCACCCTGCTAAGCGCGGAACGCGTGGCCGCGAATACCCAAGCCGTTCGCCGCCAGGTCGGCCGTCTCTTCGAGAACGAGCAAGCCGACATAGCCATCGTCGACAACGCCGACTGGCTGACCCAACTCCGCTACCTGGAGTTCTTGCGCGACATCGGCCGCTTCTTCAGCGTCAACGAAATCCTGGCTACCGAGACCTACCGCGCCCGACTGGAAAGCGGACAGGGCCTGAACTTCGTCGAGATCAACTACCGCCTGTTGCAGGCCTACGACTTCCTGCACCTCTTCCGGACGCACAGTTGCATTCTGCAGATCGGCGGCAGCGACCAGTGGGCCAACATCCTGGCCGGCGTGGACCTGATCCGGCGGATCGAGGGTGCCGAGGCGTTCGGTCTGGTTACACCGCTCCTCACAACCAGCACGGGTCAGAAGATGGGCAAGACGGCCGGCGGCGCGCTATGGCTGGATGCCGAACTCACCTCGCCCTACGACTTTTACCAATACTGGATCAACATTGAGGACGCGTCTGTGGAGCACACGCTGGCCCTGCTGACACCACTGCCAATGGACGAGGTGCGATCGCTAGCCTCGCTTCGCGGCGCCGAGATTCGCACGGCGAAGGAGCGGCTGGCGTACGAAATCACGGCCAGGGTCCACGGCGCCCAAGCCGCCGCCGCCGCCCGCGACGGCGCGCGGGCGCTGTTCGGGCGCAACGGCGGTTCCACCACGGCTGCGCCGCAGACTCGCGTGACGCAAGCGCAGCTCGCAGCGGGGTTGGGAATAGTGGACTTGCTGCTAACCACAGGGCTTGCCAGGTCCCGCTCCGCGGCACGACGGCTCATAGCTCAGGGTGGCGCCTACGCCAACGAGCAGCGCGTGCGCAGCCCAGACGCCGTCTTCAACGCGGACGCCTTTCAGGGTGGCGAATTGTTGCTGCGCTCGGGCAAGAAGCGTTATCACCGTGTCTCGGTGAGCCATGACTAGGCACGCGCTTCCGTGAACTGGACGGCCAGCGACATTCGGCGGGTGGACGCCAAGAGTTCGGGCGAGCTCTGGGAGCGCTTCCTCACGGCCATGGTGGCCTACTGGAACGAGAGCTTTCCCAGCGAACTGAGTCATCTGGAATGGCACGAGTTGTATACGGACCGGATTCGCCGTCGGCTGGAGGAGCGGCCAACCTGGCTCTGGATGTACGAGCGGGACGGGCGCACGCTGGCGCTCACCAACTTCCACCTTGACGGCGGCGTGGCGCACGTTGCCGAGGTCTGGGTCGCCCCCGATTCACGCCGACACGGCCTGGGCGCCTTCATGATCCGGCAGATGCGCCGCACGCTGCGCGAATCCGGAGTGACACGCATGGCCGTCACGGTCCCGGCCAATGCGACGGTGGCCGCCAGCATCGACTTCTGGCACGACCTCGGATTCACCGAGGTCGCCGTGCATCTGGAAGCCACAACCTTCGGCCCAAACGGCGACTGACTCGAGTCGGACTACCAACGTCCCGACGCGCGCTATGAGGCGCGAGCAAGCGTTTCAATTGAAACATGGCGTTGGCATCCACCGCCCGCGTCGCTACGCTCAACCCGATACGCCCAACTGAGGATCGACTCATGGCCGTCCCATCCGTGCCCCCCGGTCTCTCCAGGCGTCGGGTCCCCCTGCGCAAACCCATGACACCTGAGGATCTCGCCGACGCTCGTGTTCGAGAGGCCCTGAGCGAAACCGGCCGCTGTGAATGGGCGCAGCGGCACGAGGGACTCCGCCAGTACCACGACGACGTCTGGGGCGAACGCCCAGCCGACGACTCGGAATTCTTCGAGCGCATGCTGCTGGAGATTTTCCACGCCGGCCTCAGCTGGACGTTGATCTGGAACAAGCACCAGGGGATTCGCGACGCCTACCACGGCTTTGACATCAACGCCGTGGCCGCCTACGGCTCCGCCGACATCGCTCGCCTCCTCGACGACCCAAGCGTCATTCGCAGCGAGAGGAAGATCGTGGCGGCCATCGACAACGCCCGGACCGTGCAGGAGATCCAGGATCGCGATGGGTCCTTCCGGGACTTTCTGCTGGCCTTGCCGACCAGTACGAACGGCAAGATCAACGCGCTGAAGAAGACGTTCAAGTTCATGGGTCCCGGCACGTCGCGCGGTTTCCTGGAATCCGCCGGCCTGGTCGCGCCGCCGCATCACGACTACTGCTTCAAGGCCGACCGCGACGTCTGGTCCGCCGCCTGAGAACCGGCCGGTGACCACTGTCGCGCTGGAGGACCTGCGGCGGTTCGGACTCGCTGCGCTGGCCACGCGCGGCGTAGCCGAGGTCGACGCCGCACTGGTCATCGACGTCATGCTCGAGCAGGACCTGCGCGGCCACGGCCATCACGGGATCGTGCTCCTGGCGTTGCGAATCCGCGACCTGGACGCCGGCCGCGCCCGCGCCGACGCACGGGTGGAAGTGCTGGCGGACCTGCCGGCCTTCACGGCGCTCGACGCGCACGGCGCCTTGGGCCCCGTCGGGGCCGTCCAGGCCATGGATGCCTGCATCGCCAAGGCGCAAACCCAGGGGGCCGCCATGGCCTCGCTGCGCGACATGCCGCACTGGGTCATCCCCGCCTTCTACAGCATGCGCGCGGCTGCGGCCGGCCTCATCGGCTACTGCTGCTGCTACACCGATCCCTCGTTCGCCCCGGTGGGCGGCGCCTCGCGTGTGCTTGGCAACAACCCCCTGTCCTACGCGATTCCCGCCGACCCGCGCCCGCCAATCGTCGTGGACTTCGGCGTCTCCGCCTCCACCGGGCGACTGCGTGAACTCATCGCCGATGGCCAGCCCCTACCGGATGGCTGGGCCGTTGACGCCAAGGGACAACCAATGAGCGATCCCGCTCAGGCCAGAGCGGAAGGTGTGTTTCTGCCAATAGCCGAGCATCGCGGCTACGGACTTGGCCTGGTGCACGAACTGCTCGGCGCCGCCCTCAACGCCATGCCCATTGCGCTGGAACACCCACCTGGACGCTACGGCGGCTTCTTCATGGCCTGCCGCGTGGATACCTTCCGGCCGCGGGAGGAGTTCCTGTTGAACGTCAACCACGCCCTCGATCGAGTGACCGACAGTCCCGCCCTCGACCCGACTCGCCCAATCCGCTATCCGGGCGAGCAGTCCGGCCTCGCCCTCCGCCGCAACCGCGCGCGAGCCCAGGTCGATCTCAGCACCGCATCCTGGCACCGCGTCCACGAAGTCGCGGATCTAACCGGCGTCCCGGCGCCTAAGGCTGTGGCCTAGAACTGAGGCTCTGGCCTCTTACCGGAACCTGGAAACAACGACGGCGTTGGCCGGAAGCGGATAGCGCCCGCCGCGTTTGAGCTCGCGGGGGACCGTGGCCCGCCCGCCGCGGCGGGCGGAGACGCCGGCGAAGACGCGCAGCGGCGTACCTTCCTCGCTCACGCGCTGCATAACGTGGGCCATTCCAACCTGGCGCTGGT
>DAOUIX010000146.1:0-22826 GCA_034423235.1 Chloroflexota bacterium | reverse complement strand
TTCCACCCCCTTGTGGCCGACTGGTTTGGCGCCACCTTCCAGGCCCCAACCGACGCCCAGGCCGCCGCCTGGCCCGCTATCCGATCCGGCCGCGACACCCTCGTCGCCGCCCCCACCGGCTCCGGCAAAACCCTCGCCGCCTTCCTCATCGGCATCGACCAGCTCATCCGCCGCGGCCAGTCCCAGGACCTCGACCCCGTCACCCGCATCGTCTACATCTCGCCCCTCAAGGCCCTCGGCCACGACATCGAGCGCAACCTCCAGGCCCCGCTCGCCGCCATCCGCGAGCTCGCCGAGGAGCGCGGCGTCGACCTCCCCGACATCCGCGTCGGCCTCCGTACCGGCGACACCAAGCCCTCCCGCCGCCGCACCCTCGTCACTCGCCCGCCCCACATCCTCATCACCACCCCCGAATCCTTCTACCTGATGCTCACCTCCCAGCGCGCCCGCGAAACCCTGCGCCAGGTCGACACCGTCATCGTCGACGAGATTCACGCCCTCGCCCGCGACCGCCGCGGCAGCCACCTCGCCCTCTCACTCGAGCGCCTCAACCACATCTCGCGCCGCCGCCCCCAGCGCGTCGGCCTCTCCGCCACCCAGCGCCCCATCCACGAACTCGCCGCCTTCCTCACCGGCGCCGACGATCAGGGCGACGCTCGCCCCTGTGTAACCGTCGACCTCGGCCACCAGCGCGACCTGGATCTCGGCGTCGAGACGCCCCCCTCCGACCTCGAAGCTGTTGCCCCCCGCGAGCAGTGGGACGACATCTACAACCGCCTTGCCGACCTCATCGTCCAGCACCACACCACCCTCGTCTTCGTCAACACCCGCGCCCTCGCCGAGCGCGTCTCCCACAACCTGCGCGACCGCCTCGGCGAGGAGGGCGTCGCCAGCCACCACGGCAGCCTCTCCCGCGAACGCCGCCTGCACGTCGAACAGCAACTCAAGGACGGCCGGCTTAAGGCCCTTGTCGCCACTGCCTCGCTTGAACTCGGCATCGACATCGGCAGCATCGACCTCGTCTGCCAGATCGGCTCCCCCCGCAGCATCGCCGTCTTCCTGCAACGCATCGGCCGCTCCGGCCACGCCCTCGGCCTCCGCCCCAAGGGGCGCCTCTTCCCCACCACCCGCGACGAACTGGTTGAGAGCGCCGCCCTCATGCGCGCCGTTCGCGCCGGCGAGCTCGACCGCATCGTCCAGCTCGTCGCCCCCCTCGACGTCCTCGCCCAGCAAGTCGTCGCCGAAGCCGCCTGCGAGGACTGGCAACTCGACGACCTCTTCGACCTATTCCGCGGAGCCACTCCCTTCCGGTCCCTGACCCGCGAGGCCTACCGCGAAATCGTTGACATGCTCGCCACCGGCATCGGCGACGGTGGCGGCCGCGCCGCGCCTCTGATCCACTTCGACCGCATCAACAACGTCATTCGCGGCCGCCGCGCCGCCCGCCTCACCGCCCTGCAAAACGGCGGCACCATCCCCGAACTCGGCGACTTCCGCGTGGTCGCCGAACCAGACGAGACCTACGTCGGCTCCGTCAACGAAGACTTCGCCATCGAGAGCATCGCTGGCGACATCTTCCTGCTCGGCAACACCTCCTGGCAGATCCGCCGCGTCGCCCAGAACACCGTCCGCGTCATCGACGCCCAGGGCGCGCCGCCCACCATTCCCTTCTGGCTCGGCGAAGCCCCTGGCCGCACCATCGAACTTTCACAGGCCGTCGGCCGACTCCGCCGCGACGTGGCCAGCCGTCTCACCGACCCGGCCCTGGTCGACTGGCTGCAATCCGAGTGCAACGTTTCCGACCTCGGCGCCCACCAGGTCGCCGACTACCTGCGCGCCTCCCACGACGGCCTGCGCGTCACGCCCTCCGACCACGACGTCGTCTTCGAGCGCTTCTTCGACGACTCCGGTGGCATGCAACTGGTCGTCCACGCCCCCTTCGGCCAGCGCATTAACCGCGCCTGGGGCCTCGCCTTGCGCAAGCGCTTCTGCGTGCGCTTCGACTTCGAGCTCCAGGCCGCCGCCAACGACGACGCCATCCTCCTCTCCCTCGGCCCCCAGCACGCCTTTCCACTCGAGGAGACCTTCCGCTACGTCACGCCCAACAACGCGCTCAAGTCCGTCGAACAGTCCATCCTCTACACCCCTATGTTCCCCACCCGCTGGCGCTGGAACCTCACCCGCGCCCTGGCGGTGCCCCGGCTGCGCGGCGGCAAGAAAGTCCCGCCCAACATCCAGCGCATGCGGTCCGACGACCTCATGGCCGCCGTTTTCCCCGAGCAGATCGGCTGCCAGGAGAACGTCCACGGTCCCCTGGTTCCCCCGGACCATCCGCTCATCCGCCAGACCCTGGACGACTGCCTCTACGAGGCAATGGACGTTCGCGGGCTGAAGAAGGTGCTGCAGCGCATAGACGACGGCCAGATCACGCTCCACGCCCGCGACACCACCGAGCCTTCGCCCCTTGCCCACGAAATCCTTAACGGTCGCCCCTACACCTTCCTCGACGATGCCCCTCTCGAAGAGCGCCGCTCACGCGCCGTCGCCACCCGCCGCGCCCTCCCCGAAAGCGCCCGCGACCTCGGACGCCTTGACCCCGCCGCCATCGAGCGCGTGGTCGAAGAAGCCTGGCCCCAGCCCCGCGACGCCGAGGAAGTCCACGACGCCCTCCTCGGCCTCGTCGCCATCGACGCCACGGCGGTCGCGAACTGGAACCGTTGGCTCGACGAACTGAAGGACCACGGCCGTACCGCTAGGTGCGAGATCGACGGACGAACCCTCTGGTTTGCTGCCGAAAACGTGGACGTCATGCGCGCTCTCTTCGGTACTGACGCCGTGCCCAACCTGGGGCTCCCCTCGGGCGTGGCCATCCAGGTGGCCGACCGCGAAGAAGCCCGCCGCCTGCTGCTGCGCGGTCACACAGAGGTCTGCGGCCCAACCACTCCCCACGAACTTGCCGCTCGCTGCGGCCTGACTCCCAAAGATGTCGCCCGTGGCCTGACGCAGCTTCAAGTCAGCGGCTTCATCCTCCCGGGACACTTCCGCGATCCCACCATCGAGGGCGTCTGCGACCGCCGCCTCCTGGCCCGCATCCACCGCCTCACCCTCGACCGCCTGCGTCGCGAAATCGAGCCGGTCGCCGTCCGCGATTTCATGCGCTTCCTCATCCGCTGGCAACACGCCGCCCCCGGCCACACCCTCTACGGTAAGACCGGCTTGCGGCGCGCCATCCAGCGCCTGCAGGGATTCGAAATGCCAGCCGCCGCCTGGGAAGGCGAGGTGCTCCCTGCCCGCGTCCGCGGCTTCCGAACCCAGTGGCTGGACGAACTCTGCCTCGCGGGCGACGTCGTTTGGGGCCGCCTCAGTGAACGCAACTCCGACCCCGACCGTCGCAGCGCCCCCGCAACCCGCGCCACCCCCGTCACCCTCGGCCTCCGCGGCGACTTCGATCTGCTCCTCCAGGCCGCTCGCTGGCGCAACGGAGGCACGGACTCAGAAAGCGAGCCTCCCGAGCTCGCTGGCGCCGCCCGCTCCATTGACGCCATCTTGCAGGAAAGCGGCGCCCTCTTTTTCGAGCAGATCGTCATGCGCACTCGGCGCCTGGCCGCCGACGTCGAGGACGGCTTACGCGACCTGATCGCCGCCGGCCGTGTTACCTCCGACGGCTACGAAGGCCTTCGCTCCATTGCCTCGGGCTGGTCCAGCACCGGCCGACGCCGCTGGCGCCACACCCGCCGCGCCGGCCGCTTCGCTGTCGGTGGCCCCCCGGGCCGCTGGTCGATCCTCCAGGTGCCCGCCGCCGGTATCGACGCCGACGAGGTCGCCGAGGCCGTCGCAGCTACCCTCCTCGACCGCTACGGCGTCGTCTTCCGCGACGTCGTCCGCCGCGAGAGCTTCCGCCTGCCCTGGCGCGACGTGCTGCGTGCCCTACGACGCCTTGAAGCCCGCGGCGAAGTCCGCGGCGGCCGCTTCGTCGCCGGCTTCGCCGGCGAGCAGTTCGCCCTCCCCGACGCTGTCAACGCCCTCCGCCGAGCCCGCCGGGACCCGGATTCCGGTGAAACCCTCCGCCTCGCCGCCGTCGACCCGCTCAACCTCACCGGCGTCATCACCCCCGACGCCCGCGTCCCGGCCCAGCCCAGCCGCCAACTCACCCTCGTCAACGGCTGGCCCCCACTCCCCGACCCCGGCGCCGCCGAAGCCGCCGCCAGCTAGACGCTAGTGGTGATGCCCGTTCTCGTAATGCGCCGCCAGCAGGTCCTCGCCCCAGTCGCCCGCGTAGCTCCGCATCACCGAGTGAATGTGATTCGCCTCGTTCTGCGTGTTGTCGTACTCGATCACGAAGGAGGGCCCGGCTAGCGCGTAGTAGTGCCCCGCGCCACGGGCTTCCGGACCGGCCCAGAGGAACCGGACGCTATCCAGCCCGTCTTGCTCGATCTTTCGCCACTCATTGGCCGCCAGGTCAGCTGCCTTCCGCTCGACATAGTGTCGAAGCAGCCCAGTCAGCCCGTCCCGCTGCCCGTCCCGCAACTCCGCCAGCGTGATGCCCCCGACGGGAATCTCTTCTGGGTCGGCCACCCGATAGTTTTTTGTCAGGATGTCGTCTGGCGCAATCGGATCCACAATCGCCAGCGCCTTCTGCTCGGAATCCAGCCGACCCAGCAGCTCGCGCGCCAGGTCCTCTTCCTCGGCTAGCGTTCGCACGCCCTTATGCTCGCCGTGCCGAACCTCCGCCGGATTCGCGCCCAGAAAAAGCGGCAGGACGGACACATAGGTATTCGCAATCACCGTGGCATGAATCCCGATGTGATGTCCGCCGGCCCGCCACCCCCAGGGCTCCTCGCCGCCGGGCTTCCCGAAGACACTGAAGTAGTAAATCTCCGGGTCGCGCAGCCAGTGCATCCGCGTGTTCTGGATGCCCTCCCACTCATCCAGGATGACTTCCAATTCGATGATCTCCCTGGCCTTCTCTGCTCCGTGCGAACTCAGCGCCGTGTTCATCATTCGAAATGCCGCCGCACGCTGCGTTGTCGTCATCTCCTTCAGCCGCAGCCCGTTGCGCTCTACCGGCGTGTAGTGCCACAAGTACCGCTCGCCGCCCTCGAAGGGAAACGTCGCGACGTCACGTTGAGCGGCGTCCAGCGAGTCAACAAACGCCTGAGCCGCAGAGGCCATCTCGGCAGCAACTGCGACGGCCCGTGAGGCCGTGCTGATGTCCGTCGTCGTCATCCGGTCACGCTCCCTCTCGCCGCCGCCGGCCCGCTACCAGTCATAAAGGTCAAGTATCCAACGCTGCACCGGCGAGACTTTCTTGAACCGCTCGTAACAGAAGTCCACGAAGTCGGCCGAATGTACCTCGGGCGGTAACGGCTCCTCGATCCAGGCATGTAGTGCGTTGAACCGCAGCAAATCGGCCCGTGGGTGATCAGCCGCGAACCCACGCGGGACCCGCTTGTAGTGTGCCTCGCCCACCTCGGCGCCCGCCCCGCGAACCGTCGCCAGTGCCTGCTCCAGCGCCGTGCCTTTGCGCTCGTCGGCCACCGCCTCGCGAAAGGCTGCGAGGACCTCCTTGTCGAACGCATGCCGCCCCGCGCCCACCACCACCGCACCGAGTGTGAGCCGCAGAAAGTAGCCGGGGCAATCCCGGCTTCGCCGATCGCCCTGCCAGAACCACAGGTCGAAGTGCGTCTTGTACGGCCGCTTGTCCCGGCTGAATCGAATGTCGCGATGGATGCGAAAGATCGAACCGCTCACTCGCGGCTCGGCGTGAATCCCTTGAGTGAACTCCGATAGCGCCATGCCCATCGCCACGACGAACAGCCGCCCAGGCGCTAGCAGTCCCTCGTCAAACCTGCGGCGGTTGGCCTCAAACCACGGCTTATTGTTGTTCGCGGCCAGGTCGCATAGGAACTGGAAGCCTTCACGCGGGAACCCCGCAAACACATCCGGCATCCAGGAACTCCGGGCGTCTCTCGCCGGTCACGGTACCAGCCTCGCTTATGGCTCAGCGGCTGGTACCGACGATCGTTTCTCCAGCGTTTCAGGGACATACAAGCCGAAAGTCAGCGCACCGCACAACCCCAGGGCAGCTACGAAAAACGGTGCCAGCATCAGGCCGAAAACGTCGGCCACGCCGCCCACCACGACCGGCCCGCCCATGTCGCCGATCCCACCCACCAGGCGCCACACGGCCAGGAACTCACCGGGCCGTTCCGACGGCGTCAGGTCGGTCCCCAGCGTCAGCATCGAGCCGGACCCGATCCCATTCGAGAATCCGATCAGCAGCCCGATCAGGATCAGTCCCGTGAAGTCCCTGGCCTGGCTCAGCAACGCCATTGAGGCGCTGAACAGAGCGAACGACGGCACGATGGCGAACTTCCGCCCGAAGTGGTCCATCAGGTAGCCGGCCAGCGGAAACAGTGTCATGTCAACGGCGGCCGAGGCGCTGACGGCCAGCCCGATCTCCTGCTCGTTCAGGCCCAACGCAAAGGCGCCGTAGAGCGGCAGCACCACCGGCCGGCCCGAGCGGATGGCCTGGGCGAAGATGTGACCGGTTCCAGCCGTGAGCAGGACGCGGCGGCGTGTCATCAGCGTCTCGCCCAGCCCCCGCAACAGGCTGGTCGCCGACTGCGTACTCGCCTTTTCGTTGTCAGGAGCATCCCGATAGGCGAGTCCGGGGATAAGCCCCACGGCCATGCACGCGCCGGCAATGAGAAACATGGCCTCGTAGCCCAGCGTGCCTGCCACGAATCCGCCGACTCCCGGACCGACGAACATGCCGATCCGGTTCGTGCCGCCAAAGAGCGACATGATTCGTCCTCTCTGGTGCCGAGGGGTTACGCGCCGCATGTACTGCATGCGCGACAGCGCCCACAGGCCCATTCCGGCGCCCATCAGCAGTCGGGCGACGATCAGCACCGAATACGGAGGTGAGAGGGCCAGCACCAGCACCGCTGTGGCCATCACGATGAGGCCCACTACCTGCCCCACCCACTCCGAGATCCGGTTCAGCAGCAGGCCCGAGGGAAGCGTCCAAAGCAACGTGCCCAGCGCCGCCATACCAAGCGCGAGGCCGACCAGCGTGATGTTTTCCTCGCCAGTGACCGGGTCTCGAACCAGATCGGCCACGAACAGCGGCAGCGTCGGCACCAGCATCCCCATGCCGATCGACGCAGTGAAGATCTGGATATAGACGCGCGGAACTAACGATGCGACGGTGTTCAGCGCGCGCCCGGAGTGCACGGGCGCGCATGGTATGACACAACGCCACGCTCGAACGTGGACAATGGGCAAGCAGTCGCTTCTTTGAGGGAATCCAATGCAGGCCATTCGCGTCAACCAGCCGGGCGGACCCGAAGCCCTTTCATACGAGTCCATCGCTGATCCCAGTCCGGCCGCTGACGAGGCGGTCATCCGAATTGAGGCCATCGGTGTCAACTACATCGACACCTATCAGCGCAGCGGCCAGTATCCACTTGATCCCCCGTTCACCCTTGGCATGGAAGGCGCTGGCGTCGTCGAGGCCGTCGGATCCGATGTCAGCGACTTGGCGGTTGGGGACCGGGTCGCCCACGCCATGCACCTGGGTTCCTACGCCGAGCTACAGGCTGTCCCGGCCGCCCAACTCATCAAGCTGCCCGACGCCATCGACACCCGCCAGGCTGCGGCCGCGATACTGCAGGGCATGACTGCGCACTACCTGGCCCACAGCACCTATCCGCTGGCTGCCGGGCACACGGCCGTCGTGCACGCTGGCGCCGGCGGCGTGGGACGCCTGCTAAGCCAGATGGCCAAGCGCGCCGGGGCCCGCGTCATTGCCACCGCCGGAACCGCCGCCAAGGCCGAAATTGCCGCCGCGGCCGGCGCCGACGACGTCGTCATCTACACCGAAGCCGACTTTCTCGATGAGGTCCGCCGCCTGACCGATGGGGCCGGTGTCGAAGTCGTCTACGACGGCGTCGGCGCGGCCACCTACGAGCGCAGCTTTGACTGCCTCAAGCCGCGCGGTCTCCTTGCGCTCTACGGCGCGTCCAGCGGCCCGGTGCCGGAACTGAACCCGCAGATCCTCAACGCCAAGGGCTCGCTCTTTCTCACGCGTCCGAGCCTCGGGCACTACACGCTCACGCGCGACGAACTGGAATGGCGCGCGGGCGATGTCTTGTCCTGGGTCGCGGCCGGCGACTTGACCCTCATGATCGACCGCGAAGTCTCGCTGGCCGACGCCGCCGACGCACACATTGCCCTCCAGGGCCGTGAAACCAGCGGCAAGGTGCTCCTGATTCCCTGAGCGCCGATCCGCCGGGCGTCGACGCCGACCTGCAACGCCGGGTCGAGTTCCTGCTGGAACTCGACAAGGCCAAGGGCGTCCTACGCCGCAACCTCATCACGGCGGAGGAACGCCGAGAGAACGACGCCGAGCACGGCTGGCACGTCACCATGTTCGCGCTGGTATTGGCCGACTACGCCCCGCCGGGTACCGATATCTCCCGCGTCATTGCCATGCTGCTGGTGCATGACATCGTGGAGATCGACGCCGGTGACGCGTTCGTCTACGACAAGGAGGCCAAGGCCCAGCAGCCTGCACTCGAGCGCGCCGCTGCGGACCGCCTGTACGGCCTCCTCCCTCCTGGCCAGGGATGCAACCTCCGGAGACTCTGGGAGGAGTTCGAAGCCCGCCAGACCCCCGAAGCCCGCTTCGCCGCCGCCCTCGACCGTCTCCAACCCCTGCTCCTCAACTTCCACACCAGGGGCCGGGCCTGGCGCCAACACGGCGTGACCCGCGATCAGGTCCTCGCCGTCAACGCCCACATCGCCGACGGCTCCGAGACTCTGTGGACCTTTGCTCGCAACCTGATCAACGAAGCGGTACGGCTGGGCTACCTGGACCCCTAGGCCCCGAGTGCGCAATCGTGCTCTTGTGACGGGCGCCTGCCGAAGAGGCCGCCAGCCCGCAGTGCGGCACGGATCAAAGGTCGACTAGCGGACGGTGTTCGTCGGTCTATGCGTCCAAGCCAAACAGCCGCGCTGCGTTCCCCGCATAGATCTTCGCCCGCTCCTCGTCGCTTACCGGCAGGTCATCTACGATTGATCTGATTACCTCTGGCTCCACCCACGGGTGGTCGCTGGCGAACATCAGCTGGTCCGGCCCCACCATCTCAAGGCCGTAACGCACCGCCGCCGGCCACGGTGACACCGTGTCGAACCAAATCTGGCGCAGGTATTCGCTGGGCGGCTTCGTCAGGTTTTCTGCCCCGCGCTTCAGCACCATTGTCTGATGGTCCAGCCGGCCGATCAGGTACGGCAGCGCGCCACCGACGTGTGGGCAGATGATCGTCAGATCCGGATAGCGGTCCATCAGCCCGCTCACAATGATGCGCGCCAGCGCGATCGTCGTATCGAACATCAGGCCCAGCGCGCCGGTCAGGTTCCTGCCCTCCACCTGGTCGATCGTCACCGGGCAGGCGGGATGCAGGTACAGCGGGATGTTCAGCTCCTCGGCCCGCCCGAACAGCCACTCGAACTCCGGCTCGTCCGGGTGCCGCCCGTCCAGGTTGGCGTAGAGCAGCACGCCGCGCATGTCCAGGTCATGTACGGCTCGGTCCAGTTCCTTCCGTGCCGCCGTCTCCTGGTAGAGCGGAAGCACGCACAGCCCGGCAAAGCGTCCGGGATACGCCTGCGCCTGCTCCGCGATGTAGTCGTTGAACAGCCGCGCCACCATCGGCCCGTCGTCCCCAAAGCGCTCGGGTCCCGGGTCATTGGGCGACAACACCGTCAGGTCGATTCCCGCCGCATCCATCGTCCGCACCTTGGCGTTCATGTCCGAGTGCCCCCGCATGGCCGTCCGCCGCCACTTTCCGGTGTCGATGAAGAGAGTGTCGCCGTC
This sequence comes from Chloroflexota bacterium, assembly GCA_034423235.1. Classification (GTDB taxonomy): domain Bacteria; phylum Chloroflexota; class UBA11872; order UBA11872; family UBA11872; genus UBA11872. The sequence continues at coordinate 12,946 of DAOUIX010000146.1, read as the reverse complement.
CCGAAACGCCAGCGGTTCCTCGTCACGGGTTAGCAGGTAGTCCAGGAACGGTTCGGGCCAGATGTGGCTTTGGGTGTCGATTCGCATTCGGACCTGTGCGTTTGTCCGCGGTCGTCGCGCAACCGCGGGAGGCGCCTACCGGAGCGCCGGCTCCGGCGAGCTGATCGAGCGTTGCCGATTATGCGCGTTTGCCTGCCTCGACACGGACCGGCAGGATTCGGAAGCCGTCTGCGCCCGAGGCCCAACCATGGATCCGACCGTGCTCGAGTCGGTCGTGAATCGGCAAGTATTCGACCTCGGCACGCCCTACAACATGGGTATGCCGGTGCACCCGTCGCATCCGCCCTACGTGTTCACCCTGCAGCGGCGCCACGGCGACACCATGCGCCCGGGAGGCCTCGGCTCGGCCAACGAGTTGATCGTCATGTGCGGCCACACCGGCACGCATCTCGACGCGCTGGCCCACTTCGCCCGCGACGGAATCATGTGCGGCGGTCTCGAAGCGGCCGAGGTCCAACGCGGCGGCCGCGGCATGACCGAGCACGGCATCGAGCGGGTGCCGCCCATCGTGCGCCGCGGCGTTCTGCTTGACGTCGCCGGCGCCGAGGGCGTCGACATCCTGCCCAATGACTTTGCCATCACCACCGACATAGCCCAGGCCGTCGCCCGCGAGCACGGCGTCGAAGTCCGTAAGGACGATGCCCTCCTGGTTCGCACAGGCCTCATGCAACGTTGGAACGACCCGGCCTTCCTGGACCTCGAGAACGGCCAGCCCGGAATCACCGCCGACTGCGCCGAATGGCTGGCCGAGACCGGCGTCTACCTGGGCGGCGCCGACACCATGACCTTCGAGTTCATCCCCGCCGGCGACGACCGCCTTCCGGTCCACGGCATCTTTCTTGTGGACCACGGCATCCACATCCTCGAGAACGCCGATCTCGAGTCCCTCGCCGCCGCCGGCGTCTACGAGTTCCTCTTTGTCATGTCCCCGCTCAAGATCGTCGGCGCCACCGCCTCGCCGGTCCGCCCCATCGCCATCGCCTAGCGTCCGCCCGACGACCCAGCAACCTCGGAGATTCGAATGAAGGCCGCCTACCTCGAAGAAGCCCTCCAGGTCCACACCCGCGATGTGCCGCTGCCCGATCCCGGTCCCGGCGAGGTGCTCATTCGCATTCGGTCGGTGGGCGTCTGCGCCTCGGATGTCCACTACTACGAGCATGGCCGCATCGGCCGCTACGTCATCCGTGAGCCGCTCATCCTCGGCCATGAGCCCGCGGGTGAGGTCGTCGCGCTCGGGTCTGGCGTCGATTCCCTCGCCGAGGGTGACCGCGTCTCCATCGAACCCGGCTTTCCCTGCCGCGCGTGTATGCACTGCCGCACCGGCCACTACAACCTCTGCGACGATGTTGTCTTCATGGCAACCCCGCCCGTGCACGGCGCATTCGTCGAATACGTCACCCACCCCGCCGACTTCGCCTACCGCATCGCCGACCATGTCTCTTACGACGAGGCAGCCCTCATCGAACCCCTCTCCGTAGGCCTGTTCGCCGCCCGTCGCGGACAGGCCCGCCTGGGCGACCGCGCCGCCATCCTCGGCGCGGGACCGATCGGCCTCATGACTCTTCTGGCCCTCCAGAGCCAGGGAATTCACGACGTAACCCTGGTGGACGTCGAGCCATTCCGTCTTGACAAGGCCCTTGCACTCGGCGCCGCCGATGCCGTCGACGGCCGCGCTGAAGACGTCGGCCAGACCCGTGCCACCCAGTTCGACCTCGTCTTCGAAACCGCCGGCAACTCCACCACCCTCACTCAGACCACTCGCATTGCCCGACGTGGCGGACGTGTCGTGCTGGTGGGTATGACAGACGCCGACGTGACTCCCATTGACACTAACGAACTGGTCGACAAGGCCCTCGACGTTGCCGGCGTCTTTCGCTACGCCAACACCTGGCCGCTCGCCGTTGACTTGCTGACTCGTGGCGCTGTCGACATCGAGCCCCTCATCACCGCGCACTATCCGCTCGAAGCCGCTGGCGAGGCTCTCGAAAGCGCCCGCACCCGCAAGGACGCCAACATCAAGGTCATGGTCACGCCGTAGATCTGTTGCCGGACCCGCGGACTCGGTACTAACGTGATCCCGCCGGAGAGCTGTAATTCAGAGTTTCGACCGTGCCGCGCGCCGAAGGCTCAACCACGTTCGCGACCGGTGATCGCGCGCCGGACTTCGATGTTCCCGTGGCGGGAACCGACGATCGGGTCACGTTGCATGACTTTGCCGGTCGGTGGCTCTGCCTGGTCTTCCTGAGACATACCTGGTGACTGAGCTGCCAGGGTTACCTGGCGCGGCTCGAGGTCGAGCTGGACGAGTGGACACGCAGAGGCGCGGCCGTCGCGGGCGTATTCCCCCAGGGCCTCGACGCCGTTTCGGGATTCGCCACGCGCGAAGAGATTCCGTTTCCCATTTTGGCGGACCCTGACCGCCAGATGACCCGCGACTACGGCGTGTACGTCCGATTCCGCTACGACTCCTGGAACACCGCGCGGCCATCCGTGTTCCTTATCGATCCCGCCGGCATGGTGCGCAAGTTATGGGTAGGTAGTCACCAACTCGACTGGCCCGTGACCGCGGACTTTTGGGAGGTGATCGACGATCTCAAACGGAGCGGCGAACACTAGCCACGTTGAGGAGTTCCTGTTCCGAACCTCTTCTATACTCGGATCTGATGCTCGGAACGCCTGAGTATCACGCGCGGCGGCAGGGTGGACCGCTGGCATTGGAGGACCACCATGACCGCAGGCGAAACCAGCGCCGACCCTGGAATCGAGACCGCACGGCTTGGCCGTCGCATGCGCCGGCTGGAAGGTGCCTACGAGCACTTGGCTACCAAGGCCGACCTTAGGGACCTCGAACTGCGTCTCACGCTGCGCATGCTCAGCATCGTCGGAGCCGCCACCGGCCTCATCATCGCCGTTGATCGGCTGTGGCCCTAAGCAGCTCGCGCCTTAGTCGACGACTGCCCTGAGTAACTCGGCCAGATGCGCTGGCCGACCCGCTCCGGCTACCGCCGGCCCCTCCTTCAGGTGCATCAGGCACCCGGGGTTGTCCGCGCACACCATCTCCGCGCCCGTCGAGGCGAAGGCCTCCAGCTTGCGGGTGCGCATCCGTCGCGCGACTTCGGGGTGATCGAAGGAGAAGGAGCCGCCGAAGCCGCAGCACTCGCCTGACGGTGGGGCTTCGACGACCGTGTAGCCGGCGTCGGTCAGCAGTTCTCGCGTCTCTGTGGCCAGCCCCAGGCCGTGCTTCGACTGGCAGGCGTCGTGGATCGTCACCACCCCGCGTGCCCTTCCCAGCATCTCGTCGGGAATTCCCCGAGCCGCCACATAGCTTGTGAAGTCCCGCACCTTGGCGGCGGCGGCCAGGGCTCGCTGGGCCCACGCCGGTTCGTCCTCTGACAGCCGCGCGTAGTCATGCAACATCGCCCCGGCGCAGCTGGTTGACGTGCTCACCACCGCGTCCACCTCGAGCCGTTCAATGGCTTCGACTGTCTTCCGCATCATTCGCGTCGCTTCGTCCTTGTACCCCGCGTTGATCGCCGGCAGCCCGCAGCACGACAAAAACTGCACGGGCTCGACACCGACCCCCAGCGCCTCCAGTACCGCCACCGCGGCCTCCCCGGTCTCCGGCGACAGCCAGTCCGTCAGGCAGCCGGGGAAGTAAGCCACCCGCTCAGTCGCCTTCGAGTCCTTGGTCGCCAGTTCACCCAACCGGTCCCGGAACGGGCGCCGCTGCACGTTCGGCACCGGCCGCCGCTTTAGCGGCGAGCCAGGCAGCCGCCGTCCCAACGCCTGCAACCACGGAGTCTTCGCGGCCAGCCGCGCCCCGCGTTCCAGCAACCGTTCGTCCGCCAGCGCGCTCAGCGCGCGTTTCTTCATGGTGTTGCTGGAATGCCCCTCTGCCACCGCCCGCTCGCGGACATCAAGGATCAGGTCATGAATCGGAATCCCCGCCGGGCACACGCTCGCGCACGCTCCGCAGCCCGCGCAGAGCGACTGCGGCCCGGCGATGTGCTCCAGGCCGTGGTGATAGGGCGTCACCAGCAGCCCGATGGGCCCTGTGTAGATGTGTCCCATCGCGTGGCCGCCCACCTGCTGGTAGACAGGACAGACGTTCGAACAGGCCCCGCAGCGCACGCACTGCAAGGCCGAGCGCATGCGCGGATTGGTGCGGATAGCCTCGCGCCCGTTGTCCAAGAGCACGATGTGCACGTGCCGCGGCCCGTGTACGCCCATCGAGAGCGATAGCTCGATGTCGGCGCTGCGGCTGGGACCCGAGATGAAGGAGACGTAGGTCGAAATCGGCTGACCGGTAGCGCTTCTGGGCAGGCTCTCCAGCATGGTCGTGGTGTCGGCCAGCGAGGGCACGAGCTTGTCGATCCCGGCGATCACGATGTGTACCGGCGGCAACGCGCTAGCCAGCCGCGTGTTGCCCTCGTTGCATACCAGCATCACGGTCCCTGTCGCGGCCACCAGGGCGTTCGCGCCCGTGATGCCCGCGCCAGCCTCGATGAAGCGGCTGCGCAGGTGGCGGGCCGCCGCTCCCACCAGCACGTCGGGATCGGGCGGCAAGGCTTCGCCGGTGGCCCGGCTGATGAGTTCGGCCGCGCGCTCGCGGACGATGTGAAGGGCGGGGGCGACGATGTGGGAAGGACGCTCCCCCGCTACCTGCACCAGGAACTCGCCGAGGTCGGTCTCCACGACCTCGATGCCGTTGTCCTCGAGGGCGGCGTTGAGTTGGATCTCCTCGGTGGCCATCGACTTGCTCTTGACCACCATCTGGACTTCGTGGTCATGCAGCACCTGCAGCGCCGTCGCCACAGCGCCCGCGGCGTCGGTGGGCCCGTGCACCACTGTCCCCACGGCCTCGGCCGCAGCCGTGAACTCCTCGATCAGCTCCGGCATCCGGTCCAGCGCGGCCTGGCGCCGGCCGCCGAGGTCGGCCTGGCTGCCTTCGAAGTCGCGAGCGCTGAAAGCTGCGTTGCGACGCTCGCTCAATTGCGGCAGCGAGCGGCCAAGGGCCACCGGCAGCGACTCTGATTCCAGCGCTTCCCGTAGCCGCTCCTTGAACGGCGGGATCGTGTGCGCGGCGCTACCGGCCGACATCAGGGCCTCGTCGCTTGAGGTACGGCGCGCACACGGGCGGGCTTACCAGGGCATGCGGTGGTAGTCGGTCAGATGCACCTCGCGGCCGGTGATGCTGGAGGTCTCGGCGGCCTGCAGGACCTCGATGATGTGGCGGCCGTATTCGCTGCTGGTCTGGGGCCGCATGCCCATCTCGATCGACTGCGCGAAGTGGCGGTACTGCTCGCAGAATCCGTGCTTGCCGTCGTGCTCCACGTCGCGCCACTCGTTGTTCCGGCCGACCCGTACCGATCCGCGGATGGTGTACTGGATTTCGCCCAGCGCGCAGTGCGCCTCGATCCCGTCGGTCGCGCAACCGTGCGCGCTGCCCACCACGACCAGCAGGCCCGGAATCCCGTTGGCGTACTGGACGAAGGCCGTCGTCGCGTCGTCGGCGCCCTGGTAGTGCATGGAGGTGCTTTGCTTGGCTTTCACGGCAACGGCGCGTGCCCCAATGCAGTGCGTTAGCCAGTCCACGGCGTGGACGCCGTTGCCCATCCACATGCCGCCGCCCATCCAGCGCGTGCGGTACTGGTAGCGGCGCCCGCCGTAGCCCCAGTTCTTGTTGAAGCGCGAAAGGGCCGTGACCACCGGCCCCAATTCGTTGGAGTCCAGGATTTCGCGCGCCTTGCGCGTTGCCGGGTGGAAGCGGCCGGTCAGCCCGACTTGCAGGATCTTGCCGGAGGCCTGCTCGGCCTCGATCATGCGGTCGCATTCCTCCAGCGTGTTGGCCATTGGCTTTTCGACCAGCACGTGACGCCCGGCGTTGAGCGCGTCGATGGTCAGGTCGGCGTGCAGGTGGTGGCCCAGGATGATGGCCACGGCGTCCACGTTGGGGTCTTCCAGCAGCTTGTGGTGGTTGGGGTAGACCGCCGGGATTTCCCACTCCTTGCGGTGCGACTCGCGCAGCTCCTCCACCAGGTCGGCCGCGGCCACGCAGCGCGCGAACCCCTCGTCCTCGGCGATCTGCAGCGCGGTGAGATGCGACTTCGCGATTCCGCCCAGTCCGACTACTCCGATACCAAGCATCGAGCCCTCCGAAATTCGGAACCACTGCCGTGGGCAACCATGGTGCCAGCGCCCCGCGCAGTCGGCATCCCGGGGCGGCGAATGGGGCTGTGGAGTGGGCGCTTTCGTGCGCGTAAGAGTTTTTTCCAAAAAACTCTTGACCCGCGGCGGGGCGCTTTTTGGCGGCGTTTGGGGTGCGTCGGGCGTCGCGGATTGGAGGCTGATCAGCGCCGACTTGGAGCGAGGCGAGCGGCACGCCGCGGGGCGAGGTAACGGCGGCGCATCGGTCGACATGATCAGGACGAACGGCGGGATCGGCAGGCATCCGGGAATGGGGTTGTGGAGACATCGGGAATAGTGTACACTGAACGAGCACGAGTGGCAAGCACACACCCGTTTTGCAGTCGGCGAGGTCTGCGAGCGGGGGTGACGACCAAGCTTCAACTCCCGCGAGGATGAGCCGGCGCCGATCAGCCCATCGGGGCAGGCCAGCTCCGCGAATGCTTCAAGTCAGCGAGTGTCGGCGGCCGTGTTTTCCGGCTGTCGCCGGCAGCTCAGCCGCAGCACCAGGTAGGCGGCCGCCGCGGATGCCAGCGATCCGGCGAGGATCCCAAGCCGGTCGCCGGCAAAGTAGTCGCCGCTGCCGTGCTCGAAGGCGAGTCCGGCAATGAAGAGGCTCATGGTGAAGCCGATTCCGCAGGCAAAGGCCACGCCGGCAATCTGCGCCCAGGTGACGCCACGCGGCAGGGTCGCCAGGCCGAGGGCGGCGGCGATGGCGACAAAGCCAAGAATGCCGACCGGTTTGCCGAGGAAGAGGCCCGCAGCTACGCCCACCGTCACGGGATGCAGGAGCTCGTCCAGGCCAATGCCGGAAAGCGCGAGTCCGGCGTTCACGAAGGCGAAGACAGGCAGGATCACGAACGCCACGGGCGTGTGCAGATCGTGCTCCAGCTTTCGCAGCGGCGATTCGCCCTGCGGGTCACGCATGGGAATGCAAAAGGCGATCAAGACACCGGCCAACGTGGCATGCACCCCGGACTTCAGCACGGCGACCCACAGCACAGTCCCGACCAGAACATAGGCCGACACCCGCGTCACGCCCATCCTGTTGAACACGACCCCGGCCGCCAGCGCCGTTCCGCCAACCAGGAGCGCCGGAACGGATAGGTCACCCGTGTAGAAGATGGCGATGATCACGATTGCCGCCAGGTCGTCGAAGATGGCCAGGGTGAGCAGAAAGGTCTTGAGCGGCGTCGGGATCCGGCGGCCAAAGACGCTCAACAGCCCCAGGGCGAAGGCGATGTCGGTGGCGACCGGGATGCCCCAGCCATCCAGCGCGATGGGGTCCTGCCAATTCAGGGCAAGGTAGATCGCCGCCGGCACCAGCATGCCGCCCAGCGCCCCGAATCCGGGCAAGGCAATGGCCCGCACGGACGAGAGCTCGCCTTCCAGGATTTCGCGCTTGACCTCCAGGCCGATTACGAAGAAGAACAAGGCCATCAGGCCGTCGTTGACCCATAACAGCAGCGGCTTGTTGATGACCAGGTCCGCGACCTGGACCGCGACGACGGTGTCCAGCAACGAGGCATAGATGCCCGCCAGCGGCGAATTGGCCGCGATCATGGCCGCCACGGCGGCCCCGAACAGCAGGATCCCGCCGGCCGATTCCAGCTTGATGAAATCGCGGATCGTAAAGGCCGACCCGCCGGACGTTGGGTTCGATTCCGCAGATGCGTGGACTGTCAATCTCTGTCCTTGCGGCACTCCCGTCTTTGAGACCTTCGCATAACCCTGGGGTGGGTGCCCGGAAGACTCTCACTTTGACCATCTCTCGCGGGAGGCGGATAAGGAGGTTGGTTTGGCGAATCTGGTTGCCGGACTCCGGCCTGGGTGGTGTGGGTAGCTGCCGCCCTCACCCCAGCCCTCTCCCTCAAGGGAGAGGGAGAAAGAGGCCGCCCTCGCGAGAGGCAGGGGCGTTTTGCAATGATCTTCCGTCGCTGGCGAGCTTAGCCTCCGACGACTCGCGCCTCCTGGCCTGCCTCCCGCGTGATCGGCCAGGCCGACTGATCACCACCTGGTGTGAGGGGCCGCTCCGCCCGCTGTGTTGGGACGCCACATCGCTGCATTTGGACCGTTGCCGTCGGTTTTGCGTGAACGCGCCCCGGCCATGCGAGACCCTTGCGAAACCCGAGTCTTGTGTGGCCTGCCGGAAGACCTGCACGGCGCCCGCTTGTCACAATTGGTCTGCCTTTCGGCGTGTGAGTGGCGTGAAACAAAGAGCGCAGAGAAATGGCCGGCTGGTATGGGTATGCGGAATCCCAGAACGCGGAATCGCCGGAGGATCCGGCCTACAGCCGCGTAACGAACCCCGAGCGCTTTCGGCCGTTGCATTCGGCCATGCTGGAGGTTCTGGCCCGGCTGGAGAACGATTTCGACGTCGAGCGCACCGAGGGGTACGGCCTGGACGCTGAACTGGAGCGGGGACTTAAGCCCGCACGTCCGCATGTGCGACTCGATCCCAGGGACCCCGAGGCCGCCCCAATTGCGGTGGTGTTCTCGACGTTTCCGGGACTTAACGTCCGATTCGGGCGGTGGTTCAGCGAACCATTTCCGAGCTGTGGCTGCGACGCGTGCGATGAGTCAGCAGAAAGCGAGATCGAACGGCTCACCGAGATGGTCGACGACGTTGTCGCCGGGAGGTTTCGCGAGGCGATCCGACGTCCCCTGATTTCCTTCCGGGGGACCGGATGGAGGGAGACGAAGTTCTGGTCAGACGTCGGGAGACGAAGGAGCGGCTCGCGCGTTGACGGTGTCCGCGCGCGCGAGATGAGCGGTGGTCGGCGTCGTCTGGACTTGAACTGGAAGCCGTGGCGTCGGCGACGAACCATCAGGAAATAAGGGCGGCTTTGACCACCGGCGCGCTCCTATACTCCGCACTGGCCGCTAACAACCAGGCCAAATTTGGACTGCGGAAGCTCGGGAAGTGGACGGCAATCCACCGGCGGCCAGTCTCGTCAGCCGATAAGTGATGGGCGGAGGCAGCGGTAGCGTGAGGTGATCCTCTCGTTCAAGCACCGAGGTCTGCGGGAGCTGTACGAGGGTCGCGGCTCACGGCGGGTTGCTCCGCACCACGTCCGAAGGCTGAGGAATATCCCCGCTGTGCTTGACCGCAGCCGCCAACCGCGAGACATGGACCTCCCAGGGTTTGGATTCCACCAGCTTCGAGGGCAACTTCGCGGGCACTTTGCCGTCTCTGTGTCGGGAAACTGGCGCGTAACGTTCCGATTCCAGAATGGCCATGCGGCCGATGTGAACTACACGGACTATCATTAGCACTGAGAGGAGTCGAGCGATGGCCATGGTCAACCCGCCGCACCCGGGCGGAATTGTCAAGCGTGAGTGCCTGGAGCCGCTTGGGCTTTCCGTCAGCAAGGCCGCTGAAGGATTGGGCGTGAGCCGTGAGGCGTTGTCCGAACTCGTCAATGAGAGGGCTGGCGTGTCGGTGGAGATGGCGATTCGGTTGTCGAAGGCCTTTGGGTCAAGTCCGGAGACTTGGTTGGGCATGCAGATGGCGTACGACCTGTGGGAGGCGCGGGAGCGGGTGAGCCAGCTGCAGGTCACGCGGTTCGCGCCGGCGTCGGCAATAGCCGATCTTTAGCGAGGACTCGCTCAGAGTTCGACGCCCCGTCAGACTCGGCCTGAGGTGACCGCCCCTATGCTCCCGACTGGCCGCAGACCGGCAGCCGGTGAAGCTACGGATGCCGCTGGCAACCTGGTGAAGCCGAACGGGCTGCGCTGGTGGCGCTTACCGGTGTGGCATTTGGGGGCATAACAAGGCGGGATTCGGGGACAGTTGGAGTAACCGCAACAGAATAGTCAGGTCCGGGCGGTAAGAGCCTCCTACGTGCTGTGGAGGTCCGGGCGGACCGCGACCGCCTCAATTGCGGCTTGCGGGCCTGCCACCAGCGGCTCATGTCCGACGGCAAGTCGCCCAAGCCGAACCGCGTGCCCGCATGCGCTAGCTGCCGCTGATCTGCAACGCCGGCTGCCCGAGGCAGACCGCGTGGGACCCGGGCATGGCCAGGCGCATGGCGTTCAAACTTCCGTTGGCGGCGACATATTTCGGCCACCTTTCGTCCCTACCGTGATTCGTGTGAAAGGCTCAGCACGAAAGCGGTAGACAGATGTCCGGCGCGATCCTCTCGAAGAAGAAACTGTCGGCGCGGCTCGTCGCGCCGGTCGTTCGCTTTAGTCGATACAATGGTAATCTGAATAATCATTGAATCACCTTGGAGACATTGCACTTCGCATGCAGCAATTCACCGCGACCACCACCCAGCGAAACCAGGTCACCATCCCGGCCGCGGTGCGACGACTGCTGGGGATCAAGCCCAGGGACAAGGTCGCCTTTACCATCGACGAGGCGGGCACGGTTCGCCTGGCCGCCGCTCAATTCACCCTGGAGTCCGCCTACGGCTCCGTCCGGCCAACCGCGCGGCCCGAGGACTTTGAGCAGCTGTCCCGAGACGCCAAGGACGAAAAGGCCATGGCCACGGCACGGGAACTGCGTGGGGAATGAAGTTCCTGGACACCAATGTCATCCTGAGATTCCTTACCCGCGACGACGAGGCGAAGGCCGCGGCCTGCTTCCGGCTGTTTCAGCGGGTGCAGCGCGGCGAAGAAGAGATCCTGACCTGCGAAGCGGTTGTCTGCGAAGTCGTGTATGTCTTGTCGTCGCGGCGTGCAGGCTACGGTCTGAGCCGCGAAGCCATCCGCGGTCGCGTGGCACCTATTCTCACGCTTCGAGGTCTGCGGCTCCCACAGAAGCGTGCTTACCTGCGGGCGCTGGACATCTATGCGGCGTCGCCGTTCCTTGACTTCGAGGACGCCCTGGCCGCGGCTCACATGGAACGGCAGGGAGTCTCGGAGATCGTGAGCTACGACCGGGGCTTTGACCGCGTGCCGGGAGTCTGCCGTGTGGAGGCCTGACTGGCTCGTGAGGCTGTTCGGAGCGAGGACGGGCGAACATCGATAACCCGGCGCGCCTCGTTGGGGCCAGCCGCTGCGGCCTATCGCTAGTAGGTGCGGCCGCGCTCGAAGTTAGTCATCGGACGACATCGTGATCGGCGCGATCATTGGGGACATCGTCGGCTCGGTCTACGAGTGGGAGTGGATCAAGACCAAGTCGTTCGAGTTCTTCAGCGACAACGGCTTTGTCACGGACGACTCCGTTTGTACTGCCGCCGTCGCGGACGCGTTGTTGCACGACCGGGAGCCGGCTGCGGCTCTCCAGGACTGGTGTCGGCGCTATCCGGACGCGAGCTACGGCGGTCACTTCAGGTCCTGGATATGGATGGATTCGCCTCGCCCGTACGACAGTTTTGGCAACGGCGCGGCCATGCGGGTTTCGCCGGCGGCCTACCTGAACCGCAACGGGGACTTGTCGGACGCACTGAAGGCCTCAGACCTGGTGACCGCCGTCACGCACAACCATGCGGAGGGCCTCAAGGGCGCCCGAGCCACGGTGCACGCGATCTGGCTGGCCTTCCAGGGCGAGCGGGCCAACGGCATTCGGAAGGCCATCGCGGAGACCTACGATTACGACCTCTCCCGAACCGTCGACGATATCCGCCCCGGCTACGAGTTCAACGAGATCTGCCAGACGACCGTGCCCGAAGCCATCACCTGCGCCCTGGAGTCCGACAGCTTCGACGACGCCGTCCGCAACGCCGTCTCGCTGGGCGGCGACTCCGACACCCTGGCGGCCATCGCCGGCCCGATTGCCGAGGCGCTGCATGGGATTCCCGCTGGAATTCAGACGGAGGCCGAAGACCGGTACGTGCCGAATGACATCCTCGAAACGGTCCGGGAGATGTATAGCGAGGCGAGCGGCTAACGCCGAGGATGAGGGTGCGGGATATCAAGACTCGGCATCGGCGTTCCAGCGGACTCCGGTTGTCGAGATTTCACCCTTGATCCTGATCTTGCCCCGCAGGCTCCCAATTAGATCTGCATCCCACTGGGCATAGGGCACGACCCGCGCGACGGGCTTGCCGCTCTTGGTGACGATCAGGCCATCGGGTTCAAGCTCGTCCAATAACGCGAGGCACTGGACCTTGAACTGCGCGGCCTCAATCGTTCGCATGGTGCTCCGCACTCCTTATGGCCATGTGCGTGGTCACACGCTCTGGATACTCGCAAGAGCCGTCCAAGTAGCTAGCCCGCGGAGTTGATTGCGATCTGTGCCGGCATGATGCTAGGGAAGCTGCGGCTCGTCGGACCTGCGCATGGTGAGCGTTCAACGCTGCCTACCGTGCGCGCGAAGCTCGCGGTTCTGCCGACGGGCTTCCGCGTCTGGCTACTTCCCCAACTCATCCAAAACCACGTGCGCCGCGTTGTGGCCGGGGGCGCCGGTTACCTCGCCGCCGGGGTGGGTGCCGGCGCCGCAGAGGTAGAGGTTCTTGATGGGGGTGCGGTAGTCCGACCAGCCGGGGAGGGGGCGGCGGGACATCATCTGTTGCGGGATCATGTCCACGTGGCGGATGTTGCCGTCGGTCAGGCCGATGCGGTCCTCGATGTCCTCGGGCGTCAGCATCGTCCAGTCGATGATGGCGTCCCTGAAGTTGGGGGCGTAGCGGCAGAACTCGTCGATCAGCTTTTCCCCGAACTCCTGCCGCTTCTCCGACCACGTGCCGTCCTTGAGGTGCGCCGGCACGAAGAACACCCACATGGACAGCACGTGCTGTCCCTCGGGCGCCAC
>DAOUIX010000145.1:0-10709 GCA_034423235.1 Chloroflexota bacterium | reverse complement strand
GCCCCTTGTATGTTGCAGGACCCTCGGATCGTCCGGGGGAAATCGTAGGGCCGGGACAGCCCGTCGGCCCCTAGGTCCAAGAAGACCGTTGTGTAGCGTGGGCGTCCCGGCCCTCACGCTGGCTCAGAGCCCGAACAGTTGCCTGGGCCGTCGACGCGAGCCCGAATTCACAAGGCAGGGCGAGCAGCCAGCGCCACTCGGAGGGTACCGGAATGGCGGACCTGGTGTTTCTCGGGATCGATGTCGCCAAGCAGAGCCTGGAGGTGGCGGTCTATCCGACCGGCGCGGCCTGGCGCGTGCCCAACACGCCGGCGGGCCACGCCCGTCTGTGCCGCTGGGCGCAGACCCACCACCCCGCCCGCGTGGTCATGGAAGCCACCGGCGGCTACGAGCAGGCCGTGGATGCGGCCCTCTACGCCGCCGGGGTGCCGGTGGTCGTGAGCAATCCGCGCCAGGTGCGCGACTTCGCCCACAGCCGCAACATCCGGGTCAAGACCGACCGCGTGGACGCCCAGATGATCGCGCGCTTCGCGGCGGAGGTCCGGCCGCCGCTGCGCCCGCGCCCCTCGGCGGCCAGTCAAGAGTTGCACGCCCTGGTCACCCGCCGGCGCCAACTTCTGGCGGATCGGGTCGCCGAGCTGCAGCGGCGCCCCCTGGCCCGGCCCAGCGTCCAGGCCGACATCGACGCCCACGTGGCCTGGCTCTCCCAGCGCGTGACCGCCCTCGATGCCCAGATCGCCGCGGCCCTCCAGGCCGAGGCGGCTTTGCGCGCCCGCGCCGGCTGGCTGCAGAGCATCCCCGGCATCGGCCCCACCGCCAGCGCCACCCTGCTGGCCGAGCTCCCCGAACTCGGCACCCTCTCGCGCCGCCAGATTGCGGCCCTGGTCGGGGTCGCGCCCTTCAATCGCGACAGCGGCGCCTGGCGCGGCCGTCGCAGCATCTGGGGCGGGCGCGCCTCCGTCCGGGCCGTGCTGTACATGGCCACCGTCGCCGCCACCCGCGCCAATCCGGCCATCCGCGCCTTCTATCAGCGGCTCGTCGCCGCCGGCAAGCGGCCCAAGGTGGCGCTCACCGCCTGCATGCGCAAGTTGCTCATCCTCTGCAACGCGCTCTGCAAGCACGAGACCCGCTGGGACCCCACCATGGCCACCTAGGACTTGCCCGCCCAATACAGTTGCTACGCACGCGGGGACGCGAGGTGCGCGGAAGGCGGTGATGCGCGGAAATTGGTTTGGCGGGGTGGGGTTAGTATGTACTAAGATTCTGGTGCGCTGAGCCTAAGACTTGCGATGAGCGTGGGCTAAACGGGTTGTGTCGCAATCCACGCTCGGGCCGATCGGCGCTTGGAGGGTTGTCGTGAAACGAATCGCGTTGCTCGTTTGTGCGGGGCTGCTGGCCATGGCGCTGGCGGCCTGCGGAGAAAGCGGGCCTTCTGATGACCTGAAACAGGATGTCGTGACCAACTACGCCAATGGCGTGCATTTCCTGTATTCGAAGAGCCTGCGGTCGGCCACCATCCTGGACCACGCCATTGACGCGTTCCTGGCGGATCCGACGTCGGCGACGCTGGAGGGCGCGAAGCGTGCCTGGCTGACGGCGCGCGACGACTACGGGCCAACGGAGGCTTTCCGCTTCTATGACGGACCGATCGACCACCCGGACACGGGCCCCGAGGGGCTGATCAACGCGTGGCCGCTTGACGAGGCGTACATCGACTACGTGGAAGGCAACCCCAGCGCGGGCATCATCAATAACCCGTCGGAGTTTCCCGTGATCGACGCCAGCCTGATCGTCTCGCTGAACGAAGAGGGCGGCGAGGAGAACGTCTCCACCGGCTGGCACGCCATTGAATTTCTGCTGTGGGGGCAGGACTTGAGCGCGGTGGGCCCCGGCGCCCGCCCGGTTGAAGACTTCACCACGGCGAGCAATGCCGACCGCCGCGGCGCGTACCTGGCGGTGGCTTCGGACGTGTTGGTGTCGCACCTGCAGGACATGGTGAACGCGTGGGCGCCGGCGCAGGCCGGGAACTACCGCGCGGAGTTCCTCTCGGTAAGCACGGATGAAGCGCTGCGGCGCATCATCACCGGCATCGGGGAGCTGAGCCGCGGTGAGCTGGCCGGCGAGCGGATGACGGTGGCTTACGAGGAGCGCTCGCAGGAAGACGAGCACTCGTGCTTCTCCGACAACACCGTGGCCGACATCGTGGGCAATGCGCTGGGCATCCAGATGGTCTACCAGGGTGACTTCGGCGGCCTGTCGGGGCCCGGCATCAGCGACCTGATCGCTGCCGATGATCCGGAAACGGCCGACATGCTGTCCTCGCAGATCGAGCGCAGCGTGTACCTGGCGACCTTGATTCCGTCACCGTTCGATCGACACCTGGGCGAGGGCGTTTCGGACGCCGAGGCGGGTCGTGCGTCGGTTCTGGAGACCATCAAGGCTCTGGAGGACCAGACGGACACGATCGTGAGCGCCGCCCAGTCCATCGGGATCACGATCAGCGTTAGCTGAGCTGGACGTTTTGAGCCGCGGTCCGGCCATTCCCTCGGGGTCAATGATGCTCCCGGGGAGGCCGGGCCGCGGCTGATTTGTCGATTACGACATGCCGACAATCGTGGCGAATCGCATGGCGCGCGGCCTGGCGCACACTGTCCGACGCCTCCGACGGGCTTTCCGGGCCGCGCGGCCGTCAGCGCGCCTGATGCTCGTTGGCGCCGCGGCCACGCTTTCGCTTGCGGTTGGCGGGTCAATCGCCTGCACGCCGCAGTTTGGACAGCGCGATCTGACGCTGATCTTTGACCAGAACCTGGGCGGAACGACGACGGCGCTTAGTGCCGGCAGCAACGCGTTCGAGCTGTCGGCGCGCAATCTGACGAACGAAGAGCGCCGCCGCTTTGAGGTCGGCGACAGCTTTTTTACCCAGAACTGGGTTACGGCGCCGGCATCCACCGAGGCGCGCGATGGGCTGGGGCCGACCTTTAACGCGCAGTCATGTTCCTCGTGCCACGCTCGGGACGGTCGGGCGAAGCCACCCGAACACGATGGGGACCCAGAGCGGGGTCTGCTGCTGCGACTGAGCGTGCCGGGTCCTGACGGTCCGGTGGATGAGCCGCGCTACGGCGATCAGCTGCAGGACCGCGCGATTAATGGCGTACGGCCCGAGGGTCGCATCGGCATCACCTACGAGACCATTCACGGTAGCTATCCGGACGGCACGGCCTATAGCTTGCAGAAGCCGACCTACGCCATCCTCGATCCGGCGTATGGCGCAATAGCCGCGGACGTGATGATTTCGCCGCGAATCGCCCAGACCATCGTGGGCATGGGGCTGCTTGAAGCGATTCCGGAGGAGCGGATCCTGGCGCTGGCCGATCCCGAGGATGCCGACGGCGATGGAGTCTCGGGCCGGGTGAACATGGTGATGGACCGTCGGCGGGGCGAGTTGGTGGTGGGACGCCTAGGCTGGAAGGCGAACCAGCCGAACGTGGAGCAGCAGGCGGCGGGCGCCTTTCACGGCGATATCGGCATCACTACCACGCTGTTCCCGAACGAGAACTGCCCGGCGGGACAGGTGGCCTGCGACCAGGCGCCCAACGGCGGGACGCCGGAGGCGCCGGACGACCGGCTCCTGAAGGTCGCCTTTTACGTGCAGACGCTGGCCGTCCCGGCTATGCGTAATGTCGAGGACCCGACGGTGCACCAGGGGGCCGGGCTATTTGTGGACGTTGGCTGCTCGTCGTGCCACACGCCGAGGCACACGACCGATCGTGCGCACCCATTGACACCGCTGCATGGGCAGACGATTTATCCCTATACCGACCTGCTGCTGCACGACATGGGCGAGGGTCTGGCGGACGGACGGCCCGACGGACTGGCTTCGGGCAGCGAGTGGCGGACGCCGCCGCTGTGGGGGATCGGCCTGGTGAAGGTTGTCAACGGGCACACGAGGTTCTTGCATGACGGACGCGCTCGCAGCCTGGAAGAAGCGATTTTGTGGCACGGGGGCGAGGGGCAGGCGTCGCGTGACCGATTCATGCAGCTTTCGATGGAGGACCGCATGGCGTTGCTGAAGTTCCTGGAGTCGATCTGATGATTCGGACCTTGCGCGTGGGGGTTGTGGCGGCGCTGTTGCTTGTCCTGCTGGTCGGCTGCGGCGAAGAGGCGGCGTCGGAAACGGACGTGCTGATCAGCCTGACCGACGAGGTGATCCTGCCCGGGTACAGAGTCGCGGCGAGCGAGACTGACGAGTTGCGGCAGTCGCTGGAGAGCCTGTGCGCCGCTCCGTCGGATTCGGCGCTGGCCGAGGCGCGGCAGGCCTGGCGGGAGGCGCGAGTGGCGTGGTCTCATACCGCAGCCTGGGGCTTCGGGCCGCTGATGGACCGTCGATCGGTGCGGCAGATTGACTGGTTCCCGGTTGAGCCCGAGCGCATCGAGACCATGCTGGCGGAGCGACCCGCCACGACCGATGACGATGTTCGGAACGTGCTTTCATCAACGCAGCGGGGCCTTGGCGCCATCGAGTACCTGCTGTTCGGCGACGCGGCGCTTGCGCAGCTGTCGGATCAGTCTTCGCCAAGGTGCGGATATCTGACCGCGCTTGGCCGGGTGGCATCGTCGGAGCTCGGGGCCGTCGTGCACGAGTGGGACGTGGCTCGGGACACCAGGTCGCCGTACAAGGACTTTCTGACAGGCCGAGCATCCGGCTCCATGCTGACGAGCGCCGCGGTGGCGGAGGTGGTGCGAACGCAGGTGTTCCTGGCTCGGGCGATCATGGACATGAAGCTTGGGGTTGTGCTGGGGATTCGCGGGGACGCGTCCGATCCCGCGGCGTTTTCGGACGGTCCGGGGCAGAACGCCCTGGCGGAGATTCGAGCCCAACTGCGGGGCATGCGGGACGTGTATGTGGGCGCGAGCCTGGACGGCAGCCTGGGCATTTCGCAACTGGTCAGACCGCTCTCCAGCGACGCGGACGAACGGATGCGCGGGCACTTCGATGCAGTATTGGCGGCCTTAGACGCAGTGGAAGGTCCGCTGGGGGCGGCCGCTTCGGACCGGCCGGACCAGGTGCAGGCCGTGTTTGATGCGATGGCCGAGCTGCGGCGGGTCATCAATACGGAAGTCGTGAGCCTGCTGGGCGTGGCGGTGGGGTTCAGCGATACGGATGGAGACAGCCAGCGCTGAGCCGCCCGGCTATCCGGGCGAGCCTGTCGGCGCCGGGAGGATCCAGGTCTTGGGCGCCAGGCCGTGTTCTATCCGGGCGAGGTTCACGTTGGGGTCGACCAGGCGCGCTGCCTGGCGGCCGTTGAAGGCAACGAAGACGTCGGCACGCACCTCGACGTCGCGTCCCTGCCGGGCATAGTCCCGCGCGATGAGGTGCGCGGTTTCGAGAATCATGTCCGGCTGGTAGGCCATGCGCTCCGTCTGGAGCGGCGTCAGGTATTGGTCAGGGCCTACAACCCATCGTTTGCCGGTGGCCGGATCGGTGACGTGGAACTGGGCCTCGCCGGTTTTCTCGGTCAGCATGACTCGCCAGGCGAAGCGGTAGCCCTCTTCATTCCAACGGACATTGCCGGGGTAGAGCCAGTGGCGGAGGGGAATGAGTATCTGTACGACGGCGAAGAGGGCGAAGGCGGCTAAAGCGATTCGGGACACGCGGGCCGACGCATGTGCCACGGGGTCGGCTGACGGTGATGGTTCGGCGCCCAGGCCGGTCCAGCGCAGCAGTCGACGCGGCCAGTCGGGCGAAAAGAAGATGAGGGTGGCGGCGATCATGACCCAGGGAAACAGGCCGATGGGAAACAGCACCCAGGTCGCCAAGTGGAAGACCACGACGGCGGCGTAGGCCAGGGGGCGGCTGCGCGGCCATGACAGCCAGCCGACGATGGTCAGGTCGTAGGCGGCGCCGGCCCAACTGGCCAGGTAGGCGGCCCACGGCTGCCTGAGGAAGGGTCCGATGAGCGCTACGTCGCCGCTGTTGTAGAGCCAGATGCGCAGGGGTTGGGCGTAGAGCAGCCAATCAGGGTTGAGCTTGGCGAGTCCGGCGAACAGGTAGACCACCGCAACTTGCGCTCGAAGAGCCCAGACCACACCCGCGGCCACGGTTGGAGGCTCTGGCTCGGGACGGCGCCAAGCGTCTATTGAGACGCTTCGATGCAGCGGAAGAAAAACCATGAGCAGGCTGGCCAGGCTCATCCAGTAGTAGTGATTGAGGTAGGTGGTCTTATCGATGAGTTCGATGTAGGTAAACAGGACAAAGAAGGCAGCCGCGGAAATCCGATAGCGGTACCCGAATGCGATCCCAAGGCTGGCCAGGGCCAAGAGCGCGAAGTGCAGATGCATGCCCCAGGCAGGCCACGGCTGGACCCAACCGAAACCGAGGTAGCTGAAGTGGTGGGTGGGCTCCACATAGAGGTCGTTAATCCAGCCAAGAACCCAGATGCGCACGACGGCGATGAGGCCCAGCAACCCGAAGGCAATCCGAAAGGCGGCGGCGGAGTCGGCGCTGGCCGGTTGGGCAGCGCGTGCCGTGAGCCTGTCAAGCACGAATGGTGCGTGGGACATTGTCAATCTCCCGGCTTTGATAATGACCAACCGAGTTGGGCGGAGCCGGTGTTCTGGTCCTAGCTTCGCCAGCAGCCTAGCTGAGGGCACTACCTTCGGCCGATGCACCGTCCGGTTGCGAAGCCCTCAAGTTGAAACGGCGGTCCGAAGAGGCTCAGCGGGCGCTTTTTGACATCGAGTCTCGGGCTTTCTGGCCGCCAAGTAAAACGGTCGTGAATCACAATGATTTAGTCCAGAATACTAAGGATTCTAATTTTGATCTATATACCGGGATTTATATTGCGATACAATGGGTCACGAAGTCCAGATCCAGTACGGCTGCAGGCGTACGGGACTGCCCGGGTTGTTGCAAGTAAGCTTGGAGAACTGATGGCCTCGCGGACACTGCACGCCTCGGG
The DNA here is from genome assembly GCA_034423235.1 of Chloroflexota bacterium. GTDB lineage: Bacteria > Chloroflexota > UBA11872 > UBA11872 > UBA11872 > UBA11872. The sequence continues at coordinate 3,750 of DAOUIX010000145.1, read as the reverse complement.
CATCACGCGACACTCGGTGTGGGCCGCGCGGCTGGTCATTCTCGCGGCGTTCTTTGATCTCTTCGTTCAGTTTCCGACCATGGCGCCGCATGCCCGGAACCTCGGCGCCTCCGCAGCGGTCGTCGGCCTGATCGTTGCGATGTATTCGGTTACGAACCTGTTTGGCAACCTGGGGGTCGGGTTCGTCCTGGACCGGATGGGCCGCCGCCGTCCCATAGTCTTCGGTCTGGCGATCACAGCGCTCGCGGTGCTGAGCTACGCCTTCGTTCGCACGCCGGAGCAACTCCTGGTTGCGCGCGCGATTCACGGCATTGGGGCGGCCGCGTTGACGCCCGGGGCGTTCGCCATCATCGGCGACTGGGTCGACTCGGAACAACGAGGGCGGGCCATGGGGCTCGCCGGCGCGATGATCGCGGTACCCGCCATGATCGGCCCTCCCGCCGCCGGCATCCTCAGGGACGCCTGGGGCGCCGATGCGGTTTTCTTTGTCGACGCGGTATTCCTGGCCGTGACGCTCGCCGCATTCCTGGCGGTCACTCGTGAGCTTCCGTCGTCGTTGCGCGCGCGCACGGCGAGCACCGAAGCGAATCCGTCCGGAACTGCGCTTAGCGGCCGGCTCTTGTCGTCGGCATTTGCCGCCCAGTTTGCGATAACGATTGGCGTTGGGGTGCTGGTAGCGCACCTACCGCTGGTGCTGGAGAACCAGGGCGAGTCGGCGGCTCGGGCCGGGTACAGCTTTGCCATCTATGCGTTGGTCTCAATGCTGGTCATGGCAAGTCCAATCGGTGGGGCCAGCGACCGGATAGGACGGTTTGTGCCGCTCGTGGTTGGTCTGGTGGGTATCGCCGCAGGCCTGGCCGTGCTCGGCCTAGCCGACGGTTATGGCGTGGTCGCGGTCGGGATGGCTGTGTTTGGCCTGGGGTATGGGCTGGTGTTCCCGGCAGCGACGGCGTTGGTGGCCGAAGCCTCCGGCCCCGCGCGCCGCGGCATGGCATTCGGGATTTTCTACGCGGTGTATTCGCTGGGCGTGGCCGTGGGGTCGGCCGGGAGCGGGCGGTTGGCCGGGCTCTTCGAAGACATGATTGGTCTGCCCTTCTTTACGGCCGCGGTCGTCGTGTTGGCTGCAGTGCCAGTCGTCGCGGCTCTACGGCGCCTCGCGGGTACCAGATAGCCTTCGAGCGTCCCGTCCCGGTACGGCCCTAGGCCCAGTCGCTCGCTGCTTCTTCCACAACTCCGGCCAGCGCCGACACATGCCGGCTGTCGGCGTTGAGGGCCGGGATATAGCGCAGAACTCCGCCGCCGGCGTGGACAAACGTCTCGCCCGCCCGGATCTCGATTTCTTCAAGCGTCTCCAGACAGTCAACCGCGAATCCGGGGCTGATCACGTCGACTCTGCGCAGGCGCTGTTGACCCAGGTCGGCAACCATCTCTTCCATGTACGGCCGCAGCCACTCGCCGGGTCCGAATCTCGACTGAAACGCGACCGTCCACTGGTCGTTCGGGACTCCCACCGATTCTGCGACCAAGCGCGCCGTCTCATGGCATTGGCCGGGATACGGGTCGCCCTTGTCGCAATACGCCTGCGGCAGACCGTGAAACGAAAAAAGCAGCAGGTCGGGACGCCCGTCCCGGGACCACGCGGATTCAATCGACTTGGCAAGCGCGTGGATGTAGTCGGGATTGTCGTGGTACTGGTCGACGAATCGAACAGCGGGCACACGGCGCCAGCCTGTCAACGTGTCTGAGACAGCGTCGAACGTCGACCCGACGGTTACGGCGGAGTACTGGGGGTACAGGGGCAGAACAATGATGCGGCTGGCCCCGGCGCCGCGCAGCGCGCCGAGCGCGCGCTGGATGGACGGGTTCCCATAGCGCATTCCCAGCGACACGACCATGCGGCCGGGATTCCGTTCCGCCCACCGAGTCACCAGGGCGTCAACGATGGCTTGCGAGTTCAGCAGAATTGGCGAGCCGTCCGGCTCCCAGATGCTCTCGTACAGACGAGCCGAGCGCCGCGGGCGCGTTCGCAGCACCACACCGTGCAACACGAGCCGCCAGAGCCAGCGTGGAAGCTCGATCATCCGCGGGTCGGCAAGAAACTCGGCAAGGTAGCGACGGGTCGCCGCGGTGGTTGGTGCGTCCGGCGTTCCAGAGTTTGTTAGTAGAACCCCTATGGGTTCACCAGACGAGCGGCTGCCTGAAATCAAGTGTCCTTGGCTGCACGGTGTCTCAGAGGCCGCGGCAAGTTATCACTTCACGCGTCACAACGACGCTTGACTCGTCGCGTGTGCAACAGCTCTGAGGGGTTCGGCGCCGAAGTCTGCCTCTCCCCCAGGAGAGGGTGAAGACGGACCGGATCGCAGTAAGACGAGGAAAAGTCGAGGTTCCGATTCGACAGGCTCAGGGCAGGCTCTTGGGGGACGGCGGGCCGGCTCACTACGAACAGGGTGGGGAAGTCCCAGGCTGCGCGCAGCCTGGGCCACAGGGCAAGGCAAGGCCGCGTACGGCAGGGTTGGGTGGTTGGGCTAGGGGTGCTGGAGGTGGGTGAAGTTGACGGCTGCGTTTGGGGCCTGGGCGAGGGCTGCGACGTAGAGATCCAAGTCAACGGTGATGAGCGGAGTCTCCGGTGTCACGACTTCGAGGAGCGCGGCGTCGGTGAGGCCCAGTCGATGGAAGGATGGGTTTGCTGACGCTTGCCGGCTTGTGATGACGATTTCACTGTTGATTTCGATTAGGGACCGGAGCGTATCGAAGAACCTTGACCGCTGAGGTTCGCCGTGTTGGCTGAGCAGATTCGAGGTCTCGGTGAGCGTGTTCGGCGTCACCAATACTTGTTGGTAGTTGCCGAGCAAACCGACAAGACGTTCATAGTCATGAGCGTCGAAGGATTGCAGGCGGCGATGCCTGGGTACGATGGCTTGATCCGTTGTTCCAACGACCAGCAGCACGAGCAGATTGGCGTCGAGATAGCATCCAGCGATCACCGAGTTAGTCGACGCCTTCCACCACCCGGTGCTTGACGGAGAGGACGCTGCCGGAGCCGTCGTCGATGTTCACGATCTTGAAGGAACGACGCATTGTGGGGGTACCGGCCGGATAGCCCGAAGCGGCGGCCTGGAATTTGTTCATTCGACCCCTGGGCCGCAAGAAGCTGATGGTGATTTTCCAGAGATTGGATTGGTCGTCGAAATCGACTTCCTCGAGTCCGACTTCATCGATGTCCTCGTCAGCGAAGACTTCGGCGATATACGCCTTGGCTGTCCGCGCAGCCGCGCGCACATCCATTGGACTCTCCTGCGGCCCCTGTGGTGGTTCGATTGTAGCGCCGGCGACAACGGACATCGGTTGAAGTGGCTGGCTTGGTGATCGTGGCCCTGGCGAGTTGAAGGCTCTGGGAACGTACAAGAGAGGACGGGGCATAGGGAGTCGAGATCCCCTTCGACAGGCTCGGGGCAGGCCTCCGAAGGACTCCGAACCGGCTCATCACGAACGGGTTGGGGAGGTCCCAGGCTGCGCGCAGCCTGGGCCACAAGGCCTTGGCGAGCTGGGGACGCGGGTTGCGCGGAAGACGGGCGGGTCAGAGACGCCGCCCGTACGAAGGAACGGAAGCGGACTGCGGGGCACAGGCTGAGCGGGTTGTGTTGACGATGCCAAACGAGCGGAGGGCGAGATCCCCTTCGACAGGCTCTGGGCAGGCTCTCGGCGGACCTCGGGATGACAGAGGGGGTCTAGAGGCGGTAGGTGGTGAAG
>DAOUIX010000144.1:0-10172 GCA_034423235.1 Chloroflexota bacterium | reverse complement strand
CCGGTGGACCCATCGGACTTGAGCGCGCCCTTGTGCGGACCGTCCAGATTCCACTCTGCCTTGGGTTCATTTGGGCCACATTTGACGAACAGCGGCAGGGTGTCCACGACAAGATGGCCGGCACCTATGTCATTGACCGGCGGCGGGGGCGTTCGAGGGAGACCGCGCCGGCAGAGTAGGTTGCGCTTCCTCGTCCGAGCGGCCATCGGTCGGTGCCCGCTGGCATTGGTTGGCTCCGTCCGTTCGGTTCCGTACCATCACCATCGTGGCTGAACTCTTCGACGCAAACTGCGCGGTCGGCATGGTTTCCCGGCCCGGGCCGGCCGGGGCCTTCCTGACCCCCGACGACCTGGCGGCGCACCAGGCACACTTCGGGATCGGCAAGGCGCTGGTCTACCACTCGCTTGCGCTGGAGGAGCACCCGACCGCCGGCAACCAGCTGCTCATGCGGGCGCTGGAAGGCCATGACTCGCTGATCCCGTCCTGGCTGGCGCTGCCCCACCACACCGGGGAATTCCCTGAGCCGGCGCGGTTTGTGGAGGACTTGCGCTCGGCGGGAGTGCGCGCCGTCCGGATCTTTCCGGACGACCAGCGGTTTCTGACCGATGATTGGGTGTTGGGCGAACTATTCGCGGCATTGGCAGGCCAGGTTCCGCTGTTCTGGCACATCGACGCGCTTAGCACAGCCACGGCCCGGGACTTGTACCGTGTCGCCACCACGCATCCCGATCTGCAAATCGCGGTGTGCGACGTGGACAAGATGATCAACCGCACCATGACCCCGCTGATGCGGGAGGCGCCGAACATCTGGCTGGAAACCGGCGGCTTTCGCACGCACCGGGGTATCGAATACCTGTCGAATGCCGTTGGCGCCGATCGTCTGGTGTTCGGCACGAAGCTACCCTGGCAGGCGGTCGGGCCACCGCATGCCGAACTGATGTACGCCGACATTGATGACGAATCTCGACGGGCCATTGGCGCGTTGAACCTGGACCGGCTCCTCGCCATGGCGGCCTGGTAAGGCGATGTTCGGCCACGTTTGGCGCCATGACGCGCCCCACCCACACCACCACCCGCCGGATCCGGTCGCCGCTGATGCGCTGGCGGGCGAACCGCTAAGTGACTTCGTTATCGACGTTCACAGCCACCCGGGACCGGGGACCAACTTTTTCTACCAGGGCGGCGGCGCTGGCGACTTGCTTCGAGTCATGGACAAGACGGGCGTGGACTATTCCTGCTTCAGCGCGTACACAGCGATTGGCCCGGACTTCGTCCGCGGCAACGAACTGGTCGCCGCGGCGGTACGCGCGCATCCAGATCGGGTGATTGGATTCGCGGTTCCCAACCCGAACTACCCCGAGCTCGCGAAGGAAGAATTGATCCGCCGCGTGGACGAGCAGGGCTTTCGCGGCATCAAGATTCACTCCACCATCCACGAATACCCGATTCACGGCCCCAACTACATACCCGTCTACGAGTTCGCCGACGATCACCGGCTGCCAATCCTCAGCCACACCTATGACTCGCCGGCGCGCATTCGGCAGCTGGCAACCACGTATCCCAACGCGCGATTCATCTGGGCGCACGCCATTTGGCAGCACATCCGTACGCCGGACCTGGCGTTGACGGTGCGAGACCTGCCGAATGTTTTCTGTGAGATGTCCGGTTCAGGCAACCGCCGGGGGCAGATCGAGGCGTTCGTAAAGGTGGCCGGCGTGGAGAGCGTCGTGTTCGGCTCCGACTACCCGGTGCTCGGCCAGCCTTGGCAGCTGGGAAATGTGGCGCACGCCGAGCTGAGTGCGGACGAGAAACGCAAGATATTCAGCGGGAACATTCGAGGTGTTCTCGGGCTGTAGTTGACCGAGTCGTGCGCGTCAGGTCGCCGGAGACTGGGAAGCGGCCCGGCTAGACGGCGACTGGCTCGCCAATCTCTGGGTCCCCGACTCGTGAGCGCTCGCGGGCTAGCAGACGGCGCATCCTGGCAAGACCCTCGGCATGAGTCGGGTTGTCGGCCAGATTGCGCATTTCCCAGAGATCGTCAGTCAGATCAAATAGCTGGCGATGGATGTGGCCGGCCATACGCGTTTCGATGAGCTTCAGATCGCCCCGGCGAACCATGCGTTGGGTGGAATCCTCGGGAGTTAGCCTCTGGCTGCGTTGAAACGCCGAAAAAACGCTGTCGCGCATCCCGGTCTCCTGTCCGGTCAGGACCGGAACGAGGCTTACCCCTTCGCATCCCGACGGAATAGCGACCCCCGCCAGGTCGAGGATGGTCGGGAAGATGTCGTGCAGGTAACACAGCCCCTCACGACGCTGTCCGGCCGGGATACCAGGCCCGCGCACGATCAGCGGGACGCGCAGGCTGTGGTCGTAGACGTTCTGCTTGCCCAGCAGGCCGTGCTGTCCCACGGCCAAGCCGTGGTCGGCCGTGTAGACCACGATCGTGTCCTCGGCATGGCCTGAAGCGGCGAGCGCCTCGAGCAGCCGACCGATCTGGGCGTCGAGGTGGCTGATCATCCCGTAGTAGTCGGCGATGTGTTGGCGGATCTCGTCGGGATCGCGCGGATGGGCGGCCAGTGACTCGTCGCGTCCGTGCAGATGCCCGTTGTCGAAGGGGTGCATGCGTGCAAAGTTGGGCGGCAGCTCGACGTCCTCAGGCGGATACATCTCGGCAAACTCGGCGGGCGGTGTGCGCGGGTCGTGGGGCGAGGTGAACGCGGTGTAGAGGCAGAACGGCTGTTCGGCGGGATGCTCGCGCAGCAGTTGAATCGCCGAGTCGACGAACATTTCGGTCGAGAAGCCGTCGCCTACCGTCATCGCTTCCGGCGGATACTTGCCATTCGGGTCAAAGTCGTGCAGCGGCACGGCGTCGTGGTCCGACATCCCGCCGAAAAAGATGCTGCCGCCGCCGTCGAAACTGCGGGCGAAGAGGTCGGGCTCGTTGTGCCACTTGCCCACGCCGTAGGTTCGGTAGCCCGCTCCGCGCAGCAGTTGTGGAAACGTCGGAATCTCGGGATCCATCGGGTACGGCGACACGCCCTCCGGATTCGGAGCGAAGACCCGGAACAGTGATCGCCCGGTCATCAGCATCGCCCGGCTGGGCATGCAGACCGCGTTGGACGTGGACCCCATGATGTAGGTGTTAGTCAGCGCGGTCCCGGCCGCGGCCAGGGCGTCCAGCGTCGGCGTGTGGACGGCCGGATTGCCCAGCGACCCGATGGCGTCGTGCCGGTGATCGTCGGCAATCAGGAACACGAAGTTCGGGGGCACGGGTGGGGACCGGGGAAACGCGAGAACGGCTCAGCGTAACGCGTGCCGCTGGGCTGTCCCCGGTGCACCGGGACGCGTCGGGTCGTCAGGCCTCGCGTTCGGTCAGCCGCAGACCACGTCGCACGACGATTGCCGAGCCGTCCGCCAGGAAGGCCGATGCCGGCTCGCGGCTCAGCGCCTGGGCGAATTCGTCGCCGTACAGCCGGCCCACGTCGCATGACAGCTCGGCGCCGGTCGCCTGCGCAACCCGCCAGCGCGGGTGCTCGACCTGGTATTCGAGCGTCGAGCCGTCCCGCTGAACGGCGTATCCCCAGTAGTGCTCCGTGATGAAGGCGGCCTCGGACGCCGGGTCGGCAACCCGCCAGGCGCCCAGTCCGGCGAGTGCCAGGCCGTTCCAGGCACCGTCGAGTCGCCACTCGTAACGCGCCGAGGCGTGGTCCACCGCATGGCGCATCGGCAGCGCAACGTAGTTCTCGTTGTAAACCACCCGCGCCACCCACGCGATGGCGCGCCGCGGCACGATCTCCTTGATGAACACCACCCCCCGCCGCACCTCGCCTTGAACCTCGCGCCGCACATAGAACCGGAGGTTCACCTCCAGGAAGTTGGCGTGGAACGGTATGGGTACGCGCATCAGGCGGGTTCTGAGGAACCTAAAGCCCACGACGCTGACGAAACAGCGGTCATGCCATAGATCGATCTCGGTTCCCTCGGGAACGTGCGGCAGAAGTACGTCCGCATCGATCTCGTAATTGAGGAGGGCGAGGTCGCGCCACTCGGCGGTGAGGAAGGTGCGCTCAGGCATGGTGAGATCAGCGGAAAGGAGACGAAGGTATTCCTGGCCTACGACCAATCCAGCGTAGCGCCACTTCCAACAACGTTCGCCAGGATGGGCCCCATCAATCAGAATGCCGTCGGCGCCAACTCTATGGGGTCCCACATGGCCGCACGCCGACCCAACATTCTGTTCATCACCACCGATCAGCAGCGCGGCGACGCCATGGGTGTCGCGGGGCAGTCCTGGCTGCAGACGCCGACGCTGGACGCGTTGGCGCGGGATGGGTATTACCTGGCGCGGTGCTATAGCGAGACGCCGGTGTGCGTGGCGGCGCGCACGACGTGGATGACGGGGCAGCATCCGTGGGTGCACGGGGTGTTTGGCAACTCGCGAAATCCGATGAACCCGGAGAACACGCTGCCGGGCGTACTGACCCGGCACGGATACCGGACGCATGGGGCCGGCAAGTTCCACTTCACGCCCGATCAGCGCATGTTGAATGGCTTCGAGAGCACCGTGATTTGCGAAGAAGGCCGCATGCCGGAGGGCGACGACTACCACCACTGGCTGCAGACCACGCCTTGGGCCGGGCTGGAGCGCGCCCACGGCGTCGGCAACAACGACATCTTTGCGGCGCCATCACCGGTCCCGGAATCGCACTACGTCTCCACTTGGACCGCCAACGAGGCGATCCGCTTCCTGCACCAGCACCAAGCGACGGAACCCGAGCGGCCTTTCTACCTGCACTGCAGCTTCACCAAGCCACACTCGGCCTACGACCCGCCGCGCCCCTACGACCAGCTCTACGCCTCTGACGAGGTGCCCGAGCCGTGGCGCAATGGGAAGGACATGCCGGAGAGCCCGCCTCAGCTGCGCCGCGCCAACTTCGAGTACACGTGGCATTCCCTGGGGCCCGAGCAGATTGCGCTGGCCCGTGCGTTCTACTACGGCAACATCACCCACCTGGACCACTGCATCGGCCGCCTGCTGGGCGTGCTGGATGGACTCGGCCTGCGCGAGGACACGGTCATCGTCTTCAACTCCGATCACGGCGATCTGATGGGCGATCACAACCTGTTCTTCAAGAGCAATTTCTACGAGGAGTCCACGCACGTCCCGCTGATCGTCTGGGCGCCGGAGGCGATTCGGAACGAATTGGACCTGGGCCCTTCGCGCCGCGTTGACTCCCTGACCAGCCAGGAGCAGTTGATGCCGTTCATGCTTAGCGCCGCCGGCGCCGAGATCCCGCCGGATGTCGGCACAGCGCCGCCCCTGGCCGACGTAATCGCCGGCCGCCACCCCGGGGAGCCCGTGCACGGGGTTTTCGGCAACCAGGACAACCGCCAGCTGGCGCTGATCGAGGAGCGCTTCAAGTACATCTGGTGGGCCAACGGCCGCTTCGAGCAACTCTTCGACCGCCAGGCCGACCCGACCGAGTTGACCAACCTAGCCGACGACCCGGCCTATGACGACGAGTTGGGGCGGCTGCGAGCCACGCTGGTCGAGATTGTGCGCTCACACGGCGGCCACGCGGCGCTTGACGGGGATGATCTGCGCGGCCGCGATTACGACGAATCAAGGACCAGATTCGGCAAGCGCAATCCGCAGCCGTGGGGGCGGCGGCCGTACTGACGAGAGTTGGAGCACTTGGCACGAGCGCTAGCTTGACGCAAGACCCAACTTGAGCAAGGTCGCTTTCGTTCACCAAGTCACGGCAGTTCACAGTGGAGGCGAAGGACTGACCTCATGAAGTGCTCAGCAGCGGCCACATACGACCTGCGAAAATAGGTGGCCGGACGGCAGTAGAGCGCGCCGATGAAACACAGTCTTTCGAGGCCGTCAGCCCAATCCACATCCGATGCTTGACCAGACAGTGTTGGACGACGTCATTCAGCGCGTCGTTGAGGTAGCCCAGCCTAAGCGGATCATTCTCTTCGGGTCCGCCGCCCAGGGACGTATGAGTCGAGACAGTGATGTGGACCTCCTCATCATTAAGGACGGAAGCGACCCGATCAGACTCATGGCGAGCATTTACCGACGGCTGCATGGGGTCGGAGTCGCCGTCGATGCAATTGTCGCCAGCTCGGAGGACGTAGAGCGGTACAAGGATGCACACGCGCTCGTGTTCAAGCCGGCGTTGCGCGAAGGGCGCGTGGTATATGAGGCTCCCTGAACGGTTCCCACCCGACGACCCGCGTGAGTGGGTGAACCGAGCCAAGAGCAATCTCGCGCTGGCAAAGAACCGCGTTCCCGACGCCTATCTGGAAGACCTGTGCTTCGAAGCGCAACAAGGCGCCGAGAAAGCAATCAAGGCCGTGCTGATTCGGCGACGTATCGAGTTCCCCCTACGTACACGACCTGGCGCAGCTCTTGTCGCTGCTTGAAGAAGAGGGAATCGCAGTTCCGCCGGAAGCCCGCCAGGCCGCCGAACTCACACCCTTCGCGGTGATCACGCGATACCCGGGCACAGCGCGGCCGATAAAAGAGCAGGACTACGAGCGGGCACTTGCGATCGCCGTGGCCGTCGTCCAGTGGGCCGAGGAGCTCGTCAGTTGAGAGCCGTCCGTCGGTTCCCCGGGCTCACCAGGCCGTCAGCCAAGCGACGCCTGTCGCCGGAGCGTCAGCTAAGCGCTCTTGCCCAGCGACGATGAGTGACGCTCAGCCGCTGCGCGAGGCAACGAAGCGCTCGTTCCTGCGCGTGCTTCGCGACGGCGACCATTGGGACATGCGGGCTCTATTGGCATCGGATCGGTGGTTGCGAGAGCAGATTGACGAGCCATGGGGGTATTTCGACGCGCCGGCGCTTATTGAGGCCAGCTCCCGCGGGGATGCGGACATGATGCGGGTGCTGGTGGCGGCCGGCGCCGATGTGAATGCGAGGTCGGGTTGGGAGCCGGGCGGGTCGGGGGTGCTGGACGGAGAGCGCGTGGAACTGTGGGTCAAGGAGTGGCGCGCGGACGGTACGCCGGTGATGACCGAACTGTTCAACGACTTCCGCCTGCGAGGATTGACAGTTGATGCGCACGCTGCCGCAAATCTCGGAGATCTGGCCACGCTGCGGCGGCTGATCGACGAGCGTCCGGATTGCGTGAATGAGCGAGGACGCGACGGTGCCTCGCCGCTGCACACGGCGCGCACGCCGGCAATCGTGGACGTGCTGGTGGATAGCGGCGCCGACGTGGATATGCGGGATATCGACCACGGCGCGACGCCGGCGCAGTGGGCCATAGAAGAATCCCCGGTATGTCGACGACTCGTTGAACGCGGAGCCACACCTGACATATTCGTTGCGTGTGCGCTGGGCGACATTGCGATTGCGGATCGGGTGCTGGCGAATCATCCGGACGCCTTGCGCTCGCGGAGCAACCACGGCCCGCACATGGACGGCCGGCCGCCCGGCGGGCACATGTACATCTACCGGATGGGTGTGGGGATGCGCCCGCTGCCCTTCGCGAGCACGAAGGACCATGAAGTGTTTGTCGAACAGCTGTTGGAGCGAGCCAGTCCGGCCGAACAGCTGATTCACGCGACCTGGACGGGTGACCGTTCGCTAGCACAGGCACTGGTGGGTGCGCATCCGGGACTGGTCGAGTCGCTAGTCCCGGACGAAGCCCGGGCCATCAGTGATGCGGCCTGGAACAACAGCTGTGAAGGCGTTGCGCTGATGTTGGAGGTTGGATTCCCAGTGGATGCTCGTGGCGATGACAACGGCACTCCGCTGGACCGCGCGGCGGTGCGGGGCTATGCCGACATCGTGGAGGTGCTCCTTGGTCACAACGCGTCGCTGGGCGTCACCAACGACTTTGGCGGGACGCCGCTGGGCGGAGCGATTTGGGGCGCGGGGAACTTTCGCGACCCGAAGGGCGACTATGTGACGACCGTTGACCTATTGGCAGCGATCGAGCCCAACCTCAACCGGCTGGGGGACGACGGCCAGACGCATCTCGACCGAGCGTTGGCGAGCGGACGCGAGGATGTGGCCGATGCCCTGCGTCGTCACGGCGCGCGAGGCGCGGCCGCGCTCACCGACGGATAGCCGCTTGAACATCCCGCGACTCGACGGTTCATTCCAGGTCACGCCGGATCGTGGCAGTGTGTCCACCATCCTGCTTCGACCATCCGGAGCACGAGCGCTCTTGGTGCTCGGTCATGGAGCGGGAACAAACGCTCGTCACCCCTTTATGGCGCAGTTGGCTCGGGCGCTGGCCGTCGCCGGGGTCGCGACGTTTCGATACAACTACCCATATTCGGAGTCGGGCCGAGGCGGCATGGACGGCGAACGCGTGCGCCTGGCAGCCGTGGAAGGAGCAGTCGCCTCGGCCAAGAAGGCCGTGCCCGACCTGCCTACCTTCGCCGGTGGGCACTCAATGAGCGGTCGTATGACGACGCTGGCCGCCGCCCGAGGAATGTTTGACGATCTCTCCGGGATCGTTGCCTTCGCGTTTCCGCTGCATCAGGCCGGGCAGCCGGACATCGCGCGGGCCCGACACTTGGCCGACATCGCAGCGCCGCTCTTGTTCCTGTCAGGCGACCGCGACCGGATGGCTTACATCAACCTGTTGCGGGGCGCCATAACCGGCGTGCCCGCCCCAGCCTGTCTGCACGTCCTCCAGGGCGCGGATCACAGCTTCAAGGTCTTGCAACGCTCCGGGCGAACCGCCGCCGACGTACTGGCCGAAGCGGCGGACACGACGGCTCGCTGGATGACGTCAGTCCTATAATCCCGTCACCGTGCACGCCCAAGCATCGCCCAGGCGGTAACGAGCTAATCAATATGCGGGTCGCCAGAATGGTAGCGGGGGCGTACATCGTCGCGCTGGCGATAGCCGTGGGCGTGAATTTTGTGATTACGCCGCTCTATCACGACGGCTCCAGCAGCTATCCGGCCTGGAACGTGATGAACTGGTTTTGGGCTGTCGCACTGGTCCTGATGCTGGCAGCGAACCTGCACTTCAAGCTGACACTGAACCAGAGCGACTCCGTTGCTACCGCCGGTGTAACCCGCGAGTACCTGGAATCCAACGGGCTGTTCTACGCCTCGATCGTGCTGGGCATCCTGTTCTTCTGGAAGTGGTTCGATCAGAACTGGAGCGTGGATAACGGGCCCCCGTCCACCTTGAGTTGGCCTTTCATCAATCCCGCGCTGGTTGCGGTGGCGGCAGCGAGCGGCTTGCGTCTCTGGCGACGCGCCCGAGGAGTCGGACCGTAGCGCCAGCGCAACCCAAGCCCCCGACCACCCGTGGCGGCGCCACAAAGGAAGTCTGTTGATGCAAGCGAAGCGCCCGAATGTCGTCCTGTTCATTAGCGACCAGCAGCACGCCGACACGATTGCCGCCGGCGGCGTGGCAGGTATCCGCACGCCGCACCTGGACTGGATCGCCGGCGACGGGGCGCTGTTCGATCGCGCCTACTGTCCCTATCCAATCTGTTCGCCGTCTCGCATGGCCACGCTGTCGGGCCTGTATCCGCACACCAACGGCATGGTGGCCAATCACCAGATGCGGCCCGGCTGTGATCTGATGCGCTATCCGGAGGGTGTCAGGAATCTGGGCGACTACCTGGGGGACCTCGGCTACTTGCGCGGCTACGCGGGCAAGTGGCATCTGGGTAGTGGAGCCGCGAGACCCGGGTTTCCCGACTTTTGCTCTCGTTCCGGCGACATCGATGTGGATCGGCGCGCACAGAACGAGGTTCTGAGGCTGACGCAGCAGATTGGCGTGGAGATTGGCGGCAAGGAGCATGGGTTCGAGCCGGATCCCGACGTCTACAACCGCAAGACGAGCGTCGGGCCTTCGTTGCTGCCGCTGGCTCAGCATCCGTCCTTTTTCCACATGGATCACGCCAGCGACTGGGTACGCAGCCGCAAGGGCGACGAGCGGCCGTTTTGCCTAGTCTATTCCTGTCACGAGCCGCATCCGCCGTACACCTCGCCCGAACCGTTTCATTCCATGTATGACCCGGCTGACATGGACGTTCCGGCGAACCGGCATGACCCGGGGGGTCCGGCGCTGGTTGCCCACCGTGATGCGGAGCAACTCAAGGTTATTTCCGACTGGACGGACGACGAGATTCGGTCGATGCGGGCGGCCTACAGGGGCGCCGTCTCATACGTGGACCACCTGGT
>DAOUIX010000143.1:0-2688 GCA_034423235.1 Chloroflexota bacterium | reverse complement strand
GGGTGACGCTGGCGGTTCCAGGTTGGTGGGCTGGGGGCTAGGGGATGCAAGCGGGCGAGGCGCGCGGGCATGAGGAACTCCGGGGACGGGAGGTTGGTCGATCTATTGTACACGGTCTGCTTACGACGGGCAATGGGAATGGCGTGGACGGTCGTGGTGAGGCTCCCTTCGGCAGGCTCAGGACAGGCCCTCGACAGGCTCGGCCCGGGCTCTGCGATGGGTTCGGGGCGGTCGGATGCGGCGCCAAGCCGGGCGTTTCTGAATCGGATTTGCCGGGACAGCCCGGTGGGACGCCAGGCCGAGGGGGGTGGACAGGTGTTCAGTGTTTGCCGCCGATGTGTTCAGTTTTCGCGTCAATGTGTTCACTTTTGGCCCCGATGTGTTCAGTGAGGAAGGGGAGAGGGCAGAGGGTAGAGGAGTGAGAAGGGACGAGGCGGGAGAGGGGATTCCCCGTTCGGCAGGCTCAGGACAGGTCTTCGGAGGACGCGGGGATGATGGGGGTGTGTCCACTCTGTCAGGCCGATGTGTCCAGTTCTTGGCCCGATGTGTCCACTTTTCGGGCTGATGTGTCAACTTTCCGCCCCGATGTGTCCAGTCTGGCGCCGAAAGTGTCCAGTCGGGGTTGACGACGCGTTCGCCCTGGCGGGCTCGGCGCGGCGATTCTCGGGCGGGTATTGGCGAAGAGATCAGGCGGGGACGTCGGCGCGGAGGCGGTCGGCGTGAGTGCTGGATGGACGGTTGGTTGTTAGGGCGTCACTGGAGGGTCACAGATCCAGTTGGGCCGTCGTAGAGCAGCCGGTAAAACTGCAGGAAGTCGCGGCCCAGCAGGACCGGTCGGCCGATGCCATCAACCATGGCTTGCATGGCCGCGACCGTCATCTGGTACGTCGTATCCAACTGAGGGAATCTGAGATGCGCGATGTAGCGGCCTGCGGTGAAGTTGCCTTCAACGCCACCGAAATCAGCCTGGCCGGCGAATTGGAGACCCAGGGACTGCACGATGCTGCGATCGACGCAGCAGTGGCTGGAGCCAGTGTCGATCAGACCAAGGAAGGTCAAGGTCTCGGGATCAGGGTCATGGATGCTTCGGGGATGCCGCACCTCGACCAGTAGTCCAGGACCTTCCTGCCTCAGACGGTGCGGTTCGTTCGGCGTGCCACAGTCAATGACCTGCACGTGGCTGACCGAATATCAGGGACGATGGCACCGGAACTGGCGTCTTGCGGACTTCGTGAACCAGGAACGGCTTCTCGCCGAATCGTTGAATGGCCGCGGAGGTGGCCTCCACATTCGTGTCGTATATCCCGACTAGCTGCTTGTCCGCAAACACGACCCACTTGTGCAAATGCTTCGCCTCGAAGTCGTCCCGCATGCTCTCGTAGACCTTCAAGTTCTCCAGGACTTCCCGCCGACTCATCTCCCTACTCGGTTCGTGTGGTTGTCCGCCCCACAACGTTGACGTAGGTCGAGTGTGAGTCGTCATACGGGGAGCGTCAACGGGAGTGGGCCGTAAGAGCCCGCGTGCCTCGGATGCGGGTAGGGATGGCAGGGCGTCGCACGTAACTCTCGGAGCTTTGGCCGGGTTCCTTGCCTAGGCGTCGGCCTCTTCTTCGCGGAGTCGCTCGACGATGGCGTTGGTGATGAGGCCCGCCCGGCGGCTGACGGAGGAGTAGGCGGCGTTGGAGATCAGCTGCTGACTTGGAGCGTTACGTCACCTGTCGGGCCGTCGTAGACGAGGCGATAGAACTGTAGAAAGTCTCGGCCGAGTAAGACCGATCGACCAATCTGGTCGGCATCCGGCAGCCGAGCCAGCAATATCGAAGCCCGAGTGGCCAACTGAGGAATCCGAAGGTGGACCAAGTAGCGCGGTGACGCAAACCGCCCGCCCGCTCCACGGAAGTCCTCCGTATCGAATTGCTCCAGACGGAGGTCATCCGCCACCCGCCCCGAGACAAAGCAATGGTTCGCCCCCGTATCGATCAGGGCCCTGCAGGCGTGTGGACGCTCATCCGGCGCCCATGGATTGGTCAACTCGACTTGAAGTTCCGGCCTGTATCGATCAGTCGGCCAGGACGGCCGGTGAACCCGCAGCTAGCGACCGGCACTGACCGGCTGGCACAGGACGGAAGCGGGCAGTCGGGCCGGAGGGCGGCCGACTTGGCGCAGGAGGCAGCCGGGGCCGATCTTCTCGATCACGAGGTCGGCAGCGTCCTGAAAGCTGTCGAAGGCGTCGATGAGCTGTTGGTTGTCGACCACGACCCACTGACCCATGTGCTCGGCCTCAAGCTGATCCTGCATGCGCTCGTAGGCGGCGATGTTCTGTTCCAGCGTGGCTCGAGGCGTCACCTCGCCCATCGGTCGCTCCTTGCGTGCAGGCCGCGCCGGCCCGGTACGTGGCGTAGTGCGCCGAATCCGCGACACCGCCCCGTCGCGCCGCTCAAATCATAACGAGACGCTACGCAGCGTCGGCGTCGTCGGTGCGCAGTTGGTCGACGAGGGCTTGCATGCCTTCTTGGGGATGGTGGTCGCCGAAGATGATGTTGCCGACGATGTGGTTGGTGATGAGGCCGGCCTGGCGGCGGCTGAGGGTGGAGTAGGTGGCGTTCTTCATGAGTTGCTCGATGAGGTTGGCGTCTTCGGGCGCCAGGTCGGGGGTGCGGGCGGCGATGCCTTCGGCGGAGATGCGGG
>DAOUIX010000142.1:0-25569 GCA_034423235.1 Chloroflexota bacterium | reverse complement strand
GCGCGGGCTGCGCTTCGTGCCCAACAGCCCCTGCCTGATGAACGCGGGCAAGCCGCAGGGCTACGCGCAGATGGCGGCCTGCTTCGTGCTGCCCATCGACGACGACCTGCTCAGCATCAAGACCACCGACATGCACGCGGCCATCATCCACCAGAGCGGTGGCGGCACGGGATTCAACTTCTCGCGCATCCGTCCGCGCGGCGACTTCGTGCGCAGCTCCGGCGGCGTGGCCAGCGGTCCGATCAGCTTCATGTCGATGATCGATTACTCCTGCGGCGAGATTAAGCAGGGCGGCACCCGCCGCGGCGCCAACATGGGCATCCTCAACGTCGATCACCCGGACATCCTCGACTTCATCGAGTGCAAGACCGAGGACGGCCGCATCGCCAACTTCAACATCTCCGTCGGCATCACGGACGCCTTCATGCAGGCCGTGCGCGACGACACGGACTACGACCTGGTCAACCCGCGCACCAAAGAAGTGACGAGGCGGCTGCGCGCCCGCGACGTCTGGGACCGCCTGGTCGACGGCGCCTGGCTCAACGGCGAACCGGGCATGATCTTCCTGGACCGCCTGGAGCGAACCAACCCCACGCCGGACGTGGCGCTGCAGGACACCACCAATCCCTGCGGCGAGCAGCCGCTGCTGCCCTACGAGGCCTGCGTGCTCGGCAGCCTGAATCTGAACTGGCACCTGACCGAAGACCGCACGCGCATCGACTGGAAGGCCCTGCGCCGCGACGTGGAACTGTCCGTCCGTTTCCTGGACGACATGGTTGAGGCCTCCAACTTCCCGCTCAAGGAAATTGACGACATCGTCAAGCACGGCAACCGCCGGGTTGGGTTGGGCGTGATGGGCTGGGCCGACGTGTTGTTCCACCTGGGTCTGCCCTACGACTGCCCCGAAGCCGAGGCGCTGGCCAGCGACGTGATGCAATTCATCAACGACGAAGGCCGGCGCGCCTCCGAGGAACTGGCGGCCGCGCGCGGCGCGTTCCCCAACTTCACCAACTCGGCCTGGGACCGCAAGGGTCATGCGGAGCGGCGCAACGCCACCGTCACCACCATTGCGCCGACCGGCACGATCAGCATGATCGCCGACGCCTCCAGCGGCATCGAACCGCTCTTCGCCCTCATCTTCTGGAAGAACGTGATGCGCGACAGCGACGACAACGCCGCCACCACGCTGCGTTACGTGAACCCGATCTTTGAGACCTACGCGCGCCGCCGCGGCTTCTTCAGCGAAGAGCTGGTGGACGCCATCGAGACCAACCACGGCAGCCTGCGGATCACCGACGAAACGCCGGCCGACGCGCTTGAGGTGCTGGAGGGCGTGCCGGAGTCGGCCCGCCGCATCTTCGTGACCGCTCACGACGTGTCGCCCGAGTGGCACATCCGCATCCAGAGCGCCTTCCAGGCGCATACCGAGAACGCGGTGTCCAAGACCATCAATTTCCCGCACGAAGCCACCCGCGAAGACGTGGAGCGCGGCTACTGGCGCGCCTACGAACTCGGCTGCAAGGGCGTCACGGTTTACCGCGACGGCAGCCGTGACTTCCAGGTGCTGACCACCAGCGACTCCGGCGACAAGACGCGCCGCGACGAGTCCGACGAGCCGCAGGCCGGCGAGGCCCCGGCCCCGGTCGAAGAGGCTCCCGCTCCCGCGGCGGCCGCCTCGGTCAACGGTCACAGCAACGGCCATACGCCCGAGCTCACGCCAACGCCAACGCCGGCGCCCAACGGCGCCTCAAACGGTCACGCCGACCGCACGCCGCTGCCGATCGTGGCCGCCGTGGAGCGCGAACGGCCCGACCAGATTCACGGTACGACTACCCGCATCCGCACGGGCTGCGGGCCGCTGTTCGTCACCATCAACGACGACGAACGCGGGCTGCCGTTCGAGACCTTCGCGACGCTGGGCAAGGCCGGCGGCTGCGCCGCCGCGCAGACCGAGGCCATCGGCCGGCTCGCGTCGCTGGCTCTGCGCTCGGGCGTGCCGGTTGATGAGGTGCAAAAGACCTTGCGTGGGATCACCTGCCACCGGCCCGCCGGCTTCGGTCCCGACCGCGTGCTTTCCTGTGGCGACGGGATTGCGCAGGCCATGGCTAAGCGGATCGACGTCGAGAACGGCGACTTCGTCCCGATGGTGGACCTGCAGGGCGAGGGAACCTACACGCCCCCCGCCGAGGAGCCCGCGGCTGCGACAGCATCCGCCACCCGTCAGTCCGCGCCGACGTTCGGCAGCGGTTCGGCCCCGGCGGCCGAGACCTACGTCGAGGGCGCGGCCCGCGACCAGGGCTTCGTGGGCGCCTGCCCGTCCTGCGGCGGTAGCCAGCTCCACTACGCCGAGGGCTGCATGAAGTGCGTGTCCTGCGGCTACAGCGACTGCGGGTAGACGCCACAAGCACCCGTTAGTCGGGCTTCTGTAGGCGCGGTGGCGCCGAGTTGCGTTGAGGCCTGCGCTGGTCGTCTATTGCCCTTCGGCCAGCCAGGTGACAAAGTCGCGGCGGGGGGCGTCGTGCTTGAGGAGTTGGATGCCGTGGCCGGGGGTGTCGTAGGCCACCACCTTGCGCGGCTCGGCGGTGCGGCTGAAAAGGGCTTGCGATTGCAGGGCCTCTTCGCGGTCGGACTGGAAGAGCACGCCGCGGGGCTGGAAGTTGGGGATGTCTTCGCCCATGAGCAGGCGTCCGGGTTCGAAGCGTCCGCTGACGGCCACCGCCCGGCGAACGGCGGGCAGCACCGCTGACGCGATCCAGGCCGTGTTGGCGCCCACGCTCGCGCCGCCGACGCCGATGTGCCCGGAGTCGATATCGCCGCGGGCCGTGAGCCAGGCGACGGCAGCCGCCACGTCGTCGGGCCAGCCGTCCAGCGTGTTGGCCCGATCGGTCTCGAAGTCGTAACCGCCGTCGGAACGCACGCGCCGCACGCTTTCGCCGTGGGCGCGCGCGTCGGGCGCCAGCACCGCCAGTCCGGCGGCCAGCAGGTCGGGCGTCAGGTCGTCCCACTGGGCGCGCGTGCCCTGGTACTGGTGCATCAGGACGACCGCCGACCAGGGCGGCACGGTGTCCGGGGGCGTGAACGTGGCCACGACCTGGATGCCGTCGGCGGTGCGATAGGTCACATTGCCGCGATCTGCTCCCGCAAGCGGCAGCGGCGGCGGGGCCGGCGGATCGGCACAGCCGGCCAGCGCCCCGGCGCCCAGCGCCAGGCCGGCCGCCAGCACGGTCCGGCGTCTCAGGCGTGGTGGCACGTTGGGTTGGTGGCGGAGATCATCACCCTGCATCGTAAGCGCCATTGCGGGCCAAAACACGATTAGCTCAAAGTGACGTACGGTGCGACCGCAGATTGCGTGCCGGGATCGGAGCGACCCCATGCGGCTGGCTTTGTCTGGGCTGCTCTTCGATCACGCGCCCGCCGCCGAGTTCGCCGCCGCCGCGCGGGAGATCGGCTACGCCAGCGTCGAGCTTCGCGGCACGCGCCACCAGCTGCCGCCTGACGCGGATGCCGCGCGCCTCGATCTCCTGAGGGAGCTCTTCGAGGGGCTGGATATAGCCAACATTGCCTCCCACGCCGGCAACTTCGCGCTGCTGGACGAGGGGGAGGCCCTAGAGGCCCGACACACCGCTTGCCGATTCCTGACGTGGGCCGCCGCGCTGGGGGCTCGCAGCGTGCGGATTTGGCCGGGCTGGGTGGCTGCGCCTGAAGCGGAGCCCGAGCACTGGGCGCGGGCGGCGCGCCACCTGCGCTGGTGCGCCGAGGCGGCGGCCGACCTGGGGGTGATGGTGGCCCTTGAAATGCACCACGGTTCATTGACCGAGTCGGCGGCCAGCGCCAACCGCTTGCTCGACGAGATTGATCGCCCGGCCGTTGGCCTGATTCTCGATCCGGCCAATCTGATGCAGACGCCCACGCCGTTCGGGCCTCGCTGCGTTGGGCCGGTGTGGGACCGGCTGCTGCACGTGCACGTCAAGGATCACTCCATCGTCGGCCCTACCGAGCCGGGGGCCTACCCGTTCCGCCTCTATCTCGATCACATCGGCAGCTGGATCGAGCGCATGGAACCGCCGCGCCGCCGGCTGGGCCCGGGATGGTTCGCCAAGCGGGCGCTGGGTGCAGGCCACGTGCCCTGGCCGTCGGTCCTGGCCGAGTTGAACCGCCGCGGCTATACCGGACACTTGATTGTGGAGTCGGAGGTCGGACCCGGCGTGCCCACCGGGCGTACGCTGGCCGAGCGCGAATTCAAGACCATGAGCCATTGGATCGAGGCGCTGTGACCGATCTGGACACGCGGCCCCTGGAAGCGGCGTACCTGCCCGCCGCGGCGGCGCTGTGCCGGCGCGAGATCGCATACCTGCCCTTCTCGGAGGCCATTCTCCAGGACCGCATCCTGGACGATCCGGACTTCGATCCCGACTTGAATCCGACGGTCTGGCAAGACGAACGACTGGTTGCCCTGGCCTGCGGCGCGCCGCCCAGCGAGGAGTTGCAGACGGTCGGCGGGGTCAAGCTCTTCGCCGTCGCAAGCGACGTGCGCCGCCAGGGCATCGCGACCGGGCTGTTCGACCACATCGAGAGCCGGCTGGCCGGTTTGGGCGCCAGTGAGTCCGTGGCGATCATCGCGGGCAACAACCGCTTCATGCAGGGTCTGGACCTGCGCTACACGGACGCGCTGTGCTTCCTGGAAGCGCGGGGCTACGAACGCGCGGGCGACGGCATGGACATGGACGTGGATCTGCGTAACACGCCGCTGGACACCTCGGCCAAGGAAGCGGAACTGGCGCGCGACCACGGCCTGCGGGTGCGCCGGCTGACGATGGACGACTACCAGCAAGCCTGGGACTACGTGGCGCGCGAGTTCGAGTACCCCAGCGCCCTGGCCGCGGACCCCGTCGGACGGCGCTGGGCCTACCTGGCGACCTCAGGCCTGAAGCTCGACCCGCCCACCTTGTGGATGGCCGAGAAGGACGGCGAGTTCTGCGGCTTCGCGGTGACCGATGTGGCCGCGCCCGAACGGCTGGGTCCGATGGGCGTCTCACCGGAGGTCCGCAAGCTGGGCGTGGGCACGGTGCTGCTGAAGCGCGCCCTGGCCGACCTGCGC
The DNA here is from genome assembly GCA_034423235.1 of Chloroflexota bacterium. Lineage (GTDB taxonomy): Bacteria > Chloroflexota > UBA11872 > UBA11872 > UBA11872 > UBA11872. Next base: position 20,471 of record DAOUIX010000142.1, on the reverse strand, counting down.
GCGCGGGGCGTGGAGATCGGCGTGATCTACGGCGCCGGCCCGTACGCCTTCTACGCGCGCACCGTCGACGCAGTCGTCAACGCCGTCTTCTGGCGTCTGCGCAAGCCGCTGCCGTAGATCCGCTGCTCGCAATGTTTCACGTGAAACATTGCCGCCACACCTGACCAATCCCGGAGGCGGGCGATGTTTCACGTGAAACATCGGGCCAGATTCAGCCGGTGCTAGGCTCCCTCGCGCGAGTCGCCGGTAGGGATTTCTCGATATGAGCGCGAGCACCTGGGCCTATTCGAACGGTGAGATCGTCCCGCTGGAGCAGGCCCGCTACTGGCCGAACGACCTGGCCATCATCTACGGCGAGATCGTCTACGAGGCCACGCGCACGTTCGGCGGGCAGCCCTTCAAGCTGAAGGAGCACATCGATCGGCTCTACCGCTCGCTGCACTACTGCCGCCTGGACCCGGGCTTGACGCCCGAGGAGTTGACCGAGGTGACGCTGGAGGTCGTTGAACGGAACCGTCCAGACCTGCCGGACGGCAGCGACACCTGGATCTTCCACAACATCACCCGCGGGTCGCATCCGCAGTTCCCGGGCGTGGGACGGGGCGACGCGGGGCCCTCGGTACTGGTGTGGACGCACGAGCTGGGCTTCAAGTACTGGTACCGCTACTACCAGGAAGGCGCGCACTGCGTGACGCCCTCCATCCGCCAGGTCAACATCGCCACCCAGGACCCGCGCATGAAGACGCGCAGCCGCATGTTCCTGGCGCTGGCGGAGCAGGAAGTCAACGCCCTGGCCCCCGGCGCCTACACGCTGCTGCTGGACAACGAAGGGCGTATCGCCGAGGGCACCGGCGCCAACTTCATGGTGGTGTCCGACGGCGCCATCCTGACCCCGCGCAGGGGCACCGGCCTGGCCGGCGTCAGCCTCGCCACCGTCCGCGAACTGGGCCTGGACCTGGGCGTGGAAGTTCGCGAGGCCGACCTGACTCTTTACGACGTCTTCAATGCCGAGGAGGCCTTCCTCAGCAGCACCCCCTACTGCCTGCTGCCCGTCACCCGCGTCAACGGCACCCAGATCGGCACCGGCCACCCCGGAGATCTCTTCGCCCGCCTCATTGACGCCTGGAGCGAAACGGTCGGCGTCAACATCATCGAGCAGGCCCGGAGGCTGGGCGCGGCGACTTAGCCTTCAGCTTCAGGCGTAGCGGTTGCAGCTTGCTATTGGCCGCTGTTCTCCCAGGCTTCGTACACCGCCGTCGTCAGCGCGGACAGACGCTCCTTGTGTTGCTCCCACGCTTCGGCAGTGAGCTTGAAATGGATCTCGGTGGCGGGGTCATCCAATGGCTCTCGATTCTTCGGCCAAGTCGAGTGTCCGATTTCCTCTAGCGGCTGCCTGAACTCGTCTCGACAGAGTTCTTTGGCGCGTGGGAAGAAGACTATGCACACGTTTCTCTCATTTCTCTCACCTAAGTAAATGCGTGCATATGTCAGTCCTTGGTATTTGACACTTAGTCCCCAGACTCCCTGGTCTGTACTGAACCGGAGCCACTTCGTCTCGAACATGCGCTCCACCGCGCTGAACGTGTCGGACATGCCGGAGGCCTCGAGATTTCTCCTAAACAGCTCTCTTTTCTTCTCGGCGCTCAGGTATCGCCTTGACGGGCGCGGACCGGGATCCGCGGCTGCTTCCACTTCCACCTGCCTGGCAAGCAACGTCTTGCCGTCGTAGGCAAAGCCATGGAACGTCAGCAATGAGATATCCATGCCGGTGTTCTCGGCGAGAAACCTCACCATTCGCTCCGTTCGTTCGTCGGCCCCGAGGCCGATCAGGAACAGGCGGAGCGGCCTGAGGGAGTCGAGGCTTTGGCCGTCGGTGTTCTCGCTGTACCACTCCACGAAATCCTCTACGCGATCGATGCCACCTACGCCGGAGTTGGCGGCGATGTGCTCGGCCAGTGCAACGTCGTTCTTGGCGTCCAGGTCGGAGGCGTAGTCGATTATTTGCGCAACGGCGTCCCGCGACAGCGTCCCGCGCTTCAACTCGAACACGACCAGCCGGCCGTCCTCATCCACCCCGAGCAGATCGAGCGGCCCGCCGTCCGTCGGCGTCTGCCGGCCGACGAGCCTCAGTCCCGGAATCAGCAAATCGGGATTTCTGACCAGCGTCTCCTCCAGCAATGATTCCGTGCCCGTCTGGTCCTTCGACGCCAAGGGCGTGACGTTCGAGTCAGCATCGAGCGCCCAGATCTTCACTTCGTCCATTGGCGACCTTTGCCTAACTGATATCGAATGAGAGAGGTTCGGCGCCTATCCGGGCGCGTTCGAGGCCGGGAGGCGCCCGGACTCTCGCTTTCAGGCAGTGACGGAGGGTAACGCAACGGTCTCACGTGGAAGAACCGGCCGCGCGCCGTGAATGAGCGCTGATCGCGGCGAGATGACCGCGCACTCTCGTGCGTGACAGACTGACCGCCAGAGGCGGCGCAGGAGTGAGGCCGGCAGCCATGATCAACGGCTTGACCAACCGAACGCTCCGCGCCCTGCGGCTGGACGTGACGCTCTGTCGCGAAGTCGCGGCCCCCGGCACCAGCACTCGTCAGGCCGCGGCTGTGGTGGCGCTCGCGGCGCTGGGAACCGGCGCAGCCCTGGGCGCAGTCTCGACGTTGCCACTGGCCTGGGGGGCTGGACGGCACACCACGTTCGAGGGGGACCTGCTGCGGTTCGTGTTCTACGCGGTTTTCGTGGCGATTGTGCATCTGTTGGCCTGGCCGCTTTGGGCGGGTGTGCTCCGGATGGCCGGTAAGCGGCTGGCCACGAGCGACTCCGAGGCGCGGGATCTCGGCCAAACGGCCCGCGCTATCGCGTTCGCGCAGGCGCCGGGAGCGTTGGGCGTCTTGGTCCCGCTATTGCTCATGTTCCAGTGGGCCTTACCGGCGGACCCTGAGCCGCTGAGAATCGGGTCTCGGACAGCGAACGTGATGCTGCTGGCGGGCACTGTGCGGACGCTGCTGTCGGGCTGGGTTCTGGTGGGAACCTTTCTGGCGGTGCGCGAGACGCTGCAACTGAGCAGCGGACGAGCGCTTGGCACTGTCGCTGCCGCGGCTGCCGCCAGTGCGGGGCTGTTGGGACTGGCCACGGTGGCGATAATCCTGGTGTCCAAGCTGATGGTCATGATTCTTCAGCCCTATCCGTCTGGCCGGGACTCCGGCATGGCCGTGGCCGGGCCGTGGCTCACGGCGTACGGCTACGGCATCCCGGCCGCGCAGGGGCTCGAGTTCAACCTTGGACTGGGTCTCAGCAGACTGGTGATGGAATTCGTCGCGCCGCTCGCGCCCGCGATCATTCCGTAAGTGCGATGCCGAGTGTGGCCCTTGCGCTACCAGATGCGGGGCGACATTCGACAGGCTGATGCGTAGCAATGGGTTGGCGCGCCCGGCGTTGGGGGGCGGATGGGACGAGTATTCAGGACAGCGGCGGTGCGCCCGACGGCGGCTACGTGGGATTCGGCAACAGCTTGATGCAGACGGGGTCGGGGATTTGGGTTGTGTGGCCGGTGGGGTGTAGGCGGCCGGTGTGTTGGTCGATGCGGAAGGTGACGATGGTGCTGGTGTCCTGGTTGGCGGCCAGGAGCCAGGTTCCGGAGGGGTCGATGGCGAAGTTGCGCGGGGTGCGGCCCTGGGTGGATTCGTTGCCCAGGCTGGTGAGACGGCCGGTGACATCGTTGATGGCGAACATGGCGATGCTGTCGTGGCCGCGGTTGGAGCCGTAGACGAACTTGCCTGACGGCGTGACGTGGATGTCGGCGCAGGTGCTCTCACCATCGAAGTCATCGGGCAGGGTGCTGACGGTCTCGACTTCTCCGAAGGCTCCCTGGTCGGCGAAGTAGCGCAAGACTGTGATTGACGAGGCCAGCTCGTTGATCAGGTAGGCGAACCGGCCGTTGGGGTGGAAGTCGAAGTGGCGCGGTCCGGCGCCGGCCGGCGTGCGAACCCAGGGCACGTGGTGGGGCGCCAGGGTGCCGTTATCCAGGTCGAGGTCGTAGACCAGCAGCTTGTCGATGCCCAGATCGGGGGCAAAGGCCAGGCGGTTGGTGGCGTCCAGGATGATCGAATGGGCGTGCGGTCCCAGCTGCCGCACGGGATGGATGCTGGATCCCTCGTGCTGAACGAAGCCGGTCAGGGGCGCCAGGCTTCCATCCGCCTCGATCGGCAGCATGGCCACGCTGCCGCTGCCGTAGTTGGCCAGGAGCACATACGCCTCCGTGGCGTCCACGCTGATGTGGCAGGGCACCTCGCCGCCCGTGAGCTGCTGGTTCAGGTAGGTGAGGGCGCCGGTGACGCCGTCGATGGCGTAGGCCTTGATGACGCCGTGCGTCTCCTCGCCGACGGCGTAGAGATTTCGGCCTGACGGCGAGATCTCCACCCACGACGGATTGGAAATGCCGCCGATAACGCTCAGGCGCTCCAGTTCGCCGGTACCCGCATCGAACCGGTAGGTGTAGATGCCCTCGCTGGCGCCGGTGGTGTAGGTGCCGATGAAGGCGAAGTACTGGTTGGTCATAGGGTGTACCGCCCCAGAGGTTCCGGCCTCGGTATTGGAAGCAACCAGCGACGGCGTGTCAAACGTTGGGGCTCAGGTCCCTCATCCCGCCGGGCGCTTCGGGAAAGGCATTCCGGGAGTTCGTGCATCAAGACGCCGCCTTGATGGCAGCCGTGACCCGGTCCCAGAAGTACGCAAACGACGCGGAGTGCAGCCTTGCCCTACTAGGGTTGAATGCGCGCGCAACGGCTCGAGCGAGTTCAATCTTGCCGCCGCCCGGATAACCCACACGGCCCGACTCTTTCCACAGGCGGTGAAGCGTGGATTCGGCGCTGCGCACGCTTGTCTCTGGGGGTGCGGAATACTCCACGTCTGGCATCAGGTGACGGATTGCTTCTTCGTCAGCGAGATACCACGACTCCAGTTCGACAGCGGCCACGCAAATCAGAACGTCGCGATGAGCGATCGGCGCACGCGCCGCAGTGACGGTTTCCCGGCCGAAGGCTTCAACTGTTGCGGTCACACACGGGTCTGAATCGCGGTCGACCAGTATGATCGACAACGGGTAGTGAAGGCTCCGAAAGTCATTAATCAAGCTGGCTGCTTGACGCTCAAGCTGAGTTCGACCTTTCATGGCACGGATATTGAACCTCACACCCTGAAATTCGCGGTGCAGAAGTGACCGAAGAAAGGCTTGGTCAGAAGGCCCCTCAACACCAACGCCTATGGTCAGGGCGTGCCTCCCATGGCTCCCTGCTCCCACAGTTCACCCAGCGAGAAGGAACGGCGGAACGCCTCGATCTCGGGGACGGAAGCTATTTGAAGCAGCTGTGTATATCCGTTGACTTTGTCGCACAGGAAGACCTCGTTCGGCGAGGCTTCGTCCAGGAAATCCGGGTTGTGAGTCGTCGCGAATACCTGCGCGCCGTCGTCCGTGCAGTAACGAAAGAGGGCCATGATCTCGGGTATCAGATGTGGGTGTAGACCATTCTCCGGCTCTTCGATCGCGATCAAGTCTCCAGGAACGACATTCAACGTTATCGTAAGCAACGCAAGCAAGCGTACGGTTCCGTCGGAGACCGAATCCGGATCAAACTTGTCGGTGATATTGTCTTCTTCAACCTGAAAAGACAGTTTCTCGCCGGTGGATACAGGGTGCAATCTCGCGAATCCAGGAACCATCCCGCGCAGGGCCGCCTCAGCCGCCTCAAGCGCTTTTCCGTCGTGGCGTTTCCATTGATTGAGAGCGACGGACAGATTCTCTCCTGAACGGCCAAGGCCGGTCCAGGGGATCTCGCGGTAGGCCTGTCGCGCCGTGGCAGCGTCTATATGATAGAACTTCCAGTTCAGTATCCTTCCAAATAGAATGACGGGAACTAAATCCAGAGATAAATTGAGGATTAGTCGTCCAGATGCAGGCTCAGGTATGCTGACTTTATCCGTGCCTATAAAGCTCGGATTGGCTAGATTACTCGTAATCTCCACCGTGTTTGCACGCCGGGAAATTTCGTATGCGATGCGCTCGCCGTCGCCATTGCTGATCTCGGCGGTCAGGCGCTCTGATTCAACTTTGAATTGCTCGCCGTTGGGCTGCGCATCTAGGGTCAACTCGTAGTCGCAGGCGTCGAGCCAGTGATTCTCAAACGCATACGAACCGAGGTCCTCATGCGGCTCAACGCAAATGCGGATACGTAGCGGCGTGGATGTGTCCTGCTCGAGCAGGCGTTTGTTCCAGACCTTCGAAACGCCGCCGAAATCGGCGACCGCCGTTTCGACGTCGTGCCTGACGGCGGTTTGAAGGAACTCAAGCGCGGCCAGGAAGTTCGACTTGCCGGATGCGTTTGGACCGACAAAGAAGGTTAACGGTGTGACATCAACCTTGGCTGCGGGTGAGCCGAAGCTCTTGAAGCCCTCGATCTCTATGTGCGTGAGCATCGGTTTGCCGCCGCGACGCTGTGAAGCCCGCGCGGGCGGAGCGGGCGTTTCAACGACTCAATCCTACGCGACGCGACGCCGCGGACACGGTGTCCAACGGTGACAACGACGACCGTCGTGGTGTGTCCGTTAGGCGCTTGTCCTTGCCGCCAGCGGGGCGGCGTCGCGGACGGCGGCGGAGACGCCGGCGGCGAAGGGCTTGAAGGCGTTGTGCATGAGGGCGGCAAGCTCGGTCGCCTGGGCGTCGTAGCGGGCCGGGTCGGACCACTGGCCGCGGGCGTCCAGCACCTCGGCGGGCACGCCGGGGCAGGCCGTGGGCACCTGGAGGCCGAAGACCTCGTCGGTCACGTAGGGCACGTCGTCCAACGCGCCTGAGAGGGCGGCGCCGAGGATGGCGCGGGTGTAGGGCAGCGAGATGCGGTCGCTCTCGCCGGCCGGTCCGCCGGTCCAGCCGGTGTTGACCAGCCAGACGGTCGAGCCGTGCTCGTCCAGCTTCTCGCCCAACATTTCGGCGTAGACGCTGGGCGGACGCGGCAGGAAGGGGGCGCCGAAGCAGGCGCTGAAGGTGGCTTCAGGCTCGGTGACGCCGCGCTCGGTGCCGGCCACGCGGGCGGTGTAGCCCAGCAGGAAGTGGTACATGGCCTGGTCGCGCGTAAGGCGCGAGATGGGCGGCAGCACGCCGAACGCGTCGGCGGCCAGGAACACCACGTTGCGCGGGTGGCGACCCAGGCCGTCGGGAACCACGTTCGTTAACTGCGTCAGCGGGTAGGCGCCGCGGGTGTTCTCGGTGATCTCCTCGGAGTCCAGGTCCACCATCCGGGTGTCCGGGTCCATGGGCACGTTTTCGAGCACCGTGCCGAACTGGCGGGTGGTGGCGTAGATCTCGGGCTCGTTCTCGGCGGAGAGCTTGATGGTCTTGGCGTAGCAGCCGCCCTCGAAGTTGAAGATGCCCACGTCGCTCCAGCCGTGCTCGTCGTCGCCGATCAGCGGCCGGTCGGGGTCCATGGAGAGGGTGGTCTTGCCGGTGCCGGACAGGCCGAAGAAGAGGGCCGTCTCGCCGTCCGATCCCACGTTGGCTGAGCAGTGCATGGGCAGCACGCCCTGCTGGGGCAGCAGGTAGTTCATGACGGTGAAGATGGACTTCTTGTTCTCGCCGGCGTAGCGCGTGCCGCCGATCACGACCAGCTTGCGGGCGAAGTTGACGACGATGAAGGTCTCGGTGCCGGTGCCGTCCACGGCCGGGTCGGCCTGGAACGGCGACAGGTTCACCACCGTGAACTGCGGGTCGTGGTTCTCCAGTTCCTCGGCCGTGGGGTGAATGAACAAGCTGCGGACAAACAAGCTGTGCCAGGCATAGGCCGTGACGAAGCGCACAGGCAGCCGGTAGCGAGCGTCGGCACCGGCGTAGAGGTCCTGCACGTACAGGTCGCGGCCCTGCGCGAAGGCGCAGGTGCGGGCAAACAGCGGCTCGAACTTCGCCTCGTCGAACGGCTGGTTGTTGGGACCCCACCACACTTCGTCCTTGTTCCCGTCGTCCTGCACGACCCACTTGTCGCTGGGCGAGCGCCCGGTGTGCGGGGTCGTCATGGCGATCAACGGGCCGTAGTGGCTGAGTTCGGCCTCGCCGTTTCGCACCGCGTGCTCGTACAGGGCGGCGGTGCTGAGGTTCCAGTAGATGTCGCCGGTGTGGGTCAGGCCGAGGTCGTCGAGGTTCTTGTCGCTTGCCATGGCGGTCGTGTGGCTCCCTTGGTCGGTGTTGACAGTGCGGCGCGCGGCTAGAGCGGGCCGGAGGGTTCGGGTCGGTACGTAGTCGCCTCTTGGGGCGGCCCCTATCTTATTCGACGGAACCGGCCCGTGGGCGGAATCAGACGATGCGTTCGCCCTCAAACCCAGCGGGTCGGCGGCCGGCGGTGCCCTGGCGGGCGGCCTCGATCGACTTGCTGCCGGCCTGCAGGGCGCGGTCGTAGTCGCCCAGGCGGAAAGCCTCCAGATGCTCGTCCCAGGAAGCACCCGGTGTTTTGCCGGGCGCATCGGCCGAGGCCAGATATGCACGTCCGTAGACGACCATGTCGTCCATGGCGACCTGCTGCGCCACGCACTGGCGATGTTTGCGGCGTTCGATGGGGTCGTCCAGCGCCACGAGGCGACGTGCGGCGGCGGCTACGCGGTCGATCAGGGTCTCGGCGTAGTGCTCGCCTTTTTCGCGGCTGGCGTGGGTACGCGGGTCCTCGCCGCCGACCCCTTCGGGCCACTGGTTGGGCGCCGGATCCAGGGCGGCCAGATCCACCGTCTCCGGATGCAGGTACATCATGATTGACGTCTCGATGGCGGCGGCATGGTCCATCGGCTTCTCGAAGTCGGTCAGGAGATGCGCGTCGACGGCGGCGAGCACCAGGATGTCCGACTGCCGCATGGCTTGCAGCGCGGCGCGGCGATAGGCCAGGTAGTCCTCGCTGCCGCCGTGTCCGCCCAGCCAGATCACGACCTTGGCGCCGTTACGCGCCAGGTAGTCGAGGACGGTCTGGGTGTTGGACTGGATGAGGTCAGGCGCCGCGGGCATGCCCAGTGGCGACGGCACCTCCCACGCGCCCAGGAAGACGGAGGGATAGACCAGCCCGCCGGTGCGTTCGGCGGCCCGTAGGCAGATGGCAGTGGATTTCACGGCGTCCAGGCCCACGGCGTTCTGTCGGCCATGCCACTCCAGGGGGCCGGAGGGCACGTAGACGCAGGGGAACTCGGAGATCGCGTCCCAGATCTGTTGGGGACGGCAGCGTTCCCAGCGGCGTTCGACCGGAGTGTCCATGCTTACGGCGCCTTGCCGACCCGACCGAGCACGCCCTTCGACGTGAGGTTGTCGTACACCTCCCGGGCCCAGGACACCTCGGAGTCGTCCTCCGGCGCGTAGCCGATGACACGGCGGGCGTTCTCCAGACCCCAGAACGAACGGGTGTTGTCGGAGATGCCGTAGAAGACCTGCCAGGGAATGCCCCACTCGTTGTTGATGTCTTCGGTCTCGATGGACTTGACGAAGAGCTGGGTCAGGTCGCGGGGGCTGATGTAGGCGCCCAGGTTGCGGCGGACGGGATAGCCCTGGATGTCGCCCGACAGCTCCGTGGGATTGAGCTGCCGCGGGGCGCCGATGCGGATGTGCACGTTCTCCAGCTTGCGGCCCAGCGTGCCGGTGGCGAAGACGAAGCCCAGGTGCTCGTAGGACTCCTTGGCCCAGCCGTAGTAGTTGTCGGAGAGCGGGCGGATGTCGTTGGTGGCTTGCAGCATGTCCATCTCGCGGCTGCGCAGCAGGTGTTCGTAGAAGTCGGCGGCGTGGTTGGAGCTGGCCATCACGACGCGCCGAACGTTCTCTTCCAGCGACAGCCGAAAGACGTTGTAGGCCATGCGGATGTTGTCCATCTCGCCTTCGAAGTGTTCGCGCACGTCCTCAGTGCGGCGAATGAAGGCCAGGTGGATGACCGCGTCACAACCGGTGAAGAGTGGGCGCAGCGTTTCGCGTTCGTCCAACATGCTCTGGACCTGGACGCCGGGGACCTCTTGCCCATTGCGGTCGGTGGTGGTGACGTCGATGAGAGTGCAGTCGTAGCGCTCGCGCAGGGTGGGCAGCATCTGGGCCGCCACGTAGCCGGCGGCGCCGGTGACGAGAACCTTGGGACGGGCCATGGGGTTCACCTTGAAGCTGGTGCCGCATCGTAGCAATGGCGCGACGGGCGCGGCTGTCGGGCTTGACGTTCGTTTTTTGTACGGTATATTGAGCCGACCGTGTGAGGTTGGTTCCGGCGGCGCGGTACCCCCACAAGCCATCGTGCCGAGCCCTCGCTACCCGCGGACGGCTCCTAGCTGTCTGCGATCTCGCGGCCGCGCGAATCCCCCTGCCGCGGCGGCCGACGAGACCCAGCGGCGAGAGGTCGAGCGATTGGTGGCCGTTCCTCCTTCGCGCCGCCGGGACCTCCTCTGCACGGTTCACGGGACACCGGCATGGTGTACCAGCTGCCGCACCCGCTGCCTGGCTGGGTCTAGCATTCCGGGTGCTCTGACGGGAGGAAGCGGAACACCATGTCCGATGCGAGCTTCGATCGCATCCGTGTCGGCACGGCCAACTGGTCGGATCACACAGGCTTCTACCCGCGGGGCACCAAGCCCGGCGAGCGGTTGGCGCATTACGCATCGCGGTTGCGGCTCGTGGAGGTCAATGCCAGCTTCTATCGACGCATCGAGCCCAGCGTCTATACGCGGTGGGCGGAGCAGACGCCGGAGGCATTCACGTTCCTGATCAAGGCGCATCGTGCGGTGGCGAACCCGCCGCGGGATTCGCGGCTGGCTGCCGAGTACGTCTCTAACCAGTTCAAAGGCGTGCAACCGCTGCGGGAAGCCGGGAAGTTTGGCGGGTTCCTGGTGCAGTTGGGCGCGAACGTGCGACCGAAACCGGAGACACATGCGCACCTGGCCTTGCTGCGCGACGGAATGGGTGACGATCCGATTGCCATCGAGCTTCGGCACCCGGAATGGTTGGGCGAGCGACGCGGGGAGACGCTGGAGCGGCTGCATGCGCATGGGCTAGGCGCCGTGATTGCCGACGAGCCGCGGGCGGCGGCGGTCGGCTTGCCGGAGCCCGTGACCGAACTGACGGCGCCGGGGCTGGCGTACTACCGCTTCATGGGACGCGACAACGCGGGCGAGGTGTCGGCTCGCGAGCGCCGGGCGTTGCGAGCTGAACACAGCTACACGGATGCAGAGATTGCCGAACTGGCAGACCTGGTGACCGCCCGACACGGGCCGAAGACGGCCAGTTTCGTGGTCTTCTACAACAAGAAGGGTCCGAACCGGGTGGAGGCGGCGATGCGGATGGCCGCGGAGCTTGAGCGGCGGGGCTACTCGACAGGTTAGGGAGCGGTCGACGCCGGCGCGTCGGCGACCTCCTGCAGGACATTCAGCAGACGTTCGGCGGCGCGCGACCAGGTGAAGTCACGGGCACGTTGTCTTCCGCGATCCACAAGCTCGGCGCGGCGCCGCGGCTGGGCAACGACGCGTTCGATGGCAGACGCGATGGCCGGGACATCTGTCGGGTCGACAAGCTCGGCCGCGCCTCCCGTGATTTCGGGCAGGGAGGTCGTGTTGGAGGCAATGACGGGGCAGCCGAGCGCCATGGCTTCCAGGGGCGGGTGGCCGAAGGTTTCGGCCAGCGAGACGTAGACCAGGGCGTCGGCCCGCTGGTAGTGCGACGCAATTCGGTCGTGGGGAACGGGGCCGAGCAGCCTTACGGCGTCGCCTACGCCTAGTTCACCGGCCATATGCCGGAGTTCGGCGGCGGTGAGATCGGCGTCCGCGCCGACGATGCGCAGCTCATGCGGAACTGCGTTGCGCCGCCGCAGCGACGCGAAGGCCTGCAGCAATCGCGGATAGTTCTTGTGGCCGTAGAGGGTGGAGACGGCCAGCAGGTAAGGGCGCTCGGTTCGACGGGCCGGCGGCGGCTTGCCGAGCGCGCCGGCGATGTGAGGAGCGAGGCCGTGGGGTATGACCCGAAGGTGGGCTGGATCCAAGCCCAGCAAGCGCTGCGCGTCACGGGCGGCCGCCGACGTGCCCGCTACGACGCGGTCGGCGCCGAGCAGCGAGCGACGCAACGCGAACCGGAGGTACGTGCGTCGCAGCCAGCCGAACTGGCGCGGGTGGGTGAAGCACTGCAAGGAGCGCAGCATGACCACGCGCGGGCGCGGGCCGAACGGCGGCGCGACGTTGACGGTGTGGAGGGTGACGTCCGGGCGAAGACGTCGGAGAGCGGGCGCGTAGCCGGCGTGCTGGTAGAGGACGCGGACCGGGCGCATCCGAGCCGCGAAGCGTACCGAGTGGACGCTGATGTTGGGCCGACCGAAGAGTTCGTGCAGCGGGGCAAACGCGGGGCAGAGAACGTGCCATGAGCAATGCGGCGCCAGGTCGGCCAGCGCGGCGACGAGGTTGACGGTGGTGTGGCGCAGGGGGCCGGCTCCGGGCAGCAGCCCGGCGCCGGCAGCCACAGCGTCCACCGCAACATGCATGCCTACCCGCGGGGCGGATCCCATGGCGTCGCCAGCGCCCGTGCCTGTCGGCTCGGGGCGCGCCACGGCGGATGTGCCGCGGCGCTACAAGCCGAGCAGCTTGCGGTAGCCCTCGAGCGTGAATCCGGGCGAGGCCGCGAACTCCTTGCGCCGGGTTTCGTCGGCAATCACCTCGCGGGCGGCATCGGCCACCTCGCCGGCGATTTCTGCGGGGATGACCACCAGTCCGTTCACGTCGCCGTGCAGCAGGTCGCCGGTCTGGATGGGGACGCCGTCGATTACTACGGGTTCGCCGGCGTCGAAGATGACGGCGGTGCCGTGGGCCACTACAGGTCCGCGCGCGAAATAGTAAAGACCGAGCGCCTCGACCTCGGGAAGGTCGCGCACGCCGCCGTCGGTCACCAGCCCGATTCCGCCCAGCGTCCGGATCATCGTGCCCATGACGTCGCCGCAGTGGCAGGACTTGGACGGGTTGTTGCCGGCGTCCTGGACGACGACCACGCAGGGATTCGGTGATGCCTCGAGTGCCTCCCACAGGTCGAACTGGAGGGCGGGGTCACGTCGGCGTGCGTATGTGGTGCTGTCGCCCTTGGCCGTGACGGCATAGCCGACCATCGGCTCCCGCTTGTTGGGAAACAGGGCACGGACGTTGCTGCCCACGTAACCGAGGGTCTGGTCGCGGACTTTGAACTGCTCGATGGCGTTGGCAATGGTGGCGGAGTCGAAGGTCTTGAGTTCTTCGAGTTGGGCGTCGGTGAGCGTGGCAGGCATGGGGCAGGGTCTCCGGATGCGTTCGAGCGCACGCTAGCAGAGGCGTACGGCGTCGTGCCTAGGCCAGTTCCTTTGCCCTGCGGGTTGCCGCGTCGATGGCGGCGCGCATAGCTGCGGGGAAATCGAAGTCTTCAAGGGCCGCCAGGGCGGCCGCGGTGGTGCCGCCGGGGGAGGTGACGGCTTCGCGCAAAGCGCCCGGCTGACTTCGGGTGGCCTGCCAGAGGGCCGCCGATCCGGCGATGGTCTCCCGAACCAATTCTGTGGCCATGTCGCGGTCGAGCCCCTGCGCGGCGGCGGCATCGATCCAGGCTTCGGCCAGCAGGTAAACGTAGGCGGGGCCGCTGCCGTGGACGGCGGTGGCGACGTCGATCAGCGACTCGTTCTCGATTTCGACTTCCATTCCGAGCGCGCCCAGCACCGCGCGGGTTCGGTTGCGGTCGGCGTCGGTTACGCCGCTGTCGGCGGTCCATACAGAGGCGCCGCGTCCCACCTGGGCCGCGATGTTGGGCATAACGCGGACCACGCGGTCGGTTCCCAGGCCTGAGCGCAGCGTCTCCAGCGTGACGCCGGCCATGATCGATATGACCAGCGCCGAGTCGTCCAATGCCAGCAGGAGCGTTGGTGCCAATTCCTGAAAGTTCTGGGGCTTCACGGCCAGGATGATTAGGGATGCCCCAGACACGGCGGCGTCCGCATCGCCGGTGACGCCGATGCCGTAGTCCTGGGCGAGCGCCGCGCGGCGTTCGGCGACGACTTCCGCCGCCATCAGGTCGGCCGGCTCGAGCCCGCCCCGCGCGATCAGGCCACGAATGATGGCAGCGCCCATGGCGCCGCCGCCGACAACTGCTGTGTGCACTGGTGCGCTCTTTTTCGTGGCTGAACCGCGAAGGATCGTACCCCGTGCGAGATGTCAGCCTGGCTGGCGGACTTCGAGGTCACCGGACTGCGATCGAATCGACACGACCGTGCCCGTCACGACTTCGCGAATGCCCGGTTGTCCGTCAGGGTCAATGGCGACGACGGCGATCTGGGCGCGCGTTGGGTGGGGGGCCAGCAGCAGGCGGATACCTGACGAGCCCAGGGCGTGGAAGGCGGACGGTCCGAGGGTGCTGCGTCGGCCGAGGACCAGTACGTCGGCGGATGTGCCGGGAGGCGGACGGGCAGCACCCGGCGGCGCGACAAGGACCGTGACATCCGCGCTGGAGAGCTCCGTCCACAAGCCGGACGCATGATTGAGCATCCGCACCGTCAGGCCGCCGGCGGATGCCGAAGGCGCCGCGTCGACGGGCGCACGACGGGCCCTGTCATGGGTCACGAGCGCTGGGCCGAGTCCGTGCAGCGGCGGAGCCGCCACCAGCGTTACAGGCCGCTCCAGCAGCAGACCCAGGGCCACTGCGGTGGCTCGGCCATCGCCGCGCGGCATGGCCAGCAGGTCGACCGTCGGGTCCCAGGCCGGCAGGGCGGAATCGAGCACGTATGGGCGCAGGCGGTCACCCGCGACGACGAGGCTGGCATCGGTCTGCCGTGCGTAGACCGTTGGTGCGGCGCCGGCACCGTCGACGGTGATGCGCGTCGCCGAATCGTTGAATAGACGCGGTGCCGCGACGACGGCCAGCACTGGTGGAAGGGCGAAGGCTACGACGCCCAGACCGATGACCATGAACCTGATGAGGCGGGGGCCGCCCTGGGGGATTCGCCAGGGTCGGCGGCCGCCCAGCGCGACAAGCAGCGCGATCGCCGCGTAGACGGCCGCGGCGTGTCCCAGGCTGAAGCCGGGAATGGGGACGGAGGCGCCAGGCAGCGCGGCGGCCAGGCGGGCGGCCTGGATCAGGTATTCCAGCGGAACCCAGGCGGCCCAGGCAAGCACCTCGCCGAACGGCCATCCGGCAGCCGCCCAGACCGCCACGGGCGCGCCCGTGACCATGATCCAGACCGGCGCGGCCAGGGCCAGCAGGTTGGCCGGGATAGCGGCCAACTGCAGGCGCTCGAAGGTGTGGGCGATGATCGGCGTGACCATCAGGCTGGCCGTGGCGGTTACGGCCAGCGGCTCAGCGGCGAGGCGCGGGAGGCGGGCCTTGGCAGTAAGCCACTCAGAAAGGCCCGGCGCGATGACGACCAGCCCCAACGTGCCGGCGAAGGAGAGTTGAAACCCGACGTCGGCCAGAGCCGACGGATCAACGAGAACGATCGCCAGCGCCGCAGCTGCCAGGGCGGTCAGCGCGTCGGTATCGCGGCCAAGCAACCAGGCCAGCAGGATCAGTTCGCCCATCAGCGTGGCCCGCACCACGCTGGGCTCGCCACCGGCCAGGGCGGCGTAGAGGGGAAGGGCGAGCATGGCCAGGAGCACGCTGTAGCGACCGATCAGCCAGCCGGCCATGCGGCGGACGCCGAGGGCAACGAGGGTGATGTTGAAGCCCGAGATCGCGACAACGTGGATCAGGCCGGAGGCCAGGAAGTCGTTGCGCAGGTCGCCGGGCAGGCTGGAGCGCTTGCCGACGAGGATGGCCGAGAGCAGCGCGCCGTGCGGCTCGGGCAGGACGCGGCGCACGCTGCGGTCGATGTGATCGCGGAGGCGGGTGAGCCAGGGTGGGTTGGTATCTGGCGGCAGCGAGAGGATGCGGACCTGTTGGGTATCGATGCGCCCGGCGAAGGTCTCGTCCGTTCGGCGCAGCCCTGGTGGGCCACGGGGCCGGGTCGGCTCGAAGGCGCCGGTTACAGCCACGTGGGCACCGGGTGGGGCCGCGCCGCCGGGAGCGAAGAACTCAACGAGGCCGGCGGCCGCCCTGGTATCGGTACTGTCAGAACCTGCGCGCTCGACGCGTAGCGTGCGGCGCGCGCCGGGGTGTGCGTCGACGACGTTGCCTTCGAGACGAAGCTCGACGCCGGGCGGCACCTGCACGAGAGGCGCTTGCGCCTGCTGGTGGTGGGTGGCGCGGGCCAGACCTAGCACGAGGGCGGCCGGGATCAGAAGGAGGGGCAGGCGTGTTGGACGGGCTACGCCGACCGCAAGCAGTACCACTCCCAGAAGGGCTGTGAGCCAGGCAGGAGCCGGACTCCACCAGGCGGTCGCGGCGATGCCGAAGAGCAGCGCGGCGCCCGCGCCGGCGATCAGGGCGCCTGGCCCCAGCCCCGCCCCGTATGATCTTTGGCGCCAGACTCTCTGCCGGGCCACACCATGGATCGCCGCCGCCAGCGCGCCTTGTTCGCGTCGCTCTTCTCGATCTTCTTCATCACGCTCATCGTCTTCGTGTGGTCGCTGCAGTCGGGACCGGCGCCGATCATCGTGGAGGCGGCCCTGATTGGCACGATGGCGCTGCTGGCGCTGCGAGGGCGCCGACTGACCGCTGCATTGCGGCGCAACCTGCGTCGGGTGTTCTGGCTGTTCTTCATTGCTATTACGATCAGCGTCATCGCCTGGGTTCGCGAGGTCGGCCCGCTGCTGCCGATTTTGATCGAGGTCGTGCTGCTGGTGGTGGCATTACTGGTCATGCACGGAACGCGATCCCAGGACGACCCGGCGCTCGAAAGCTGATCAGCGGCAGCACGCGTTCAACCGTGTGGTTTGGGATTCCCAGCGCGCGGAGGTCGGCGGCGGAACGTATCGGGCCGAAGAGCATGCGGGCATGGACGATTCGGGCGGCGTAGACGGGTCCGATTCCCGGCAAGCGTGAGGCAAGGGCGTCCGCGTCTAGTGCATTGACCGCAACGCTTCCAGATGCCTCGACTGCGGGCGCGTTGAGGGCAGATTCCGAAGGCGTCGAACGTGACTGCGGCGCCGATTCGGTGCCCGCGAGCATGATGCTGTAGATCAGGGCACCGAAAGCGGCGACGACAGCCAACAGACCTAGCCCGCGACGACTTGCGGCACGCTCAGCGGTGGCCGACGGAAGCTCGGCGGTCTGCGGGACTGAGGGAGCAGGCACGGCCATGGGTCGTCAGTCGTTCCCGTCGAGTTCGGCCATGACTTCGCCCATGCGGGTGGTTTCGTAGCCGCCCATGGCGTGGACGGCTTCGGCGAAGGTCGGGTCGCGGAGGATTTCGAGCAGGGTGGCGACTGGCGGACGGTCGAGGTGTTCGTTGGGGATGACGAGGTCGTATTGCTCCATGCCTACCGGGATGAAGTCGGTGCCGAGGGCGCGGGCGGCGGCGCGGATGCCCAGGGCAGCGTCGGCCATGCCGCTATCGACGTCGGCAGCCACGGCCAGGTGGGTGTATTGCTCGCGGTCGTAGCCTTCAATCGCGGCGGGGTCGATGCCTTCCCTGGTCAGCAGATGGTCCAGGAGCATGCGGGTGCCGGCGCCACGTTGGCGGTTGACAAAGCGCACGTCGGGGCGGGTCAGGTCTTGCAGCGTGCCGAGGCTCCTGGGATTACCGCGCGGGACGATCAGGCCCTGCTCGCGCTGGGCGAAGTGGATTAGGGTGACGGCGCGACCGGGAAGCACTCGCCGCACGTCGGTCTCGTTGTAGACGCCGGTTGTTGGGTCCAGCAGGTGGCAGCCGGCCAGGTGGGCCTCGTTGCGGCGCAGGGCGACCAGGCCGCCGTAACTGCCCGCGTTCGTGGAGGCCAGCCGCATGGGCGGCGAGCGGCGGGCGAGTTCGCTGGCCAGTAGATCGAGGGCAGGATCGTGGCTGCCGATGGCGACGGCGGTGTGCTCGATGCCCTCGGCTTCGCCCAGGAGTTCGACCTCAACCTGGGATCCGGCCGCGATGCCTTCGGAAAAGCGGGGGATGGTGACGAAGCCGTCGGCTCGAACGAGCGACATGATGACGCCAGCGGCGCGCTCCAGCGGCGCGGCGACGATGCGGTCGCCCACGCGTCCAACGCGCACGCGGATGAACTCGTCGTCGCCGGCGTGGGAAACGAGTTGGCGCGGGGTGACGGCTTTGACCGTGCGGCGCTGCGGGGCCTGGCGGCCCAGGCACTCCTCGATCAGCGGGCGGACGAAGAGCTCGAACGTGAGGGCGGCGGAGACGGGATACCCGGGGATTCCCAGGACGGGCTTCCCGCCTGCAACCCCGAGAACCACCGGATGTCCGGGCCGCACCGCGACCCCGTGTACGAACACGCGGCCGAGGTCGGCGATGACGCGGGCGCTGAAGTCCTCGCGGCCGGCGGATGAGCCGGCGTTGATGACGACGATGTCGGCCGACTCGAGCGCGGCTTCGGTGGCGGCGCGGATGGCGTGGAAGTCGTCGGCGACGATCTCGCCGCGCAGCGCCTGGGCGCCCCAGGTCTCGGCCAGGGCGCCGAGCATGAGGCCGTTGAACTCGATCAGTTCGCCGGGCCGCGGAGACTGCCCGACGGGTACCAGTTCACTGCCGGTCGGGATCACCGCGACACGGGGCGGCGCGACCACGGCCACCTCGGCGTGGCCGGCGGCGGCCAGGGCGCCGAGGTCGCGCGGCTCGAGGCGGCGGCCCTGGGGGAGCACCAGTTCCGAGGCCACGATGTCCTCGCCCATCGGCCGGACGTACTGCCAGGGGGCGGCGGCGGCGATGATCTCGATGGCGCCGTCGCCGCGGTCGTGGATGTCTTCAATCATGATGACGGCGTCGGCGTTGGGCGGCATGGCGTCGCCGGTGTCGATCCAGACGGCATCGGCGTCCAGCGTCAAACGCCGGGGAGACGTCTCGGTGGCGCCGACGGTGTCGGCGGCGGAGACCGCGACACCGTCCATGGCCGCGGCGGGGAAGTGCGGGCTGGAGAGGGCCGCCCAGATGGGCGCGGCGGTGATGCGGCCCAGCGCCTTGTCCACGGGCAGTCGCACCGTTCGGCGGGGCGGCCAGTCGGGGCGTTCGGCCAACGCCTTCGCCAGGCGTTCGCGCGCCGTGGCGAGGGGTACGTCGTAGAGGTAGACGGCGCGTTGGTCCGAGCTAGAAGGGTTCAACGTCAACCCAGGCGCCTTGCGCCAGCCCGCCGGCGTCCAATGGAATCCGTATCAGACCCGAGGCGCGCACGAGGGTGGCGATGAGGTTGGAGGGTCCGAGAACCGGAGCGGCCCACCACTCGTTGTCGCGCTGTTGAAGCACGGCGGGTACGAAGTCGATGCGCCCCGTCTGTGAAGCCAGACTTCGTGTCAGGCGCGCCCGTCGCCTCAGTGGGTCGGCGGCGGGGCTCGACCCGAGCAATCGCCGAATTGTCGGTACGACCACCAGCCCGAACACGACCATGGCGGACACGGGATTGCCCGGGAGGCCGAAGATCGGCTTGCCGTCGGCCAAAGCGACGATGGTGGGTTTGCCCGGCTTGACGGCGATTCCGTGGGTCAGCACGCCGGGCTGTCCCAGGCTGCCGATGACGTCGGCGGTCATGTCGCGGGTGCTGACGGAACTGCCGGCCGAAATGACGACGAGGTCGCAGGCGTGAAGGGCGGCGCGGGTGCGGCGTTCCAGTTGGCTGCGGTCGTCGGGTGCGACGCCGAACTCGAGCACCTCGGCGCCGGCCCGCTTGGCCAGGGCGGACAACGTGGTGGCGTTCACATCGCGAACCTGGCCGGGCGCCGGTGTCTCGTCGGCCGGCACGATCTCGTCGCCGGACGAGAGCACGCCAACGACAGGGCGCACCGCCGCCGCGATTTCCGTAATGCCGAGGGCCGCCAGTACGCCGAGGTCCTGGGCGCGCAGTTGGTGTCCGGCCGGCAGCAGCACGTCGCCGGCCGCCAAGTCCTCGCCAGCCTGGATGACGTGCTGGCCGGGGGCGGCCGGGCGCAAAACCTCGATGGAGCTCTCGTCGACCGGCTGGGTGTACTCCACCATCACCACGGCGTCGGCCTGGGGCGGCAGCATGCCGCCGGTGTGGATCAGCTGGGCGCCGCCCGGCCGCAGGGCTTGAACAGCGGCGGCGCCCATGGGGACCTCGCCGTCCACGGTCAGGAATGCGGGCAGCCCTTCGGATGCGCCGTAGGTGTCGGCGGCGCGGACGGCGTAGCCATCCATGGCGGAGCGCGCAAACGACGGGCTGTCTTCGGGCGAGGTGAGCGGCGCGGCGGTGACTCGGCCCAAGGCGGCGTCCAGGCCGATGCGTTCGCTGCCGGGGGTGCAGGGCCGATGCTTGAAGAGGCGCGCCAGCGCTTCGTCCGGCGTCACGATCTGGAAGAAGATGTCCGTGGTCATGGGGCACGGGGCGCGGAGCGGCTGGTCCGCATTGTGACGTTCGACGGCGCCGCCGGTCCACGCCCGAGCGGTGGG
>DAOUIX010000141.1:0-78247 GCA_034423235.1 Chloroflexota bacterium | reverse complement strand
CGCCGATACATGCGTCTCCGAGATCCTCGACGGGAACCGTCGAGCGCAGAAAGACGCTGCGGGCGGCGCCGGCGGCGGCGATGCCGAGGCCGCCGACGGGGCGGAAGAGGTCGGGGTGATCGAAGGCGGCGACGACGGGGAGGGGCGCGATGTCGACCGCGCCGAGGCGGGCGAGGTCGATCATGCGGCTGGGGACTTCGACGACGGCGTTGGCCCGGACTTCGTCGTCGGCGAAGAAGGGCTCCGTGTTGAGATACGGAATGCGGCCGAGCCTAGGCGTCATACACCTTCTGCACGTCGTAGGTGGCGTTGCGTTCGACGGGGACTTTGTCGGCTGAGCGGATGAGGCGAACCATGCGGTCGCGCTCGAGGCCGAGTGGGCTGGCCGCGAGGGCGGCGTGGGCGATGCGCTCGGTGCCGATGGTGCCGTCCAGGTCGTCGGCGCCGAAGTTGAGGCCGATGGAGGCGGTTTCCTCGCCGCTCATGACCCAGTAGGACTTGATGTGGGGGAAGTTATCGAGCATGAGGCGGGAGGTGGCGAGGGTGCGGAGATCGTCGATGGGGGAGGCCTGGCGGTCGACGAGGAGGGTGGTGCCGAGCTGGTATTCGAGGGGGATGAAGCAGAGCCAGCCACCGGACTCGTCCTGGGCCTCGCGCAGGCGCATGAGGTGGCGAACGCGCTCGCGGTGGGTTTCGATGTGGCCGTAGAGGAGCGTGGCGTTGGTGTGGATGCCCATGGCGTGGGCGAGGTGATGGATCTCGAGCCAGCGGTCGGCGCCGGCCTTGCCGCGGAATAGTTCGCGGCGGACGCGCTCGGAGAAGACCTCGGCACCGCCGCCGGGCATGGAGTCGAGGCCGGCGTCGAGGAGGCGTTCCAAGACCTCCTGATCAGGGATCTTGAAGCGCTTGTGGAAGTAGTCGATCTCGGCGGCGGTGAAGGCCTTGATCTGGACGGCGGGGCGCTCCGATTTGATGGCGCGGAGGAGGTCCTCGTACCACTCGAACGGGATGGTGGGGTGGTGGCCACCGACGATGTGGACTTCGTGAACGCCGGGATGGATCTGGCCGATGATCTCGTCGATGGAGTACTCGTAGGCGTGGTCGTCGCCGACCTTGGCGGCAAAGTCGCAGAACTTGCAGGACAGCACGCAGATGTTGGTGGGATTGACGTGGACGTTGAAGGTGAAATAGACGCGGTCGCCGGAGACACGACGGGCGGCGGCGTCGGCGATGCGACCGAGACCGGTGAGGTCGCGGGTGGAGAGGCAGGTGAGGCCGTCGTCCTCGGAAAGGCGTTCGCCGCGCTGGGATTTTTCCCAGATGGGTTCGAGGGCGGGGTCGCGAAAGCGGATGGCGGGAGCGGCTGGGGCTTCAAGCATGGAGGGGCACGCGATCTACCTCGGCGGGGCTGAAGCCCACGCTCTGGAGGAGCAACTGGCGCAGGCTGGGGTAGGAGGCGTGCAGCGATCCGGCGTCGGGATCGTGCAGCCAGTGGACGGCGACTTCGTTGAGCGCACCGAACCAGGCAGTGGCGATGAGGTGGGTGTCGCAGGGGGGGATGGCGCCGCTCTCGACGGCGCGGTTGAGTTCGCGTTCGATCAGGTCGGCGAACTGGCGGCGGACGAAGATCAGATCGTCGCTGAAGGCGCGACCGGCGCCGGCGACCTCGATGAGCACGATTCTGGCGAGGGAGCGGTGGCGGACGAAGACGTCGATGAGGCCGAGCAGGGCGGCGTCGAGGCGTTCGGCGGGCGAGTCCACCTCGTCCATCTTGCGCTGGATGGAGTTGACCAATTGGTTGGCCAGCTCGCGTACGAGGGCGCGGAAGATGGCGGCTTTGCTGGGGAAATGGAAATAGGCCGCGCCCTTGGAGCGTCCGGCGCGGTCGACGATGTCGTCGACCGCGGCGCCGTGGTAGCCCTTTTCGCCGAAGACGTTGAGGGCGGCTTCCAGGAGGGCGTGGCGGGTCGCGCCCTTGCGATCAGTGGAGGCTCGTCCGGGGAGGCGCAGGCTCAAAGCGGTCACCAAACCGACTGGTCAGTCGGTTTTTACCGGAGCCATTCGAGGCTGTCAAGCGGACGTCGGCCGACGGCTAGACGCGGACCTTGGCGAAGCTGAGGCGGAGTTGTTGGAAGTTCTCGGCCGTGAGGGCCACGGTGGCCGGCATTTCCGTGTCCTTGGTGACGGGGACGGCCCAGGCGCCGAAGCGGGCGCCGATGCTCAGCGCGCGCGTGGTGACCCAGACGGTCGGGACCGGCGCGTTGGAGGCGAGCAGGGCCCCGGCCAGACGCTCGGGACCAGCCAAGCCGGCGGAGAAGATCAGGGAGACGTGGGCACCGGAAACGGTTTCGAAGCAGACGTCCCAGAGCGTGCGCATGAAGTTCTGCTCGACCATGCGGGTGGCGGCCGTCCGGTGATCGCCCTCGGGCGCGCCCTGCTGGAGCAGTTGGGCCTCGGTTGCGGAGATCATGACGTCGCGGGTCTGCTCAAACTGCGGACGTACGGCGTCGAGGCGGCGCTTGTAGGCCTCGAAGGGGTCGTGGTTCAACACGGTTATCAGCGCGGCCGGAATGGCGCGCGGGTCCACGGCGAGCAGGGTGGAGATGCGGTAAATCGGGCCCTGGGACGGATCGGGCACAGGGGCGGCGTCGGATTCCGGGGCGGCGTCGGGGGCCGCCGGGGCTTCTGGCGCGGGCGGTGGTTGGGGCGCCGGCTCGGCGGCCGGCATGGGCATTGGTCCGAGTGGCTCGCCGCCGGGTCCGAGAAGCTGGGGGATCCCTTCGCCTGGGTCGTCGGTTGTCATGGGTCAGGCGCGGTCAGAAGCCGCGGACGATCCAGCGGACCGCAAAGTACAACGGCCAAAACATGAACACGATGATGAGGATCAGCGACCAAGACGGAAACGGAAATCCGTCGACGACATCCAGTGCGAAGAAAAAGGCCGAGATGACGAGCCAGCTGACGGTGGAGCTTCGGATACGCCCCCAGAGGCCCAGGGTCATCATAGAGCGCGGGTCCTTGTTGCGATGGCAGGTTGGCCGTTTTGCTCAATCTGCCGCAGATGCGCCGTTGGCGCAATGTTACGCGCTCTGTCGCCGCCAGCGAATGGCGCCGCCGACGAGGGTCATGCGCGGGTGCAGGTGCTGGTCGAGCAGGACAAGATCGGCCGCAGCGTGGGTTCGGAGGCCGCCCGGATGCAGCCCGATCGAGGCTCGCGGGGCTTCCGAGGCCATATAGAGCGCGGCCGCAGGATCGACGCCGAGCCAGTCCACGGCGCGGCGCACGGCGGCATCCAGCGTGAGGGCGCTGCCGGCGAGGCGACCGCTGGTCAGGCGAACCGAGTCTCTGTCCACGCGAAGTCGGCGACCGGCCCAGGTGTATTCGCCGGGCGGACAGGCGGCCGGGGGCACGCTGTCTGAGACGAGGACGATGCGTCCGCTGGTGCGGGTCGCGGCGAGGATGCGGGCGGCAGCGCCGGCGACGTGGATGCCGTCCAGAATGAGTTCGGCGTCCAGGTCGCCCCGGTCGAGCAGGGCGCCGACGGCTCCGGGCGCGCGATGGTGGAAACCGGGCATGGCGTTGTAGGCGTGGGTGACGCGGGTGATGCCGGCATCGAAGGCCGCCGACGCCTGCTCGTAGGTCGCGTTGGTGTGGCCGAGGCTGAGGGTGACGCCGTCGGCCTGAAGTTCGTCGACTTCCGAGGGCGCGAGGCGTTCGGCGGCGACGGTCATGAGTCGGATGGGAGAGGCGGCGGCCGTGTGCATGTCTCGCCAGAGCGCGCGGCTATAGGGGAGAAATGCCCCAGGCGGGAACATGCCGGGTTGATCGGGGGAAAGGAACGGGCCTTCGGCGTGGATACCGAGAACGCGGGCGCCGCTCGGGTCACCCTGGACGGACGACAGGGCGGCCAGCAGGTCGTCTGGCGGCACGGCCACGACGGTGGGTAGGAAACCAGTTACGCCCTGGGCAAGGAGTTCCAGCGACAGCGGGGCGACAGCGCCGGGACGCATGACGTCGAAGCCGCGACGGCCGTGGACGTGGGTGTCGACGAAGCCCTGCGCGAGGATGCCGGGGCCGTCGACGACGAGAGCGGCGGGCGGTGATGAGATTGGTGTCGGGCTTACCGTGGTGACAAGGCCGTTCGCCACCAGCACGTGGCGATCGGGAAGCATGCGGCCGCCGCAGGCAACGTCCAGATGACGGAAGTGGATTGGCGGGGGCATGCGGGGATGTTGGGCGCGCGGGGGGCTCAGCGCAACCAAGGCAGTGCGACATCTGGCCCGATAGGAGTATCCTGAGCGTTACCCTTTTCGTCCGGAACGGCCATTTGGGACCGGGAGCGTTACTGGCGTGCCGCTGATTCCCCTGCGCGTGTTGCTGGACCACGCCGCCGAGAACGACTACGGCGTGGCGGCATTCAACGTGAACAACATGGAGCAGGTTCAGGCCGTGATGTCGGCTGCGTGCCGTACGGATTCGCCGGTGATCATCCAGGCGAGCCGGGGAGCACGGTCGTATGCGAACGAGGCATACCTACGGCACCTGATCCTGGCGGCTCTGGAGCTCAACCCGAACACACCAGTGGTCATGCACCAGGATCACGGGAACAGCCCGGAGACCTGCCTGAGCGCGATGGACCAAGGCTACACCAGCGTGATGATGGATGGATCACTCCTGGAAGATGGGGCCACGCCGTCCGACTACGACTACAACGTGGACGTCACGCGTGAAGTCGTAGAGCTCGCCCACGCGCGGGGCGTGAGCGTCGAGGGCGAGCTAGGCGTGCTGGGCAGCCTGGAAACCGGGACGGGGGACCAGGAGGACGGGCACGGGGCGGAAGGCGTGCTGGATCGCGAACAACTGATTACCGATCCAGAGCAGGCCGAGGACTTTGTGGCTCGCACAGGCGTGGACGCGCTGGCGGTGGCCATTGGGACGAGCCACGGCGCCTACAAGTTCAGCCACAAACCGGACGCGGGCGTACTGGTGATGGACTGCATCCGGGAGATTCATCGTCGGTTGCCGAACACGCACATCGTGATGCACGGCAGTTCGTCGGTCCCGCAGGAACTTCAGGACACGTTCAATGCCTTTGGCGGCGAAATGCGCCAGACGTGGGGCGTGCCGTTGGACGAGATTCAAGAAGGCATTCGGCACGGGGTGCGCAAGATCAACGTCGACACGGACAACCGGCTGGCGATGACCGGCGCGGTGCGACGGGTGCTGTCGGAGCGGCGCGGCGAGTTCGACCCGCGGCAGTACCTGACGCCGGCGCGCGAGGCGATGGCGGACGTCTGCGCCGCGCGGATGGAAGCCTTCGGCATGGTCGGCCAGGCGGGCGGCGTGCCGGTGGTGTCGCTGGACGAGATGGCGCACCGCTACGCCGAGCGTCAGCCGGTCGGCAGCCGCCTATAGTCGAGCATCGGCCGGCATCTAGACGAGCGAGGCGACCAGATCGCCGACTTCGGAGGTGCCCATGCCCATGCGGCCGGCGCTCATGGACTTGATCTTGCCGCTCTGGAGGGCATTGACGAGAGCGGCCTCGACGCGCGCGGAGCCGGCGGACTCGCCCAGGTGGTCCAACAACATGTGCATGGCGTTGATGGCGGCCAGCGGGTTGATGACGCCCTGGCCGGTGTACTTGGGCGCGGAGCCGCCGATGGGCTCGAACATGGAGACGCCTTCGGGGTTGATGTTGCCGCCGGCGGCGATGCCGAGGCCGCCGGAGATGATGGCCCCGATGTCGGTGATGATGTCGCCGAAGAGGTTCTCGGTCACCACGACGTCGAACCACTCGGGGTTCTTGACGAACCACATGGCGGCGGCGTCGACATGGGCGTACTCGCGGGTGACGTCGGGGTAGTCCGCGTCGCCGATCTCGTTGAAGGCGCGCCACCAGGTACCGCCGACGTTGGTGAGCACGTTGGTCTTGGCTACCAGGTGTAGCTGCTTGCGCTCATTGCGGCGGCGGGTGAGCTCGAAGGCGTAGCGCACCGCACGGGCGGCGCCGCGCCAGGTGGTGCAGTGAATCTGGGTGGAGACCTCGTGGTCGGTTCCCTCGTACTGCACGCCGCCCATGCCGGTATACATGCCCTCGGTGTTTTCGCGGACGACCACGAAGTCGATTTCGTCCGGGCCCTTGTCCTTGAGCGGGGTGTCGACGTTGGGGTAGAGCTTGACGGGACGCAGGTTGATGTACTGGTCCAGCTCGAAGCGGGCTTTGAGCAGGATGCCCTTTTCGAGGATGCCGGGGGCGACATCCGGGTGACCGATGGCGCCGAGGAAGATGCCGTCGAAGCCGCGCAGGTCTTCAAGGGCGGAGTCGGGCAGCGTCTCGCCGGTGCGAAGGTAGCGCTCGCCTCCAAAGTCGAGTTCGGTGAGGTCGTAGGTGAAGCCTTCCGCAGCGGCGGCGGCCTCGAGGACCTTGAGAGCTTCGGCGGTGACTTCGGGTCCGGTTCCGTCGCCGGCAATTACAGCTATGCGATGCACGGGGCGCCCTGGCCGATTGCGGCCACGTAGAGGTAGGCGGGCGAGGATACCGGAGACTTGGGTCGTATTGGGATCCTAGACTCGCCGAATGTCAAGAATCCTGACCGCGCCTGACGTGTCGATTCGGCGTGTGACGCAGCCGCCGGGCGACCACTACTTCGGGTACTACGAGAAAACGCCGTGGTCGCCGTGCGGGAAGCGACTGCTGGGGATGCGGGTGGGATTCCGCGACCGGCAGCCCACTCCCGAGGACGAGATCGAGTTGGGCGTGGTCGATCCCGCGGGATTGGCGCCGTTCGAACCGTTCGCGACCACGAACGCATGGTGCTGGCAGCAGGGAACGATGTTGCAGTGGGTGCCGGGAACCACCGAAAACGCGGTCTACAACCGGCGGCGGGCCGGGCGGTTTGTGGGCGTGGTGCAGGACCTGGCGACGGGGGATCGGCGGGAGTTGAAGCGGGCCGTGTATGCGGTGGACCCGTTGGGGCGCTACGCGATCGGGCTGAACTTTGCGCGGCTGGCGACGCAGCGGCCGGGGTATGGCTACGAAGGCGTGGCGGATCCGTGGGCCGACGTTGAAGCGCCGAGCGAGGACGGGGTGTGGCGGATCGATCTCGCCAGCGGCAGCGCTGAGCTTGTGCTGGCGCTGGCGGAGATCGTGGGCATGGATTCCGACGCGAGCATGGTCGGGCAGATTCACTGGCTGAATCATGCGCAGATCAACACGGATGGGTCGCGGGTCGCGGTGCTGCACCGGTGGCAGCCGCTTGACGGGCCGCGGCAGACGCGGTTGGTCACGCTGGCGCCCGACGGGTCAGACGCGCGCGTGATCTGGGAGGCACGGCTGGTTTCGCACTACGACTGGCGGGCCCCAGACGAGATCCTCGCTTGGGGTGGAGCACCAGTCGCGCCTAATGCGTTCTGGCGGGTGAGCGACGTTGGGGCCGAACCGCAGGCATTTGCGCGGGGCGTGCTGACCGAGGACGGACATTGCTCGTATTCGCCGGACCGGGCGTGGATCGCGAACGACACGTACCCGGACAGCGAGAACCTGCGGCGGCTGATGATCGTGCGGGTAGCGGACGGGTTGCGGGTGGACCTGGGGGCGTTTCACGCCCCGCCGGAGTTTGACGGCCCGCTGCGGGTGGACCTGCACCCGCGCTGGAACCGGGATGGAACCGATCTGTCAATCGACTCCGTGCATGAGGGGACGCGGCAGATGTATACGGTGGACCTGCGACCGGGGCTGGCGGCCGCGGCCGAGATTCCCGTTGAGACGGCTGGCTACGCCTAGAATGCGCGTCGGCGAGATCGCCGGAACGCAGGAGTACATCCATGAGCTGGGGCATGTCCGGAATGTGCGGGGAGATCGCGGAGCCTCTCGATGAGCAGATCGCCGGTCTGCGGGTGCTGGGGGTGCCCCGGGCGAACCTGACGAAGCTGCGCCTGACGGCGGACGGGCCGGCGCATTCGATCGACGAGCTCAGCGATGCGCAACTGGCCGAGCTACGCCGGCGGCTGGACGAGTCCGGGATTGGCTGCTATTGCGTGACCTCGCCGGTCGGCAAATACGCGGTGGATACGGACGCAGCCAAGGTCGAGCGGCAGCTCGCGCGGTCTATCGAGGCCGCGAACGTGCTGGGGTCGCGCTGGATTCGGGTCTTTTCGTTCGCGCCACGCGACGGCTCGACGGCCGTAGAGGACCGCGACGCCGTGAGAGGCGCATTCGAACGGCTGGTACGGCGGATCGAAACCGACGGGGACGGCGCGGTGGCGTTGCTGGAGAACAACTACCGCATGTACACGTTGGACGGCGACACGACGCGGGACATCCTGTCGGATTACGAGCCCGGGCAGGCGGCGCTGGCGTTCGACGCGCACGCCTACGTGGTCAGCGAGACTCGTCCGTACGACGAGGCCTGGGAAAAGGTTGCGCCCTGGGTGCGGGTATTGCACCTGAAGGACTACGTGGCAGCGACGGGCACGATCGTGCCAATCGGGCAGGGCGACGGGCAGTGGCCGCAGATCATGCAAGCGGTCGATCCCGACGTGATCGAGGACCTGGCGCTGGAGCCGCACCTGAACAACTCGGCGTATGGCGCGGGACGCGACCACCTGGACCTGTTCCGGGAAGCGCGGGACGTGGTGCTGGCGATGCTGGACGCGACGGGCAAGCCGCGTCCGTCCCCCGTTGTGAGCTGAAGCGCGCCTGGATCTAGTGGCTGGCGGCCGCTGAGGGCATTTCCTCCGGGCGCATGGCGTCGCCGACAGCGCGAACCTCGTCGGCACGGTGCCCGATGATGGCGCCGTCGGCCAGGAGGCGCTGCTGGAGCTGCGTTATGTCAAGCTCACGGCTGCCCAGACCGCTGCTCGCTGAGATCGCGGCAGCCGTCCCGGCAGCCTGCCCCATGCCCATGCAGGTGACGGTGACGCGGCTGGAGGCGAGCGCGGCGGATTCGGCGGAGTGGCAGCGCCCGGCGACCCAGAGGTTGGACAAGCCCTGGGGAACGAGGGTGCCATAGGAGATGTCGTAGGGACGGGTGATGACGTGTTCGTGGTAGCCGGATGAGTCGACGGGATGCCGGTCCAGCCACCAGGCGCCCAGGCTGACCGCATCGGCGTAGGCAATCTCGTTTTGGACGTCGTGGGCCGTGAGCACACGGTCGCCGCGGATGCGGCGGGTTTCGCGAACGCCGACAACGGGGCCCGAGGTGACGAAGTAGGCGTCCTTGAAAGCCGGGATGTGTTCCTTGAAGAGATCGAACATGAGGCGAGCGTCTTTGCGGCCCTGGACTTCGGCGGCTGAGAGGTCGTTGGGATCGACACCGTTGCCGGCGAAGCGGGTGGCGTTGAAGTAGTAGTCGCGCTCGGCGTAGGGCGCCATCCAGGGTCCGCCATAGAGCGTGAGGCGGCCGTCGGCGACGGCCTGCTTAAGCAGGGCGCTGCAATGCGCGCGGACTTCCGGGGTCGCGTCGAAGCCGCCGACGCGGAAGTGCAGGCTCATCGGCTGCTGGGCATCCAGGTCCTGGTCGTAGGGCGCGCCACCGAAGGCCGCGACGTCGGCGTCGCCACTGGCGTCGACGATGGCGCGGGGCTCGATCAGGCCAAGACCGCCCTTGTTGGCCACCAAGACGCCAGTAATTCGGTCGCCTTCGCGAATAGCGTCGGCGACGACGGAGTGGTAGAGGAGTTGGGCGCCAGATTCCTGCATGAGTCGGTCGGCTTCGAGCTTGAAGCGCTCGATGTCGAAGTGAATGACGTGGCGGTCGAGGTTGGCCAGGGACTGGCCGACTTCGGCGTTGAAGCGGAAGCGGGTAGCGGCAAGGTCTCCGGAAGCGGTGGTGTGGGCCGCGGCGCGAGCCAGGTCGAATACAACGCCGCCGACCACTGGAAGGCCGGAGCGCAGGTCCACGAAGCCGTCGAGCGAGGCGCCGACGACGCCGGTGATGTAGCCACCCGCGAAGCCGCCACGCTCAACGACCAGGGTGGAAGCGCCCGCGCGGGCGGCGGAGATAGCCGCCACGGTACCCGCGCAACCGGCGCCGACGACCAAGACATCGGGCCTGGCGATGACATCGAGTGAGCGGTTGTATTGCATGGGGCGGCGACCTGGCGGACCGGACTGCGGGGAGTCTACCCGTGCCCGATGACGAGGCGGACGCTACGCGTCGTCCCAGCCGCGCATGCCGACTGTGACCCGAATGGCCGTTATGTCGGAGGCGGCCAGGCGCGAAGCGACCGCCTTGAGGAGATCGGGCACGTAGAAACGAACACGCATGGCCGTGGAATTGTCGCGGCAGGCGAGGCGGGCCTCGGCGCCGAAGATCGACTCGATCCGGCAGCGGGCGGCGACGCTGGGGCCGAGGACCTCGTTCAAGGACTCCGCGAGAGCGTCGACCGCATCCACGCGCCGGGCGCCAAACTGAAGGTCCGGGCGGGTGGACATCTGGTCGATGAGTTCGCGGGCGCTGCGCGGTCGGCCTTCGCGACGCTCAGCCATGGACGCGCTCGATCTCTCCGGCCACCACACGGTAGCGGGCCGCCGGCTGGAGCGCCGTGTCGTTCAGGAAGGTCGCGTCAGCGGTTGTTACCAAGGCCTGAGCGTCTTTGGGCAGCTGGTCGATAAGCAGGCGGCGGTGGGCAGGGTCGAGCTCGGCGGCGACGTCGTCGAGTAGGAGGAGGGGCTGTTCGCCACGCTGGTCGCAGGCGACGCTGTACTGGCCGAGCTTGAGTGCCAGAGCGGCGAGGCGTAGCTGGCCGCGGGAGCCGACGTGGGCGAGCACCCGGCCGTCAAGCCGCGCTTCAAGGTCGTCGCGGTGCGGACCGAGGCCGGAGGCGCCTCGCTGGATGTCGCGGTTGCGTCGTTGTTGAAGCGCCACTCGGTATCCCTGGGCATCGAGGCCGAGGCCGCTGGCGCGGTAAGCGAGATCAAGTCGCGCGCCGCCCCGCATGGCTTCGAAGCCCAGGTTGACGGGCGCACGCACGTGGGCAACGTAGGCGGCTCGGGCGCGGGTGACCGCCACAGCAGGCTCGGAGATGCGGTCGTCCCAGAATTCGAGCTCGGTCGGTCGGCCAAGTCCACCCTGGAGGCGACGAAGCAACGCGTTGCGGCGGGTGAGGATGTTTTCGTAGGTGGTGAGGTGGGCGGTGTAAGTCTGGTCAACCTGGGCGACGGCCAGGTCGAGCCAGCGCCGGCGGCCGGATGGCGCGCCGGTCCAGAGATTCAGGTCAGCCGGGGCGAAGCTGACAGCCAGCAGACGGCCGGGGAGATCGGCGAGGCGGGTGAGCGCACCGTCGACACGGGCGCGGCGGCGCACGCCGGAGGTTTCGCCGTCGTCGGGACGGGTGCGGGCGACGATCATTTCGACTTCGCAGGCGCCGGAGTCGGAGGTGATCTGGGCGCGAAGACGCGCGAAACCTTCGGCGGCCGGGGCGTCAAAGCGCACCCAGGCGGCCTCGGGGCCGGGTCGCAGGCTCTGGGCGGAGGCCAGGATGTGCAGGGCGTCGAGCAGGTTGGTCTTGCCCTGCCCGTTGCCGCCAACGATGACGC
Organism: Chloroflexota bacterium; assembly: GCA_034423235.1. Classification (GTDB taxonomy): domain Bacteria; phylum Chloroflexota; class UBA11872; order UBA11872; family UBA11872; genus UBA11872. The sequence continues at coordinate 66,708 of DAOUIX010000141.1, read as the reverse complement.
TGGGGCCGGGCGGCAGATCCAGGGTCAGACGCCGGTAGTTGCGGAAGTTGGCGAGTTGGAGTTGGGCGACGCGCACTGGATATCCCGGTTCATTGTGACATCGGCGCCGGGCCGGTTCGGGTTGTGCGCGAGATGCCGGGTGCGGGCGAGGCCAGTGGCTACGGGTTGCCTTGGGCTTCGCGGTCGGTCCAGCCCACGCGAAGCGCCGTGAGCTTCCGACGCTGTCTCAGGAGGTAAATCAGAAGTCCCACGGCGAGCAGTACGACGACGGCCCCGCACAGGATAAAGGCCGCGACCAGGACCCATGAAAGCCAGGTCCAGAACACAACCAGCAGCGTGAGTCCCAGGATCACCACCGTCGCCAGACCCACCAGCGTGGCCAGGATTTTGCCCTTGAGAGTGCTCGGGACTATTCTCGCCACGTCATACGCCTTGATCGGAAGCTGCAAAGAACATGTCAATCCAGGTCGTTACCGACAGCACGGCTTCACTGCCCCCCGAAATTGCAGCGGAACTGGGAATTACGGTGATCCCAACCCACGTGACGTTCGGGACTACGAGTTACCGGGACGGCGTGGACCTGGGCACCGAGGAATTCTATCGGCTGCTGGAAACATCGCCGGATCACCCGATGACCTCGCAGCCAAACCCCGCCGAGTTTGCGCAAGCCTATGGCGAGGTTGCGGGGGACGGACCGATTGTGTCGATTCACGTGTCAACGGACCTGAGCAAGACCGTTGAGTCAGCCCGGCAGGGCGCAGCCCAGGTGGACCGCGAGATCCTGGTGCTGGACTCCCGGCTCGTCGGTCCGGCGATGGCGTTCAGCGCGATCGCCGCGGCGCGCGCCGCACGGGACGGGGCCAGCCTGGAGGACATTCAGGGCATTGTGGCCGATCATGCCGAGCGGGCGCACATCATCTTCGTGGTGCAGACGCTGGAGTACCTGAAGCGGGGCGGACGCGTTGGCGGTGCCCAGGCCTTCGTGGGGTCGCTGCTCAAAGTAAAGCCGGTGCTGGAGTTGAGCGACGGCGTTGTGGCGCCGGTGACACGCGTGCGCACCATGCGGAAGGCCTACGCGGCCATTGCGGACCGCGTGCGGGAACAGGCGCCGAACGGCGTTTCCAGCTGGGCCATTCTGCACGCGAACGCCCAGTCGGAACACGACCGCCTGAAGCGAGACGTGGCAGACCCGCTGAACGCGGACGGCGACACGATCCCGGACGTGCCGATCAGCCCGGTTATCGGTACGCACACGGGGCCGGGGGCGTTCGGGTTAGCGTTTGTGGCTCGGGCCTAGATCGGCGACGGCACGCCGTCGAACTGGGCCGCTTCCCGGATTCTCTGCACGACATCAGCAAGCGGCCACCAGGTTTCGACACCGATGCGGCGTAGTTCGAGAAGTCGATCCATGTTGTGCACGATGCCGGGCACGGTTGTGACGGCCGCTCGATATTCGGCAGCGGCAACGAGCGCTATGACGTCGGGGTCGAAGCGGCCCAGGGGATAGGCGAAGTAGTCGACGCCGTCCACGTCGGCCTCCAGCCGCTGGCGGGACTCGACGACTTCGGCCTGGGCGGCGCCCAGATTGGTCCGGTAGAGCGGCGGCAGGTCGGCGTGGTTGATGGTGTGCGAGCCGACCGTGACACCGGCTGCGCGCACGGCCTGAATGTCGGCCAATGTCATGTGGCCTTGGCCGTGGCGGTCGAAGCCGGGGAGGACAAAGAAGACGGCGGGTACACGGAGCGCCTCAAGAACGGGCAGGGCCCCATCAAGTTGGTCGAGCCAGCCGTCGTCGAAGGACACGACGAATGCCCCGTCGGGCACTTCGGCCCAGCCTTCGATGGCGGCGACCAGCCGTTCGAAGGAGACGGGGGTGAGGCCGGCATCCATCAGCCCTTCGAGCTGTGCCTGGAAGGCCGCGGGGCCGGCGGTGCGGTGGTACGTGAGGATCGGCACCTGTACTTCGGGCGGCGGATCAGTGATCGGGCGTTGGACGGGCACCGGGCCCGTCGCGCCGCGAGCGCGCTCAGCCTCGTCAAGCGTGACGAAGAGGTCGCCCAGATGGCCAGGGGTTGGCCGCGCGTCCACGGGGGAACGATCCAGCATTCGCACCAGGTCGCGGTCGTAGAGGCGTATTCGCCAGCCGCGCCAGTCGAAGGGTGCGCTGGCTGGCGGTCCGGCGCGGTCGCGGCGCGACTCGTCGGTCCAGGGATCGGCGAAGGGACCGGCGGAGCCCCCGGCGGGCGGCGCCTGTAGCGCCAGAGCCATGGCCAGACCAAGGTTCGCGAGCCGCGGCACGCCGACCTGACGGACGCTGGAACGGCCGGGCACGTCCAGCCGTCCATGATTGAAGTACTGCTGCAACGCGTCGCCAGCGAACAGGCCGGGCGTGATGGGATAGCCAAGGACGGCGGGACCGCCCAGCGCTTCCACCGCGCGAAGGAACGGGGCTTCGACCGGGATGCCCGACACCTCGCGCCAGCGGGAGCGTCGATCAGGCATAGCGGCGATAGTCCTCCGAGCGGCCCATCAGGCCGGGAACTCCCAGTCGCCGCCTTGTGGCCGACTGCTGCGACCACCCAGGGACGGGCAGCGGGTACCGTCGCCTAGAGGCTGAGGGCCGGTCCAGCCGAGGCTGCCGCGCTCTGCTTGGCGACGTCCACGCGGTACTCGTGGGCCATATTTCTGGGATTGGTCACCGACGGATCGCCCTGGAATTCACCTCGCGCGGCGGCCGGCACGGCCATCAGATTGGCGTTGGCGACCTGGGGCGGGACGGCGCACTCGGGGGCGATGATGTCAATGCCGGCGGAGACGATGTCCTCGACCTCGAACGCGACGTCCTCGGGCCGGCCGGTAAGCAAGGTGACGAAGTTGCTGACGTTGCCGACGAGTTTGAAGTCACCCACGACGGCCTTGGCCTCGTGCGGGTCGTTTTCGGTGGCGAAGTGAAAGGCTTCAAAGCCGGCGTCCTTGATGTATTGCATCCGGTCCAGCGTCTTGCCACAGCAGTGGAGGATCACGGGCGAGTTGATCTGCGGGGTGATCTTCTGGTGTACGGGCATGAGGAAGTCGCGGTAGGTCTCGGCGCGGACGAGGTCACCGGTGGAGTGGTCGGCCAGACAGATCGCGTCGGCGCCGGCCTCGATCTGGGCGTTGGCGAACTCGATGGACGCGGGCATGAGCCGGTCGAGGCAGGCATGCACGTAGTCGGGATCGAGGATGACGTTGATCAGGAATTCCTGCGGCCCGAACATGTGGTACGAGAGCGTCCACGGACCCATGACTTTGCCAATGACGGCGGCGTCGGGGTGTCGTTCGCGCAGAATCTTGATGGAGTCGATGACAGCCTTGGTCTCGCGGCGTTCGAGGAAGTCGTCGGGAATGACGATCTCGTCCGGGGTGGTCCAGGGGCTGGGCGGGCTGACGGCGGGCATACGGGGGCCGGAAATGATCTTGCCGGTGCCTTTGTCGAATTCCCAGGGGTCCTCGCCCCACTCGATGTCGGCGCCCAGGGCGGCGGCGCCGAGGATGATGCTGAAATAGGGCATGATCGAGTCGTAGCCGTGGTCGGTGTAGCTGCGTTCGGCCAATAGCGCAATCGGCGCGGCCTCGTAGTGGGCGTCGGGCCATTCGATGCCGAGGCGCCGCATTTCCTCGTAGGTCGCCAGGGACGTGGGGCTGCCGACGCAAATCCGGTCTACCGGCTTGCCCTGGAGCGCGTTGAGGTAGCGCTGGCGTCCGGTCATCGAGCCGTTTGTTTCCTTTTTATTCACGCGAACTCTCCAAGGCGGGCGCCGTCAGGCGAAGTATAAGCGGCGCGCGTAGCGCGGCTGACCGGCGTCCGGTCTTTGACCGCGATTTGGGGCGCCGAGTAGCATCGCGTCGTGGAGGCGTCGCGTGGCGCCGCCCAACCAGTTCGTCAATGCGATTGATTCGACTGTTCGTACAACACACCCTTCTGGAGGCCAGCCGTGGAAGCCCTATTGGCGATCGTCGCCGGTCTGGCGGCGCTCGTAGTAGGGCTCGTGGCGGGCTACTTCTATCAGGTACGGCTATCCCAGGCGCGCGGGCGCGAATTCGCGCGCCGGGTGGAGCACGAGTTGGCAGAAGTCGAAGCCCGACAACGAGCCAGTATCAAGGACACCAGCGCAAAGATCCGCAACGAGCGCGCGGATGCGGAACGCGAAACGCGCGAGCGCCGTCGCGAGTTGCGCCAGCAGGAGCGTCGACTCCAGCAACGTGAGCAGACGCTGGATAAGCGCTCGGAGCGCCTGGACGACCTGGAACGGGAGTTTCTGAAGCGGGACGACACGCTCGATACCCGTAAGCGCGGCCTGGATCGACGCGAGTCCGAGCTGGAAGACCTGCGTGAGCAGCAGGTGGTCGCGTTGGAGGCAGCGGCGAGCCTGACGCGCGACGAAGCCAAGGACCAGCTATTGGCCTCGGTCGAACGCGAGATGCGCGAGATCTGCGACCAGCGCGTGCGCGAGATCACGGCGGAGGCCAAGGAGACCGCCGAGACTCGGGCACGTTGGCTGGTTGGGCTCTCGCTGCAACGGGTGGCGGCGATGCATACAACCGAGATCACCACATCGGTCGTCGACCTCAAGAGCGACGACATGAAAGGTCGAATCATCGGACGTGAAGGCCGCAACATCCGCGCCCTGGAAGCTGCGACCGGGATTGATATCATCATTGACGACACGCCGGAAACGGTGGTGCTTTCGGGGTTCGATCCCGTGCGGCGCGAGGTGGCACGGGTGGCCTTGCAGCGGCTGACGGAAGACGGCCGGATCCACCCGGCGCGCATTGAGGACTCGGTGACCAAGGCGCGGTCCGAGGTCGAAGAGATCATCGAGCGGGAAGGCGAGCAAGCGGCCTATGACGCGGGCACGCCGGCCTTGCCGCGCGACATCCTGCGCTACATGGGGCGTTTGCGGTTCCGTACGAGCTACGGGCAGAACGTGCTGAGTCACTCCGTGGAGGTATCGCTGCTGGCGGCGACGATGGCCGCCGAGATTGGCGGGGACGTGGAAGTGGCGCGCCGGGCGGGCTTCCTGCACGACATCGGCAAGGCTGTCGACCACGAGATCGAGGGTCCGCATGCGCTGATCGGCGGGGCGTTGCTGCGACGCTCCGGGCTCTCCGAGGACGTAGCGCACGCCGCCGAAGCGCACCATTTCGAAGTGGAGTTGCGCAGCTTCGAGGCGTTTGCGGTGGCCGCCGCCGACGCCATTTCAGCGTCGCGTCCCGGGGCGCGACGGGAGACCGTTACGCGGTATCTGCAGCGACTAGAGAAACTGGAGGAGATCGCGCAGTCGTTCGACGGCGTCGACAACTGCTATGCGATTCAGGCTGGTCGCGAACTTCGCGTGCTGATTCGGCCCGACCAGGTAGACGAAGCCGGCGTTCAGCGGCTGGCGAACGACATTGCCAAGCGCATCCAGGAATCGATGGAGTACCCGGGTCAGATCAAGATCACAACGATCCGGGAGACGCGGGCCGTGGAGTACGCGCGCTAGCCACGGGCACGGGCCGTGCGGTCATCCTGGGGCGGGGTCGTCAGGCCGGGACGGCTGTGATAAAGTTTTATTTATCAAACATTGCTTTATGTGTGAGGTGGGAGTGAACGCGGATCTGGCCGCAATGCGCGCGTACACCCGAGCGCTTGCCTCGCGAACACGACTGATTACGCTGGACGAGTTGGCCTCAGCCGACGAATTGGACGTCAGCGAGCTTTCGCGCCGCGTCGGCGTCAGCCAGCCGCTCATGTCGTGGCACTTGCGGCGCTTGCGGCGCGCGGGTCTTGTCCGTGCACGGCGACAGGGTCGCCGCATGCTCTATGCGCTGGATCGACCCACTTTGAGCGCCCGACATGCGGCGCTCAGCAACCTGATCGAGGAACTAACGGCATCCGACGAGAGTGGATCGGACGCCAAATCTCCAGAGCCGGCCCGGGTGCTGGCGTAGCTTCCGAGGAGGAAACGCGTGTCGAAAGTCCGAGTCGGAATTATCGGCGTGGGCAACTGCGCCTCGTCGCTGGTGCAGGGCGTGAACTTCTACCGAGACGCAGCAGCCGACGAGTTCATTCCGGGGTTGATGCACACCCAGCTCGGCCCGTACCACGTCGGGGATATTGAGTTCTCAGCCGCCATTGACATCGATCGCGGCAAAGTGGGCAGGGATCTGTCCGAAGCCCTGGTTGCGCCACCCAACAACACGCCGCAGTTCGCGGAGGTCGGCCGCCTGGGCGTACCCGTCATGCGCGGGATGACCCACGACGGCATTGGCGCCTACATGGCCGACACGGTGTACAAGGCCGAGGGCGCGACCGACAACATCGTGGAACTGCTGCGGGATACGCACACGGACGTCGTCGTGAACTTCCTGCCGGTGGGCAGCGAAGAGGCCACGAAGTGGTACGTGGAACAGATTCTTAACGCCGGTTGCGCCATGGTGAACTGCATGCCCGTTTTCATTGCGCGCGAGGAGTACTGGCAGGGACGATTTCGCAGTGCCGGAGTTCCCATCATCGGCGACGACGTGAAGTCACAGATCGGGGCAACCATTACCCACCGGGTGCTGACCCGCCTCTTCCGGGAACGGGGCGTAAAAGTTCTACGCACGTATCAACTGAACGTGGGCGGGAACTCCGACTTCAAGAACATGCTGGAGCGCTCACGGCTGGAGTCCAAGAAGATCTCCAAGACCGACGCGGTTACAAGCCAGTTGGAGTACGACATCGGCGCCGAGAATGTGCATATCGGGCCCAGCGATTACGTGCCGTGGCTAGGCGACCGCAAGTGGGCGTACATCCGGATGGAGGGCGTGTCGTTTGGCGGTCAGCCGTTGAACGCCGAGTTGAAGCTGGAAGTGGTGGACTCACCGAACTCGGCCGGCGTGGTGATCGACGCGCTGCGCTGCTGCAAGATCGCGATGGACCGCGGGCTAAGCGGTGCGGTGGAGGGTCCGTCGGCCTACCTGATGAAGTCGCCGCCGATCCAGTACTCGGACGAGGAAGCGCGCGTAATGACGGAGGAGTTCATCCGCACGGCGACCATTGCCGCCGGCGCCCGGAGCGACGCGTAGGCGCGTGATCACCCTAGTCGCCCTTGCGGCCAGCGCCGAGCGGTGGGTTCCCCGCCCAGTGAAGTTTGGCTTGGCGCGGCTTTTTGGGATGTTGGTGTACTGGCTGGTTCCCAGGATTCGTCGGAACACCACGGCCAACATGTCCGTGGTTCTGAACCTGCCGGCGACCGATCCGCGGGTGCGCGCGCTGGCCATGCGCTCGGTGATCAACTACGCCGAGTTCATGGTGGATTTCCTGCGCACCTATCGAATGACACCGGAGGAATTGCTGCGCCAGACGGTGACCATCGAGGGCCTGCACCATTGGCGCGAGTTCCAAGAGATGGAGCGCGGCGGAATCATGGTCACGGCGCACTTCGGCAATTGGGACTGCTGCGGCAGCCTGGTTTCGGTTGACCGGCCCACCTACGCCGTGGCGGAGACGTTCAGCAGCCGGTCGGCGACCGCCCTGCTGGACAGCGTTCGTGCACGCAAGAACCTGCGGTCCATCCAGTTGGGCAACGCGGCGCGCGGGATTCTGCGTGCGTTGCGGCGGGGCGAGTTCGTGGCGTTGCTGGCGGACCGGCCGACGCCGGGCAAGGGCGTGCAGGTCATGTTCTTCGACCGGCCGGTCTGGGTGCCGGAGGGCGCGGCGGTGTTGGCACGGCATACCGGCAGCCCGCTGCTGGTCGGCGGGATGATTCGGTACGCCGACGGTACGTACTCGGCGCACGGCATGGCACCGATCGTGATCGACAAAGACCGACCGGCGGCCGAGGCGATTCAGCAGGCCATGCAGCAGGTCATGCAGGATCTGGAAACGTTGATTCGCAAGGCGCCGGCCCAGTGGTACATGTTTCGCCCAATGTGGCCGGAGGCGCTGGACGCGTGAGGATTCTTCAGGTCTCGCCGTACGACTTCCCCTACCCGGGGGGCGTGACCCAGCACATCCTGAATCTGGAACGTGAACTGCGAGCGCGCGGCCACGAGGTGGCCATCATGGCGCCAAGCACCGACGACGAAGTCGAAGAGCGGTTTCCGGGGTTCGTGCGAATCGGATCTCGCGTGGTGCCGCTGCCGGTCAACCAATCGCGGGCGCGGCTGACGCTCTCCCCCCAGCTGCTGCCGCGGGTGCGTCGCTACCTGCGACAGCAGCGGTTTGACATCGTGCACCTGCAAGAGCCGCTGATTCCGGCGCTGCCACTCACCGTTCTTCAGTACTCGACGAGCGTGAACGTCGGTACGTTTCACGCCGCGCGCAATTCGGCGCTGTTCTACCGGACCACGCGACCGCTGATCCGGCGGCTGCAGCGCCGTCTGCACGGCAAGATCGCGGTTTCCGAGGCGGCGCGGGAGCTGGTCTTTCGCTCGTACAAGGGCGCCTACCGAATCATCCCGAACGGGATCGACGTCGACTTCTATGGCGCACCGCAGCCGCCGGCCAGCGACTTGCAGGACGGCAAGCTGAACATCGTGTTCGTGGGTCGGCTGGAGAAGCGCAAGGGCCTGGACTACCTGCTGCGTGCTATGGCGCTGGTGTGCCAGCTGCGACCGCAGGCTCGACTGATCGTGATTGGGGCGTTTCGACCGGGTCAGCGACGCGCGTATCTGCGACAGGTTCGGCAGTTCGGCCTGCGGCACGTTCTGTTCAAGGGCTTTGTCTCGGACGAGGAAAAGCGCCAGTACCTGCAGACGGCCGACATCTTCTGCTGGCCGGCGCTGGGCGGCGAGAGCCAAGGCATTACGCTGCTGGAGGCCATGGCGGCCGGGACGCCAGTGGTGGCCTCGGACATACCCGCCTCGCGCACCATGCTGACCGACCAGGAGGCGGCAATCCTGGTGCCGCCCAAGGATCACGTCGCGCTGGCACGCGCCCTGATGCGCGTGTCGGACAATCCGGACAAGAGCCGGCGGATGGCGGAGGCCGGACGGCGACGCGCCCATGACTTCACCTGGAGCACGATTACGGACCGCGTGGTGGCCTACTACGAGGAACTACTCAACGAGGACGAACTTGGCGCGGCCTACTGGTCAGCCGACGCGGACCTGGTTCGGGCCGGGGGCTCGCCACCGTGAACAAGGCGCACATCGAGGCAAGCACGCGCCGCACGGTGGAGCGCCTGGTGGGTCCGCTGGCTCGGACCGGGATCGATCCGAACGCGCTCACGGTGGCTGGCCTGCTGGTGAGCGTCGTCACGGCCGTCTGCATCGGCTTTGGCTGGACGCTGGCCGGCGGGCTACTGGTGCTGGTGACCGGTGGGTTCGACATGCTGGACGGCGCGGTAGCGCGCGTGAGCGGCAACGGATCGAAGTTCGGCGCGTTTCTGGACTCGACCCTGGATCGCTGGGCGGAAGGGCTGATCTTCACGGGGCTGGTCTGGTATTTCGTGGCACAGGACGCGCGGATCGAGGTGGTGCTGGCCGTGACCACGATGCTGGGTTCGATGCTGATCAGTTACACGCGAGCGCGCGCCGAGGGTTTGGGCGTGGACTGCGAGATTGGGGTTCTTCAGCGGCCGGAGCGCCTGCTGGTGCTGGGCATTGCCCTGCTGGGACCGGCCTGGCTGCTGAGCGCCGGTCTGTGGCTGCTCAGCGTGGTGACGCAGATCACCGCGATTCAACGCATCCTGCACGTGCACGGGGAACTCGAGCGGCAGAAGGGCTCGTCGGCCGAGGACGCGCGGCCCGACTAGGTCAAACTCATTCCAGCGGCAGCGCGACGGGCTGTCCGCTGAAGTAGGAAGCGTAGCCGGCGAGCAGGGTTTCGACCTGGGCGATGCCGGCATCAGCGTTATTGAGGGTCTCCCGTCCTTCGTCGATGCAGACAATGAACTCGTCGATGAGCGCCTCAATGCCGCCTGAGTCCATGGCGTCGACTCGGGTCGCTCCCTTGCCATCGTCGCCGGGTGTGCCATAGGCCATGGCCGTGGGCGGCGAGCCATCCGCCACGATGGCGCTGCGGGTTCCGACCACCGACACCTTGTCCACGCCGCTGCCGGGGTCGGTTTCGCGGCCGTAACGGCCGGTGGTGATGGTGGAGGTCACGCCGTTCTCGAAGGTCATGTGCAGAACGGCGAAGTCTTCGAGGCCGCGCTCGGCATGGGTGCCCAGCCAGTACTGACCTAGCTGCGCGTAGACCGTGCTTACCGGCGAATCGGCAAGGTATTGCACCTGGCCGACCGGGTAGAGGCCGATCTCGTGTAGCTCGCGCTTGGCCCAGACGTTGTGTCCAGAGCCCGAGGGATCGGCGTTTTCCGCACGGTACGTGAAGCGGGAGAGGTCCTGCGAGATAGCGGTCGACCAGTCGTCGGGAACGGTGCCGGCCTGGCCCTTGGCGAAGATCAGGTCCCAGTGAATGGTCTTGAGTTCGCCGATCGAGCCGGCGTCCAACTCGCTCTTGATCTGCCGCATCATTGTCGAGAGGTGGCGTCCGTAGATGACGGTGCGGACGTTGTTGGCGCGGGCAGCATCCGCGATGGCACGCGCTTCGGCCACGGTAATGGCGTTGGGCTTGTCCATGAACAGGTGCTTGCCGGCTTCGGCCAGGCGAGCCGAAACACCGCCGCGACGTTCGAGTTGCGGGCAGACGCTGACGATGTCAATTGACGGGTCGTTGGCCACGGCGTCGATGCTCTCGATGTACGGCACGCCGTAGAGGTCGGCCTCGGAGCGGTTGGTTTCGACGACGTAGTCGTCGATCTCATTGGGGTCGTCCGCCACGCAGACCACCTCGGTGCGCGGGTGGGTGGCGAACGTCGGGGCGTACTGCTGCGGCTGGTGCATGGCGCAACTCACCAGCGCGACTTTATATGTCGGCTTGTTGCCCACGGGAGGTGCTCCTACGGCGCGGTGTGAGGCCCAGCGTGACAAGCTAGCGGCATGGTCGGCAAATCCGCCGACCGCCGGCGGACGGGCGTGAGGCTGAGTCTAGTCGGCGCCGCGCAGCGGCGTCCCCCAGCCAGCGTCGGCTTCGACGTCGTAGGAGAGCTCCACACCCGTTGCCGGGGCCATGTACTCGTACACGACGCCGCGACGCCCGTTCGGAGAGGTGTTTGGCGCCGAATAGTGGTACGTCAGGCAGTGAAACAGCAGCGCGCCGCCAGTCTTGAGCTCGGCGGCCACGACTTCCGACTGATCAATCAGCGACTCGTGCAAGGGGTCTTCGAACAAGCCGCGTCGGTGGCTGCCTGGGACGACCTGGATGCAGCCGTTCTCAAGCGTCGAATCGTCCAGGTAGTACTGGATGGCGACGACCGGCACCTGCTCGGGCTGCAAGTCGGTTCCCCAAGGGCGGAGACGGTCGGCTTCCTCGTGCGTGATGAAGCCTTCCGGCAGGTCCTGGTGCCAGGGCTTGGCGGAGCCTTCGAACGGCGGCTTCACCATCATCTTGGAGTGATGGAACCGGATGTCAGGACCGATGAGATCTTCCATGAGGTCCAGCACTTCGTCGCGGCGCATCAATTCGTCCCAGATCACCCCGCCGTATTTGTGAATGTGGTTGATTTTGCGGATCGCGAGCCGCTCGGTGTGGAGCGCATTCGGTTCGCGCTGGAAGTCGCGGTGCTCATGGCTCTGCGCCCAACTCTCCAGAGCGTCCATGCTGGTCCGCAGGGTGGCGATGTCGTCGTCGCTAAGAAAGTCCGGCAGGGCAAGGTATCCGTCGCGCCAGAACGCGTGGACCTGCGCTGGCGTCAGGCGTGCGAGCGTTTGGGTAGCCATGATTATTCCCCTCTGTCGAGACGTCGTCCGATTGGCAGACCAACGATCCGGAGCCTGCGGCTAGACTGATTCTCCCATGATTCCGCGACACTTCCACACACCAGCGTTGGCGCTGTCATGACTTCTGACGCGTCGACCGTGGACCTGGCGGTGGATCCCCTGGGGTTCGCCGTGGCGGCGATGGGCGACGCCGCAACGACCGAAACTGCGGGACGGTTTGCAGCCGCCCGGCGGGCCTGGACGGTTCTCGAATTCGAGTCGTTTCCGACGGCGTCGGTGCGAGCCGCGCGGTGGTTGGCGCTGGGCCTGCGGGCGATGGCGCAGGCCGGACAGGCGGTGACAAGAGCCCAGGCGCGCGAGGCCGTAGAGGCAGCGGAACGCTGGCTCGAGAGTCTTCCGGGCTCGGAACAGCCAGCGCGGGCCGACGCACAGGAGGCTCGGGGCGTTGCGCGCCGCCTGGCTGCAGTGCCAGGGGACGACGACCACGCCCGGGTGCTGGAATCGTCGGCAATGGACCTGCTGGCGGCGGCACAATACCGCCAGACGGCGGGAGACGCCGCGGCGGCCGCGCGCACCGACCTGGAGATTGCGGAGGTGTTTGCGATCTACCCGACCGACGATCGGGCCCCGCTGATCGAGCGTGCCGTGGGGCACGCTCGACGCGCGGCCGCTACGTTGACTGCAGACGTCGACGCCACGGCGCATGCCCGTTGCCAACTCCTGCTGAGCGGGTTGCTGCTGGACCATCCAAAGACCGAGCGGCAGCAGTTCGCATCAGCGGCGCAAGGGCTGGCGGACACGGCCCTGAAGGTCGTGGACGACGAGCGAGCACCGCTGGTGGCCGCACGGGCGTGGCAGGCGCGTGCTCGGGCCCTGAAGATCAGCGGAAGCGCGGACCACAAGGCTGGATACGCCAGGGCGGCGGAGCTGCTGGCTGCCGCGGGGCTCGCAGCGGAGAGCCGGGAACTACGCCGGCAACACCTTTGCGCGTGAGCAACGGCTACGACGCGCTGATCCTGGGCGGCGGACCGGCCGGCTCAACGCTGGCCACGTTGCTGGCCCAGGACGGAATGCGGGTGGCGCTGGTTGAGCGCGAGCACATGCCGCGTCCGCACGTAGGCGAGTCGCTGATTCCGGGCGTGCTGCCGGCGCTGGATGCGAGCGGGGCGCTGCCGCTCGTGGAGCAGGCCGGATTCACCCAGAAGTTCGGGGCGACCTACATCTGGGGCCGAACGCGCGAACCGTGGACGGTGAAGTTCAGCGAGGTGTACCCGGACCAGGCCTATGCCTGGCAGGTGGACCGCGCGAGGTTCGACAAGCTGCTGCTGGACCACGCGGCGGCGGAAGGCGTGGAGGTTCGGCAAGGCGTCACGGCGCTGGGGCCGGTTGGTTCGGCGGATGACGTTCACGGTGCGCGAGTTCGAGCGGCGGACGGGCGCGAGCGCGCGCTGACGGCCGATCTGACTATCGACGCGACGGGGCAGGACGCGCTGTTCGGGCGGGTATTCCGGACGCGTCAGTACAACACAGCGCTGCGTCACGTGGCCTTCTACGGACACTGGAGCGGCGGCCGCGACCTGGACGAGGTGCTCGGGTCCGAAGACACAAAGGACGCAGGGAACATCCTGATCGTGACGGTGCCGGACGGGTGGATCTGGCACATCCCGATCGCGGACACGATGCGCAGCGTGGGGCTGGTAACGGATCCAGACGCGGTGGCCAGCCTTAACGCGGGCAGCCGGACGGACTACTACCTGGAGCAAGTTCGAGCGTGTCCCGAGATTGCCGCACTGTTGGAGGGCAGCGAGTGGGTGAGCGAGCGGGTCGAGACGCTGAGCGATTGGTCGTTCTTCTGTTCCAGATTCGCCGGTCCCGGGTATCTACAGGTTGGCGATGCGGCGTGCTTCATCGACCCGATTCTTTCAACGGGCGTGACGCTGGCGGTCAATGGGGCGCTGCGAGCCGCGCGGGCGATCCGGACGGGACGCGCTGCGCCGTGGCTGCAAGGGCTGGCGATGGACTGGTACGAAACGGAGTACCGGAGTATCGCCACGGACTTCGCGGACCTGGCCGAGCACTGGTACGGCGGGCACGCCGAGGCGGATGCTTGGTTCTGGCGCGCCAAGAAGCTGGCCGATCCGACGCGCAACTTCTCAATCCGCCAGGCCTTTATCCACCTGTCAGCCGGCGTTACAGGCACGCAGGGGGCTGGCGGGAAGTTGCGGTCGGCCGGCGGGTACAGCCCGCGGCAGTTGGAATTGATCTACGACAACCTGGCGACGGACCTTGATGCCGACAGTCAAACCGAGATCAGCCAGGAAGAGGTGAGATTCGGGCAATCGCCGACGCGAACCCACACGACCACCAGCGTGCTGCTTGGACGACCACGGCTGGGTGAAGCCATCAGTTTTCGCCCGCACATGGCTGAACACGAGGAGCTTCTGCGACCGATCACGCGAGTCACGCGGGTGCACCCCAACGCCGGTCCGGAGCACATTGAGCTGCCGATCGCGGCGCTCCCGGTGCTGGAGCGGCTGGACGGCCGCCGCAGCGGGTTGGACATCGCCGCCGATCTGCGGGAGCGCTACGCCGGCACACCGATCGAATCCGATCTGCGCGACCTTGTGTCCGCGACGCTGCAACGCCTGGCCGAGACTGGCGCAGTCGACCTCGCGTAGACGCCTGACCGGTCTCAGCCGCTGCGCTTCAGGCGGCCGTGGCGCAGGGCGTAGCGTTCGGCCCAGCCGAAGACCCAGACGCCGACGGGCAGGGTGACGGCGGTGATGAGCATGAGCGGACCAAAATGGGGCAGCAGGTCCGTCAGGGTGACGCCGTCGAGCACCGCGGCGCGCATGGCGTTGAGAACGTAGGTGGCGGGCGAGATCACCGAGAACCACTCCAGCCAGTCGGGCAGAACCTCGACTGGGTAGTACACGCCGGACACGAGCAGCAGCGAGGCCTGGACAACCACGGTCATCTGGGAGCCACGTTCCAGGAACAGCAGGGGCAACGAGGCTGACATGATGCCGATGCCGAGCAGCCCCAGGCTGCCGATGGCCAGCACGGCAAAGGCGCCTACCCAGTTGGCCGAGGCCAGATCGAGACTGAAGAACAGGGCCACGACCACGAGGATGACGACGGCGCGGGCGAACGAGTAGAGCACGGCGAAGGCGGAACTGCCGGCGATGAAGGTCACCCGGCGGATGGGGGCCATGAAGGTGCTTTCGATCGTGCCTTCCCAGCGCTCCCACGAGACCATGAACGCCACGGAGTCGAAGACGCTGTTCAGGTACGCCCAGACCACGGTGCCGACAACCAGGAATAGCACCAGCCGGTCGGCATCGAATTGCTGACCGGCCACGACTACGCCTCCAGGCGCGATGTAGGCCACGGTGAGCGCATTGACGATGGCGTAGACGAGGAACACGACCTCCCAACCCCAGTAGCGGCGCACGGCGCGGAAGTTGCGTTCCACGAAGGCGTATGAGGCGCCGAGCTCACGTCTCAACGGAACCATCAAGTCAGCCTCCCCCACCGTCGTCGGCGGTTTCGTCGGGTTCGTCAACTTCAACGGCGTGGCCGGTGAGCCGAATGAAGGCGTCTTCCAGGGTCTCGCCTTCGCGGCGCAGGGCACTGGGCTTGTCTTCGATCAGGATTCGACCCTTGTCGATTACGGCCAGGCGGTCGCAGAGCTGCTCGGCTTCGTCCATGTCGTGCGTCATAAGGATCACGGTGGCGTCGTGGGTGTCACGGACCTCGCGGACGAAGTCCTGGACTTCGCGCTTGGAGCGTGGATCGAGGCCCGTGGTGGGTTCGTCAAGAATCAGGAGCACCGGCGATGTCAGCAGCGCGCGGGCCACGGCGACCTTCTGTTGCTGGCCGCGGGACATCTGGTCCATGGGGCGACGGATTGCCTTCTCCTCGATGCCCAGGCGCTTGAGGATTCCGAAGATGCGTCTGTGGGCGTCGCCGGACGGCAGGCCGTAGATGCGGGCGGTGAAGACCAGGTTCTCCAGCGGACTGAGCTTCTTGAAGAACGACGCCTCGACGGAGACCCGGTTCATGAAGCGGCGCACGGTGCGCGCCCCGTTAACGACGTCGTGACCGAAGACCTGGACCGAACCCGAGTCCGGCAGCAGTAGCGTGGCGATGACACGAGCCAGGGTGGATTTGCCGGAACCGTTGGAGCCAACGATGCCGTACACCTCGCCGCGTTGGACGCTCACATTGATGGCGTCGAGGGCGACGATGGGGTCCTTGAGCGGACGGCCCAGGGCGCGCCGCCACGCGCCGCCGAAACCGGCGGGGTCGAAACGTTTGACCAGGTGGTCGATGGATACAGCGGGTTGCATGGCCTCAATTCCCGAAAGTTCGCGACAAACAAAAAACCGCGGATCGCCCGTGAGTTCGGCGCCTGATCCGCGGCGGCGGCGTGCGACGGATGCGGGTCAGGGCACGGCGGAACTCAGGTAGCTCCGGCCGGGCGTGGCCGGGGTAACGAAGGAGCGCATCCGCATCAGAATCTGCTCACGTGTGCTTTGGGCCGAAGCGGTTCTCGGGCCGTGAACCTGAGGATAGACAAGCATTTGCGTCTGTCAAAAGGAAAAAGGCGGTTGCCATCCGCGTTCGAGTTGGCGCTGCGCGCCACGGCCCAGGGCAACGGTCGCGATCGCTTCGATGACGAGCGCGCCGCCGATAGCCGTAATGCCAATGACTCCGCCGGACAGGTCGGTGGCGTTGACGCCGATGAGCAGGATGGCGACAAGTCCGACGAGCCGGATCGCGTTGACGTATACGAGGAGATGGGCCCGGCGCACGCGCAGGATGGCGCTGGTGAAGATGGCTTCCTGCACGAAGATGGGCGGCAGCAGGGCCAGGATGCGCAGGCCGGTTTCGGTCATCTCCTGAAGCCGGCCGGTAGCGCCCAGCCAGTCGTGGACGACGAGGCTGGTGAGCGCAGGAATGAACGCGACGACGGCGGAGGGACCCACGGTGATGAGTCCGACGATGTTGGCGAAGCGCCGGGCGGCCGCGGGGTTCTCGCCGCGAGCCATGAGGGCCAGCAGGGTTGGCTGCACGCCCCAGAGGGCGATCAGGAAGATCTGGTTGACGCCAAAGGTGAGCGACACAGCGGCCACGCTGGCCTCGGGCTCCGGGGCGCGCGTGAGGATGGCGTTGATGACGGGCTGGGTGACGGCGGGCAGGAAGGCGGCCACCAACAGCGGCCCGAAGAAGCGGAGCAGGGCGCCGTAGGTGGGCGGCGAATCCGCTGACGGGGTGAGGTCACGGCGCAATGGTCCTGCCGTACCCGCGAGGAGAACGAGGGTCTCAACGCCGGCGCCGGCGGTCACCGCGATGGCGGCGATGGCTGCACCGGCCGACGAGTCAAGCCAAAGCACCAGCGCGGCAACGGCGATGACCGCGACCGCACCGGCGCCGGTGCCGATCCATACCAGGCGCGGGCGGCCAATCCTTAGCGCGACGCCGTAGAGGTGAGTGCGGACGATGGCCAGTACCGGGAAGGGCGCGAGGGCGACCAGGGCGGCCGCGGACTCGGCGCGGAGAGTGCCGGTGGTGGCGAATACGCCGTCGAGCAGCACGTGGAGCAAGGGTGTGAAAGCGACGACCGCGGCCACGAGGCCACTGAGCAGAGCAAATAGCGCGACGAAGCGACGGAGCCGGCTGAGCGAGCCCTGGTCGTCAAGAAAGACCAGCGTCAGTTGCTGGATGCGCATCTGGGGCAGCGCCACCAGGCCCATGACGCCCATGGCAATGGCGTAGCCGCCGATGGCGGCTTCCGGCTCGACGCTGCGGGCCATAAGGCCGTTGAGCGCTGGCGCGAGGACGTGGGTGATCCCGAGATTCAAGGAGGCCGGAAGCAGGAGGGTAGTCGCGCGCCGGTTGAACGATGGGGACTGGGTAGCCGCGCCAGACGACCCAGCGCCGGCGGCTGCCTGGTTCAAGCGCGCGTCAGGCGTCGAAGGCGTCGCTCAACCTTGGCTGCGTAGGCATGCAGCGAACTTCCCAGGTGGACCCAGGCAGGAGCGAGGGTCGCGTGCAACTCGGCTTCACGCAGGGATGCCAGGAAGTCCTGGGGATCGCCCCAGAGCCGCATGGACTGGCAGCAGTGGCCGATTTCGGCGGCCAGATGGGAGTCGGAACCGACGGACTTAATCAGGCCATGTTCGTCGGCGTAACGGTCGGCGGCGTCGTTGTCCCGACGACGGAGAGTCCGCCCGTTAAAGACTTCGAGGATGTCGATGTCGTCGACGATGGAGTCGACCGCCTCGCGGCCAAGGGCCGAGCGGCGGAGACCGTCGAACGGATGGGGGGCCAGCACCAGGCCATTTTGTTCACGTATGGCGGCTACGGTTTCTGCAGGCGACATGTCGCGAGGGATCTCTTCGGACAGAAACAGGCCGATGATGTCACCTTCGGTGCTCTTGATTTCCTCGCCGAGGATGACGGGAAAGGGGAGGCGTTCGGCCATCTCGAAGGCGCCGGCCATGGTGTTGTGGTCCGTAACAGCCACGACATCAATGCCACGCTCACGGTTGACGCGCGTGATGGTCTCCGCCGAGAGGCGGGAGTCCGGAGACGCGTGCGTATGCGAGTGAAGCTCGACGCGCAGGCGCTGAGGTTGCGGGGCCTCGGCCTCGCTCACGGGAGGTGTCAGGCCTGAACGGGCTCCGTCTTACGGCCGGTTCCCATGATGCCGTCGCTATTGATCTTCCGCTGGAGGGCCATGATGCCGTCGATCAGGGCCTCGGGGCGGGGCGGGCAACCGGCGATGTAGATGTCGACCGGAACCACACGGTCGACGCCCTGCAGGGTGCTGTAGCTGCGGAAGGGTCCGCCGCAGGTGGCGCAGGCGCCCATGGCGATGACCCACTTGGGGTCGGGCATCTGGTCATACAGCCGCTTGACGACCGGCGCCATCTTGTTGGTGACGGTACCCGAGACGACCATGACGTCCGATTGGCGCGGCGAGGCCCGAAAGACGGTGCCGAACCGGTCCAGGTCGTAGTGGGGCGCGGCGCTGGCCATCATCTCGATGGCGCAGCAAGCGAGACCGAAGCCCATGGCCCACAGGGAATTGGCCTGGCACCAGGTAAAGAGCTTGTCCACGGTCGTGGTGATGATGTCGAGGCCACCAACGACGTTGGTGGCCTGGACGAGCGGAATGGTGTCCTCGCCAAGCTCCACGTCAGCGCGTCCCCACGGCTGGTGGCCCAGCGGAATCTGATCGAGACCGAAGTCGTGCCGGTGTTCACCGCCCTGATCGCGGGCGTCCGCCATGGCGTGCTTCTCCTGGGTCCATTGTGTGGACCGCTCATTGTACCCAAGCATGCCGCTGGCATCGGCACGGGCCGTGGGCGTGCGAAGATCAGGCCCAACATTCGCTCGCGTCGCCCCGGCGGGATTCCTTGATCAACGTTGACCCGATTATCCGTTCGCGCTTTCTGCCTGAGGACCGCGAGATCACCGCGTCCGAGGGCGTCACGATCCTGGATGCCGCGCAGGCCAACGACATTCCGGTTGAAACGGTCTGCTCCGGCAAAGGATCGTGCGGGACCTGCCGGGTCCTGATTCGCGAGACCGAACCGCCGCTGCCGAACGCGCACGACCGTCGCCGCCTATCGGACCAGCAGTTGGCGCACGGCTGGCGGCTGGCGTGTCAGCACCCGCTGGAAGAGAGCGCGGTCTATACGCACCCGGTTGGCGTGCGGGCCGTGCGGGTGGTGGAGAGTTCCGGGTTGGGACGAATTCGGCTGGACCCGGACGTGCAGAAGATTTATGTCAAGCCAACCGAGCCGACGCTGCACGATCAGAGCGCCGACTGGTCGCGCATCCAAGACGAACTGGCGGCAGTGGCGGGCGACCTGGATCCATCGCTGGAAGCGCTGCGGCGACTGGCGGCGATTGGCGAAGACATCGGCCACGGGATCACGGTGGTGATTGCCGGGAACCGGATCATCTCGGTTGAGCCGGGCGATACGACCGCACGCGGATTCGGCCTGGCGTTCGACATCGGCACCACAACCGTGGTCGGGGCGCTGATGAACCTGGTGACGGGCGAAGAGGTGGCCGTGGCCTCCGGCCTGAACGGGCAGCACATCTACGGCGGCGACGTGATCAGCCGCATGAGTGTGACGATGCGAGGAGCCGAGTGGGTGGAGCGGCTGACGCAGGCGGTCCGGTCGACGGTCAACGACATCATCGGGCGGTGCCTTGAGGCCAGTGGCGTGGCGCGACACGAGGTCTACGAACTCACGTTCGTTGGCAACACCGTGATGGAACACCTGTTGATTGGGGCGGACCCGTCGCGCATTTCGTATTCGCCGTTCGTGCCCACAATGGTCGATCCCATCACCGCCACCGCGGCCGAGGTGGGACTGGACGTGTTGCCGTCGGCAGCCGTGTGGATCTCGCCCAACGTGGCGAGCTACGTGGGTGGCGACATCGTGGGAATGATGCTGAGCGCGAACCTGGGACGGCGCCGCGGCAACGTGCTGGCGATCGACGTGGGCACGAACGGCGAGATCGTGCTGCAGAAGGGCCGTGAGCTGTTCGCCACGGCGGCGCCCGCGGGACCGGCGTTTGAGGGCGCTGAGATCTCGCAAGGCATGCGGGCGGCGCCCGGCGCGATCGAGCGCGTGCGCATTGAGGGTGACGCGATAGAGGTCGACATGATCGACAACGCCGAGCCCGTCGGGATCTGCGGGTCGGGGTTGGTCGACGCCGTGGCCGAGTTAGTACGAACCGGACTTGTGACACCGAGTGGGCGCTTGCTCTGGCAGGAAGAGGCCGAGCAAGCCGTCCCAGCCCATGCCGACCGGATCATCCCGGACCAGACGGGCGGCGCGATCGTGCTGTACGGATCGGCCGACGATCCTGATTCGGCCATCAAGCTGCACGCGCAGGACATCCGGCAGTTGCAACTGGCCAAGGGGAGCATCCGTTGCGGGGTGAACGTGCTGTTGACACATGCCGGCCTGGCCGCCGAGGACCTTGATGAAGTGATCCTGGCCGGCGCTTTCGGCAGCTACATCGATCCCGCGGGAGCCATCGCGATCGGCCTGGTGCCGGACGTCGGCCCCGAAGCCATTCGCGCGGTGGGGAACGCCGCGGGGCACGGGGCGCGGATGTGCCTGCTTTCGCTTACCGCGCGTGTGCGGGCCATGGACTTGCCGGCGCGGGTCTCCTATGTGGAACTGTCGGCGGTCCCGGACTTTCAGGACGAATTCGCGTTCGCGATGGGCTTTCCGGCGCCTTCGTGACCGGCCTTCTAGCTGCCCGCACACGGCGCTGCCGGGAAGCCACCGGCTTGCTGCTCGGGGGAGCGCTTCTGGCAGCCGCGGCGATGGCTTGCGGCGAGTCGCCCACCGATCCGCCTCTCGTCACGGAGACGCCGGACACCCCATCGCCAGCGGCAGAGCCAATAACGCCGTCCGCTGCGCCAACGGCAAATCAGTCGCCGGCGGCGGACGCGCCGCCGCGGCTGCCGACGATAAACCTGCGGGCCGGCGGGCCCATCGGCCGCGTCACGGCGCCCCCAACTGCCAGCCCGGTGATTACGGCGCCGCCAGACTTTGCACCGCCGCCCAGTTCTCCGGGTGCGGCCGCAACGCCGGTATCAATTCAGGCCGACCTCGAGCGCGCGCTGGAGCTTCTGCAGGGCGGTGACCTGGAGGAGGCTCGGAAGTTATTCGAGTCTGCGGCCGAGGCTGTACCGGACGACCCGCGTCCCCTGATGGGGATGGCGCTGGCGGATCAGTTCGCCGGCGACCTGGAAGGAGCGCTGGCCGAGGCGACGCGGGCCGTCGAAGTGGCGCCCGAGTTTCTGCCCGCGCTCATCACGCGCGCCGACATTCACCTGGCGTTGGGAAATGCTGCCGCCGCCGCCGAGGACTACACGTCGGCCATACGAATCGAACCGCTTAACTCCTCGGCGCACCTCGGGCACGGACGGGCTCTTGCGGCGCAAGGCGATCTTCCCGGCGCCGTTGACGCCCTTTCGCGTGCTATCGACATTTCCACCAATAACGCCGCCTATCTGATCGAGCGTGCCCGCCTGTACCTGGCGATGGAGGAAATCGATGCCGCCATCAACGACCTGGAGCTGGCGAAGGCCGCTTCGCCCGACGATCCGCGGCCCGCATTGGTTCTGGCGCTGACCTTGCAGGGGATCGGCGAATTAGACCGAGCGCTGGCCGAGGCGACGTATGCGGTGGAGATAGCTCCTGAGTTTCTCCCTGCCCTATTCACGCGCGGCGACATACGACTTGCGCTGGGCGACGCAATGGGCGCAGCCGAGGACTATGGCGCGGCCGCTCGTATCGATCCTCTCAATCCCTTGGCGCATGCCGGGCAGGCGCAATCGCTCAGCGCGCAGGGTGACGTGGAGGGCGCCATCGAGGCGCTGACGCGCGCGCTGGACATTGCCGGCGACAATCCCGACTACCTGGCCGAGCGGGCGCGCTTGCATCTCGATCTTCAGAACGTCGAGCCGGCGCTGGCGGACCTGGAACGCGCGGTGGCGGCAGCGCCTGAGCGGGTAGGAGTCCGGCTGCTCTACGCCGATGTGCTGCGGTTCGCCGAGCGGCTGGACGACGCGCTGGCCGTGGTGAGCGCGCTGATCGAGGACGAGCCAGGACTGCCCCTGGCCTACGAGTTGCGGGCCAGCATCCGCATGTCCCTCGGCGACGAGCCTGGAGCGCTGGAGGACCTGGCGGCTGCCATCGAGATCGACCCGAGCGACGCGTCCGCCTACGCGGCGCGCGCTCTGCTGCACCACCAGGCCGAGCGCTACCAGGAGGCGATTGCCGACTACGAACGGTCGCTGGAGTTACGGGGGGCTGACGCGGTAACCCTGAACAACCTGGCCGACGCACGGATGTTGATGGGCGACCTGGACCTGGCGCTGGAGGACATCGAAGCCGCGGTGGCGGCTAATCCCGAACTGGGGATCGCGCATTACACCCGCGGGCAGATTCTGGATGAACTTGGCCGCGCGGAAGAAGCGCAGGCCGCTTACGAGGAAGCGGCGCGATTGGGGTATGAGCCGCCTCAGGACGTGGGCTGACACGAAGGCAGGGCTCGGCCACCACGACGAAGTATGGATTCGAGGGGCGACAATGCGGGCGACGACCAGACTGATTACTTGTACAATTGCCCATGAAAGTGGTTGTCGACACTTCCGCGGTCATCGCCGTGATTGCCAACGAGTCGGAACGCGCCGCAATCGTTGAACACACCATCGGCGCCAGCCTATTGGCGCCAGCGTCTATGCACTGGGAAGTAGGCAATGCCTTTTCCGCGATGCTTCGCCGCAGGCGGATTACATTGGCGCAGGCCGAACTAGCCGTCGAGCGCTACCAACAAATGTTGTTCCGGTTCATTGACGTGGATTTGTGCCAGGCGCTCCGGTTGTCGCAGCGCCTTGGCCTGTACGCCTACGACGCCTACGTTCTCGCGTGTGCTCAGCTCATGCGCTGCCCCGTGCTCACATTGGACAAGCGCCTAGCCATATCTGCGCCCCTCGCTGGAGTGGAAGTCCTGGAGGTCGGCACGTGAAGGTCTACACCTATTCGGAGGCCAGGCAGAACCTCGCGTCGTTGCTGGACGTCGCCCAGCAGGATGGCGCTGTCATGATTCGTAGACGAAGTGGACAAGCGTTCGTGGTCCAGCCCGATACTCCACGGACATCGCCCCTGGACGTTGAGGGCGTTGACCTGGGCGTGTCGACCGAGGAGATCGTTGCGACGGTGCGGGAGGGTCGGGAGCGATTCGGATGAGCCTGCCCAACCGACCGGCCTGACGCGACGTACTTGCGCGTGGAGTGGTGGGCGCGCGACTGAGTGGGCCTCCCAGGCGAGGTCCGAATCAGCCCGCCGACGATTGGGAGGACACGGGTTCGACCCAAACGGCACCGTCCTGGAAGAACTCCTTCTTCCAGATCGGGACACGGGTCTTGAGCGTGTCGATGATGAAGCGGCAGGCCTCGAAGGCCTCGGCGCGATGGGGTGCGCCGACGGCGATGGCGACGCTGGCCTCGCCGATCCGCAGTTCGCCGGTACGGTGTGAGAGCGCCACGGCGTCCAGGTCCCAGCGCCGCATGGCCTCCTCGACGATCGTACGCATCTGCGCGACGGCCATCGACTCGTAGGCCTCGTAGCCGAGCTTGACGACCGGCCGGCCGTCGGCGTTGTCGCGCACGACGCCGAGAAATGTGCAGATGCCGCCATTGGACGGCTGGTTGACGTGGTCGATCAGCCGCGGAACGTCGATGGGGTCCGACGTGAGTTCGACGATCATCCGCCGGAGACCGGAGGGATGAGCGCCAGTTCGTCGCCGTCCGACAGAGGCGTGTCCGCGGGCACAAACGCTTCGTTGAGGGCGAACGAGACGTGCGGCGCACGGCAGGTGATCTCAGGCACATCGTTCGCCAGTTCGTTCAAGGCGTCAGCGATGGTGGCGCCAGACGGCAGGTTGACGGTGCGCCGCCGTTCGCCCATCAGGTCCGCCAGCGAGGCGAAGCACAAGACGCGCACGGCAATAAGGTCGGGGGCCTCGGGCGGCGACGTGGCGGCCGAGGGCTTCACTCTGGCCATGTTGTGAGCCTACCAGCGGCTGGGTTCGCGCTGGGTATGATTCCGAATCCGCACCTGTGACCTAGGAGACTGCGCGTGAGTCACGACCATTCGCACGACGCATCCGCGTCCACTCGTGAACACCGGCACGAGGCCGAGGGGATTGGCGCAGTCGCGTGCGCGGTGATTGTGATCAGCGACAGCCGGACAGAGCGGACTGACCGATCAGGACGGACGGCGACCGCTCTGATCGAGACGGGCGGACACCAGGTGATTCACGAGGCCCTGATCCGAAACGAGGCCGACGACATTCGCGCCGCGGTCGACGCCGCCATTGAGGCCGGGAGCCGGTTCGTGTTCTGTACAGGCGGCACCGGCCTGGGGGACCGGGACATCACCGTGGACACGGTAACGCCCATGCTGGAGAAGGTGCTGGACGGTTACGGGGAGTGGTTCCGGCGGGCTAGTTGGGACCAGATCGGTGCGGCATCAATCCTGTCGCGGGCAGTAGCCGGCAAGTACCGACGGGCGCTGGTGGTGTGCTCGCCGGGTTCGACCGCGGCGGTGGAATTGGCGCTGGGAGATCTCCTGGTGCCTGAACTTCGGCACCTCATCCGCGAAGTCTCGCGCTAGGACGAGGCACGGGCTACGTCTCCTCGTCGTCCTCCTCGGCCGGAACCCAGTCGAGACCGTCCGGCGGGATCTGTTCGAGTTCAGCCAGGGATTCCAGGTGATCGATGAAGAGCACGCCGTTCAGATGGTCGATCTCGTGCTGAATGGCCTGGGCCAGGAGACCCTGGGCGTCCAGCATGGCCAGCCGGCCGTCCATGCCGGTGTAGGTGACTGTGGCCGTGCGCGCCCGTTCGACCATGGCGCGGAAACCGGGGAGAGAAAGACAGCCTTCGCTCATGGCCTCTCGTTCTCCCAGCCGGCGCAGCTCGGGATTGATCAGCACCAACGGCATGCCGGCCTGCGGGTCCTTTTCGTTGGGCGGCAGTTCGATGACCACCAGCCGCAACAGTTCTCCGACCTGGGGCGCCGCGAGGCCGATCCCCAGGTTTTCGTGCATGGTGGCGAACATGTCGTCAACCAGCGCCTCGACGCGGGGCGTCACTTTGGGTATCGGCTCCGCGACTTCGCGGAGGTCGGGATCGGGGAGTTCAAGAATTCTGCGGAGCACAACGCGATGCTAGCAGCGGGCCGATTCGGCGCTTATCGGTCAGACTGCCGCGTGGGTGCGCGATTGCGAAGACCGGGACAGCGACTTGGGTACTGCTGACGAGGGCCAGATTCCCAAACTGCCGGCGGCCATTCGGACGCGCCGCCTGACGCTGCGCCGGGTGCGGCTGGAGGACGCGGACGACGTCTTCAGTTTCGCTTGCGAGGACATCTGGATGCGGCTGCTGCCGGACGCGCGGCAGCCATACCAGCGGCGTGACGCGGAGCGCTGGGTTGCCCGGCGATTCCTGGCGCACTGGCGAACCGAGCCGACGTGGGCCATTGAAATTGACGGTCGGGTGGTCGGCTGGGTCGGGCTGAACATCGAGCCCGAGCACGCGCAGGCCGAATTGAGCTACGCCATGCGACCTGACCTTCGCGGTCAGGGGCTGGCGACGGAGGCTGTCCGCGCGGTGGTGGACCGCGTGTTTCTGGACACGCAACTCGGGCGGGTCTGGGGTCGCGTCGATCCGCCCAACGTCGCGTCGGTGCGCGTGCTCGAAAAAGTCGGGATGCAACGCGAGGCCGTGATGCGCCGCGCCTTTGTGCGCCAGGGCGAACTGATCGACCTGGCGGTCTACGGCATGCTCCGGACCGACTGGACGCCGCGGGTGCTTGACCCATGAGCGGCGTGCCGCTGTTGCCGGAACGAATCGAGCCGGAGCGGCTGGTCCTGCGCCGGTGGACGCTGGCGGATGCGGACGACGTGCTGGCCTATGCCGCCGATCCGGAGTGGTCGCGGTTTCTGCCGGTTCCCAAACCGTACGAGCGACGCCATGCCGAAGAGGCAGTGGCGCGGTGGGTCTTGCAGGACTGGTCAACCCACCCGGTCTGGACGATCGAGATTGCCGGGCGCGCGTCTGGCGGAATCAACCTGCGAATCAACCATCAGCAGCGAAACGCCGAGATGGGTTATGCGGTGGCTCGGCGTCTTTGGGGGCGCGGCTATATGACGGAGGCGGCGCGGGCCGTGATCGAGGCGGCGTTCGGGTCGTTGCCCGAATTGGCGCGTGTGCAGGCGGGCGCGAACGCCGGGAACCAGGCCTCCATCCGCGTCATGGAAAAGCTGGGAATGTCCTACGAAGGCACGCTTCGCCACGCGCCCGGGCGGAAAGGGAGCGATTCTCGCGAAGCAGGTGTGATCTACGCCGTCCTGCGGGAGGAGTGGGAGCCGACCCGCTAGAGGAAGCCAAAGTCTTGGTGGTCTTGTTAACTGGTCCTAGAGGTTGAGCCCGGCGAAGAAGACCCAGTAGTAGATGAGGTAGCCGCCCGCGCCAACCAGGAACAGCGAACTGGCGCGGTGAACGTGGGGGAGCGCGCCGCGCAGGAAGCGGGACACGGCGTCCCTGAAGATGGCCGCGCCGATCGTGACGGCGATCACGACCACGCCCATGCCCAGCGCGAACGCGATGAACTGGCTGAACGAGGCCAGAAAGCCAGCCGCGCCAAGCGCGCCGCCGACGACGACCAGGAAGATTGGCAGCGTGCAACTGAGCGACCCGACGGCGTAGCCGAGTCCAAAGACAAACGCATTGCCGAGGTTGCGTCGCGGCGTGACCTGGATCCGACTAGCCGCGAGCACCCCGATATACCGATGGCTGATGAGCAAGTAGGCGCCGAAGATCACCATCAGGACACCAACGGCAAGCCCCAGGAATGGGAACACTCGGCCGAGGAAATTCCCGCCCGCGGCGATAACCGCCCCGACCGCGGCAAAGATCAGGACGAAGCCGAGCGTGGCCATGAGGCCGACGGCCAGCGCCCGCGCCACGCGTCGGGAAGCCGAGAGCTGGTCATAGCCGGCTTCCTGCGTGCCGAGTTGGTAGGCCACGTAGCCGGGCAGCATGAAGAAGCCGCATGGATTGACGCTGGCTACGACGCCGGCGGCGGCGGCGAAGCCGATCGGCAAGGCCCCCGCGAAGTCGGATACGGCGGCCTCGGCGTTGGCCTGGACGGAGATGAGCGCGCCGATAAGAACGGCGACCAGCAATGCCGGTACGCCGTACCCCAGCGCCGTTCCCACCCACGGGCTGCGCGCCCAGCCGGCGCTCACGACGCGGTCACCTCAGCCTCCTGACTGCTGGACCAGTTCGTCGATGAACTCTGTGGTTGCGGCCTCATCCAGGATGCCAGTCCACTGACGAAAGATCTGGGACTGCGTCGTAATAAAGAGTGTGGAGGGCATGCCCAGCACCTGGTACCGCTGCATGACGGTTGCGTCCGACGTCGTTCCCACTGGGTAGGTGACACCGAGCTCTTCGGCCAAGGCCTGCCCTTCGGCGCGCGTTCCGAGGTTGATGAGGGGGCCGACATCCAGGCCCACCAGCAGCACACGGTCCCTGGCGGCTTGCCACGCGTGATCGAACTCCGGCATTTCCACGCGGCAGGGCGGGCACTGGGCAGCCCAGAAATTCAGGACGACGGGCTTGCCGGCCGCGAGGATCTGGCTGAACTGGACGGTTTCACCGCCAACCAGGTCCGCTCCCTGGTAGGTCTCGAACGTGAAGTCGGGGGCGGGGCGCGTCTCGCCGGCGGGGAAACCAGAGGCATCAGTGGTCGCCGCGGCGGTTGGCGCCGGCGTCGTTTCCGAGCCCATGGCTTCGCCGCAGGCCGTGAGCAACAAGCCCGCACCCATACCGGCCAATACTCGACGTCGCCCGACCGCGCTCCGGCGTGCGTGCATGCAGTTCCGCCCCGATTGCTGCCTGAAGGCAATTATCCAAGCATTCTGCGGGGGAACGCGAGTCGGCGGTCGTGAGATCGTCTACAGAGCGGCCCGATTGCGGCGCGGCTATGCTCGAATTGGCCGGCAGTCGGCTTTTTGACCTACCTGGAGCAGCCAGCCCGTGGACTCGATACAGCCTCAGCGGCTGACGGCCCCGCAGCTCGTGGCGGCGATCGCCGGTGTCGCGACGCTGGTGGCGCTAATCGTGGTGATCGGGCTGGTTATGCAGGGCGGAAGCGAGCGCAGCGGCCTGGGGATCATCTCGATCGGCCGCGCCACGGACGTTCGCCCGCGCCCGGCGCCCGACTTTGTGCTGACGTCGTTTGACGGGCAGCGGATTCAGCTTTCGGACTTTCGCGGACGGATCGTGGTATTAAATTTCTGGGCTACGTGGTGTCCACCCTGCCGAGTGGAAGCGCCGGTGTTGCAGCGGGCGGCCGTGCGGCTTGAATCCGCCGGCGTGACCATTCTGGGCATCGACGTCTGGGACGACCAGGCAGCAGCCATCGAGTTCCTGAACGACGTGGGAGTCACATACCCGAACGCCGAAGACACCACCCGGCTGATTCCAGTCGAGTTTGGCGTGACCGGCTTGCCCGAGACCTTTGTCATTGACCGTCAGGGCGTGCTGGTTCGCCGCTGGGTCGGTCCGCTCACGGATAACGAACTGGATGAATTGCTCGCGCCGGTGCTCGCGGCCGAACCGGCCTAAGCGTCAGCGTCCCGGGTGGGCCGCAAGGTGAAAGTCGACCGCCCGGCGGCGGTCTGAATCGCGAGCGTGCGTCCGGCGAGTGCGTCGGCTACCTCCGGCTCGGCGACCAGGATCACTCGGTCGTCGAACACCACCTTCCGATCGCCTTCCCATACGTCGCTCAGCGACAGGCGCATGCGGTTGGCCGCATCCAGCGAAATGCGTATCACCCGTGTGGGCGCCTCGGCACCGTTGCCGTCCTGCAGCGCCGTGTGCAGCGCCAGGGCAGCCTCGGGTGTCACGGTCAGTTCCCCAGCGGCGATTGAAGCGTGGTCCAGAGGATCAGTCGTAGAGATCGCTGACCTCCACCATGCGTCCGTCGTCCTCGGCCGATCGGTAGGCGGCATCCAGCAGTTCAACCGATCGATGTCCGAACGTGGCCGGTGAACCGTTCGGCGCACGGCCGAGGCACACGTCCACCAGATTGGCGGCTGTCGCGAAGCGGGGGTACGAGTCGTCCGCGGGGAGCTGCTCGCGCTCGATGGACCCGTCGCCGCGGTGGATCTCCAGCGCGCCCGTGATCGCGTCCAGCAGTACATAGCCGTGCTCGCAATAGGCGCGGACATCCAGCTGGCCGGCGTCGCCAACGGGCACGTTGCCGGTGCTGGATACGACGCCCAGTGCACCACCCTCAAACTCGACGGTCATGGCGTCCACCAGGTCCACAGGTAGGTCGAACGAACGCATCAGCGCGCTGACGCGCCGGGCGCGCAGGCCGGTGACGAAGAACATCAGGCCTGACGAGTGCGTGATCTGGAGGTGTCCTTGACCGCCGCCGGAGAGTTCGGGGCGGGCGTATACGTCGCCGGGGCCGGCGACGCTCCATTCGAAGACCGGCTGATAGGCGGCGTCGTTGCCCCGGTAGAACTCGACCACCATGGACGAGAAGGTGCAGACGACATGCTGGATGGCGCCAAGCTCGCCCGAACCAATGACCTCGCGGGCGCGGATGGCGGTGCGGGTGAAGTGCCAGGGGTAGCCGATGATGAGTTCAACGCCGCGTGCTTCGGCTCGTTGAACCAGGGCGGCGGCGTGCTTGGCCGTCAGCACCATTGGCTTTTCCAGCATGACGTTGAGACCAGCCTCCAGGCAGCGCGCCGCCAGGTCGTAGTGCGCCACGTGGGGCACGGCAATGACCACGCCGTCAAGTTCGTTTTCGGCGAGCATGGTTTCGACGTCCACGTAGGCGGCGGGGCCGGGGAACGCCGTGGTGGCGCGCTCGCAGGCTTCCTCGCTTCGGTCGCAGATCGCGGCCAGGTGAGCGTGGGGGTTCTCGATGAGTCCCGGAATGTGTGTGTAGGTGGACCACCAGCCGGCGCCGATGACGCCGATGCGAGCCTGGCGAGCGGACATGCGTATCGACTCCGTTAGATCAGCGCGACGCTCGATGGTACGCCGGATCGCCGCATTACGCCGACTTCGACGGCATCGGCCGGTAGCCGGTCAGCTCCACGTAGCCCAGGCCGGTCTCGCCGCCGTCGCCGCTGACGTGCACGGCGCCTTCCCAGTACACGACGCCGGTGCTGGCGCGGGTGTCGAGTTCCTGGTCACGGAGGAACGGGTCCAGGCGCAGGCGCAGACCTTCGCCGGGAACCGAGATGGTCCAGCCGGACGGATAGACGATCCCGGTGTGCGGACTGGTCCAGCGGCCGGTGGCTCGGACCTCCAATTCGTCCGCCCGCAGGTGTCGCGTCTCGCCGGCGGGACCGACCAACGTGCCGTACCGGAGCACCGTGGCGCCCGTTTCGTCGCGAACGACGGACGCCGTGACGTCCCGGCCGTCATCCAGGTGGACGCTGTACCAGTCCCAACCGCCGGAGGTGATGGAGATGAAGTCGCCCCACTGGTGGTCGATCCAGGCGATCCCGGTCACCGGCCGCGGCAGACCCTGGTCCAGCAGCACGCCGCGAACCTCGGCGCGCGTGTAGGAGTAGTAGTAGCTCCAGCCGAACGGAGAGAAATCCAGAATGCCCGTCTCGTTGTGGATGGCGGCCGGCTTGGTAGGAGTGAGTTCCACCTGGAGAGCCACGGTGTCCAGACCAGCGGAAATGGAAAACCCTCCGGGCGCGTCGCGCAGGGTCCAGCCATCCACGGAGAGGTCGAGGCCCGCTGGCGGGCCTGACTGCTTCGCGTACGGGTCGGCCACCTCGGTACGCTCGCCGTAGTGAAAGCGCTGACGGCCAACGTCGGTCACGGCGAAGTGGGCGGCGTAGCCGGGCGGGGCACCCTGGCGAATTGACTGGAAGAGTGCGAACTCGAAGCCGAAGGGATCGCCTTCGGCCGTCTGCAGATGGCCGCTGACGTACCACCACTCGGTCAGGTTGGCGTGCGGTGCGTCGTCGCGGGGCAGATCGATGGGGGGTAGCGTGGAGGCATCGAATCGGTTGGGCGCCGGCTCGGGCAGCGGCGGCGCAACCTCTCCGCAGGCAGCCAGCAGAAGCGCGGCCAGGGCCAGGCACAGCGCGCGCCGAATCACGTGGCACTCCTTAGCCGCGGCCAGCGCAGCGAGGGCGCCCACCAGTTCCAGCGCCCCAGCAGGTGCATCGTGGCCGGCACCAGCAGGGCGCGCACGATGGCGGCGTCCACAAAGACGGCAATGGCCGCGCCCAGGCCCAGCGCCTTGATGAGCACGATGTCGGCGGTGACGAAGGCCAGGCACACGGCAATCACCACCAGGGCCGCGCTGGTGACCACACGGCCGCTGCGCTCCATGCCGATGGCCACGCTTTCGGTGTTGGAGCGGCCCTCGTCGTGCGCCTCCTTGACACGAGACAGCAGGAAGACTTCGTAGTCCATGCTCAGTCCGAAGAGCATGGCGAACAGCACGATGGGCAGCAGGGAATCGATGTAGCCGAGCGGCTCGAAGCGCAGGACGTTCGACAGCCAGCCGTCCTGGAACACCAGCACCAGCGCGCCAAAGCTGGCCAGCAGGCTTAGCACGTTCAGGAGCACCGCCTTGAGCGGCAACACGACCGACCGAAAGAGCACGGCCAGTACCACGTACGTAATCACCAGGATCAGCAGCACGGCCTTGGGAAAGTCGGTATAGAGCCGGTCGACGAAGTCCTTGAGTCCGGCCGCGCCGCCGCCGACCAGGAGATCGAGTCCGTTGGCGTCGCGGTAGGCGCGTATGGCTTCGACCAGGCCTTCGGCTTCGGGCGAGGTTGACGGCACGCTGGGCTCGACCAGTAGGAATGCGGCGTTCTCGCGCGTGAACGTTTCGGCCAGCGCCCTGGCCCAGGGGTCTCCAATCCCAGGTGCGTAGCGATAGAGCAACTGGTATTGCTCAAGCGTGATCCGCGGGTCGAGGGCGGTGATGCCGCCGACCCTGGCAACGCGCGGATCGGCTTCCAGCGCGCGCGTGAGCGCGTGCTGCGCGGCCACGGCCTCAGGGGCCAGTGCGCCCTCTGGGAAGCGGGACACGAGGAACAGTGGCGTCTGGTGGCCTTCGCCGAATTCGTCCCTCAGAAACTCGTAGGCCACGCGGGACGGCGAGTCCGGCGTGAGCACCCTGGCGTCGGGTGCGTTGAGGCGGACGTTTAGAAACGGCAGACCCAGCACCACGAGGAAAAAAGAAACGCTGAGGAAAATTGGCAACGGCCGCCGCATGACGGCACGAGCCAGCCGCGCCCAGCCGTTCTGGGGACCGACACGCGGCCGCCACACGCGCCACAGATTGACACGCGGACCCAGCGCGGCCAGCAGGGCGGGCACAAATGTCGTGGCGGCCGCGACGGCGATCAGCACGACCAGCGCGCCGCCGGCGCCGATGGAGCGCAGCATCATGAACTCGAACACCATCAGCGACGCCAGCCCCGTCAGAACCGCCGCGCCTGAGAACACCACGGCCTTTCCGGCCGTAGCAACCGTGCGGGGCACCGCGGCCTCGACGGTCTGACCTGCGGCAAGTTCCTCGCGGAAGCGGCTGACCAGGATGAGGGAGTAGTCGGCGCCCAAGCCCAGGCCCACGAGCGTCACCACGTTCAGGGCGAATATCGAGAAGCCGACCTGCTGGCCGAACAGCCAGAGCAGCGCCAGGCCGACCACGACGCTCGCGCCACCGGCCAGGACGGGAATGCCGGCGGCGACCACAGAACCGAAGACCAGGACCAGAACGATGAGCGCGAACGGCAGTCCCACGGTCTCCGCTCGCTGCAGGTCGGACTCGCTCAGGGTCTGGATGTCCGAGTAGTAGACGGGGGAGCCGGCAATGTGTACGTTGAGTTCCGACGGTTCCAGCCGCTCGCGAAGCTCGGGCACGATGCGGTGGGCCACGTCGGGGTGCAGGTCAAAGAACAGCGTGGCGTAGGCCGTGTGGCCGCCCGGCGCAATCTGGGTTGGGTTGTCCTGGTAGGTCGAGACGCGCATGACGTCCGGCAGGGCCGCCAATGGGGCCAACACGCGAGCCGCCTCGGCCGCGAATGCCTCGTCCGTAACCAGCCATTCGTCGTGGTGAAAGGCGATCTGAATGGGCGAGCCGACGGCGCCAAAGTCCTGCTCGAAGCGCTCGAACGCTTCCTCGGCCTCGATGCCGTCCGCGGAAAAGCCGCCCGCGCGCAGGATCGAACCGACCTGCGGCAGCGCCAGTAACGAGAGGGACGCGGCGAGCAGCCAGGCCGCAATAATCGGCCAGCGCCACCGCACCGTGAACCGGCCCAGTGCCTCCAGCGCGTTACTCCCGCAGCGTCGCCACGCTCTGACTGGATTCTAGGCGGGCGTGGGCCTGCGCCGGAGCGTCAACGTGAGTTCCGCTACGGTCGTTTTTCGCCGGCCGGTAGCGGCGCGGTCGGGCAATCGACGGGAAGGGCTGCTACGGTGCGCGCGCTCAACGCGGTCGGCGCCGGAAGGACGGCGGCGACAGATGACGGAGACCGGATTTGAGATGCGCGGTGACCAGCCAGGCGGCTGATCCCGCGGCGCGACTTGGATCGCGCCGCTTCGTCACGCTGATCGCGATCATGGGATTGGGCGTGGCCGGCTGGCTGCCGGTCGTCAATTTCCTGTCGCTGTTCGTGCGGGACGACCTAGGACGCGGCGTGGCGGGGGCTGGCGTGCTACTGGTGGCCATGCACGGTGCGCGAGCC
Organism: Chloroflexota bacterium; assembly: GCA_034423235.1. Classification (GTDB taxonomy): domain Bacteria; phylum Chloroflexota; class UBA11872; order UBA11872; family UBA11872; genus UBA11872. The sequence continues at coordinate 32,547 of DAOUIX010000141.1, read as the reverse complement.
GTGCTGGGAGTCTTCGCCTCCGTGCCCATCGCCCGGTTCGGCAGCCAGCGGACGTACGCGCTGGGCCTGGCCGGTCTGGCCGTGCTGGTGGCCGTGATGATCGTCACGCCGGACCTGGGGCTCTTTATCGTCGCGGCCCCGTTCGGCGGGCTGGCGCTGGGGTTGCACTGGTCGGCCTCGCAGACCTATGCCATGCAAGTGGCGCCGGCGGCCCGGCGGGGACTGGCGTCGTCGCTGGTGAGCTTCACGGTGGGGGTGGCGCCCGGCGTCGGAGGGCTGGCGCTGGGCGTGCTGGCCAATGCCTTCGGGTTTCGAATCTTTGCGCTGGTCGCCGCGCTGATTATCGGCGCGGCGGCGCTGGCGGCGCTCACGCTGCTGCCGGCCGTGCCGGTGGCGCCGCGCGCCGGCGAGGTCAGGATTCGCGAGCTGCTGCAACTGACGCGTGTGCCGGCGATTCGGATTCTGGCGTTCATCCGCGCCTGCACCACCGTGACGTACGGCGCCTTCATCATCCTGGCCGGGCCAAAGCTGGTGGACGCGGGCGGCGACCTGACGGCCGTGGGGTGGCTGGTGTTCCTGTCAGCGGTCGGGGGAGCCAGCGCGCAGGTGGCGGTGGGGGCGCTCTCGGACCGCTGGGGTCGCCGCGGGGCCCTGGCTGTTGCGCTGGCCGTTGGGGCGGTGAATACGGCCGTTTACGGCCAGATCGACGCGTTTGGGGCGCTCCTGGCGCTCTGGGTGCCCTACGCCTTCACGCAGAGTGTCTTTCAGGGGCTAATCGTGGCGCTGGCGGCGGACGTGACGCCGCATGGGCGCCTGGGCCAGGCCATGGCCATCGATTCGACCGCCTATTCGATCGGCGTGGCGCTGGCGGCGCTACTGGCTATTGCAGCCGGAGACGCCGCGCCCGCCCTGTTGTTCTGGGCGGGCGCGGCGGCCGGTGTCGCGTCCCTGGCGGCGATCAGCCGACTTCGGGTGCGCGGTGCGATTCAGTCGTGAATGACCACCAGCTTGTACTCGGTCATCTCCTCGACCGCGTACTTGGGACCTTCCTTGCCCATGCCGCTGTCCTTCAGGCCGCCGTAGGGCATCAGATCGGTGCGCCACTGGCTGCCCCAGTTGATGTGGATGTTGCCTGAGTCCACGCTGCGGGCGAAGCGCATCGCCGTATCGATGTCCTGGGTGAAGATGGCCGCGCTGAGACCGTAAATCGAGTCATTGGCCAGCTCGATCGCCTGGTCCACGTCGTCCACGCGGGTCACGCCCATGGCGGGACCGAAGAGTTCTTCACAGGACACGCGCATCTCGGGGTTGACGCCGGCCAACAGGGTCGGCTCGAAGAGCTGACCCGAGCGCCCACCGCCGACCAGCAGTTCGGCGCCCTCGCCAACGGCTTCGTCAATCCAGTTGCCAACCCGTGCGGCGTCCGACTCGCGGATCATCGGACCGACGGACGTGGCGGGATCGAGCGGGTCGCCGGCCGACAGGGCGGCAACGGCGGGAACCAGGGTCTCGACGAGTTCGTCGTAGATCGGCGCGGGCGCGATCACGCGCTGCGTGGAAATGCAGACTTGGCCGGCGTTGGCGAAGGCCGTCTGCGGAATGACCGTGCGGACCTTGTCCATGTCCGCGTCGGGCATCACGATCACCGGCGCGTTGGAGCCGAGCTCCATCGTGACCTTCTTGATTCCCGCCTGCTTGCAGATGCGCTCGCCAATGTCGCGGCTGCCGGTAAAGCTGATCTTGCGGACGCGCGGGTCGGACACCAGGGCGTCGCCGATTTCGGCGCCGGAGCCGGTGACGCAATGCACGGCTTCCGCGGGCACGCCGGCCTCCAGCAGCAGCTCAACCAGGCGCAGGGCCATCAGCGGCGTGTCGCTGGCCGGCTTGACCACCACGGCATTTCCGCCGGCAAGGGCGGGGCCGACCTTGTGGCACACCAGGTGCAGCGGGAAGTTGAACGGCGTGACGGCGGCGACTACGCCGCAGGGCACGCGCAGGGTGAAGCCGAACTTGCCCTTGACCCCGGGGCCGCCTTCGAGCGGAATGACCTCCCCGTCCAGCCGCTTCGCCTCTTCGGCCGACAGGTAGATGATCTCCGCGGCCCGCTCAACCTCAATGCGAGCCTCGGAAATGATCTTGCCCTCTTCGCGAGTGAGGCAAGTTGCAAGGCTCTCGGTGTTGGCCACGATGAGATCGGCCGTTCGGTGCAGCAGTTCGTAGCGCTCGAAGCCGGTCAGTTCGGCCATCACACGCGCGCCGCGGACCGCGCTCTCCAGCGCGCGGTCCACGTCTGCCGCCGTGCCGCGCGGCACGGTGTCGACGACGGAGCCGTCGTAGGGATTGAGCACGTCCATGCTCGACTGCCCGTTCGTCCAGGCGCCGGCGATGTACATCTTCATAGCGATACGAGTCCTTTCCGAGGAGGTCAGGCCGCTGGCAAATCAGGGCGTGGCGCCCGCCCGGCGGGACGCCACGAATGGTCAGCGTATTGTGACAGCACCGGCGCGGACGCGCCGGAGGGGTTGCCCTTGGCGACTTACCGTCGGCGTCTCTTGCAGTGCGGGTTGATTTGTGAAACATTTCACGTTGTCACCCGGCCCGGAGACGAAATTCGCCTGATGCAGCCCTGCCCTCATTCTGTCGGTCGGGCCAATAGACGACGCATCACTCGCGCAGCCGGCGGGTCGGTCGGATACCATTCGCCGCCGGTCGTGCGGTGCCGGGTGTTGATGGAGACGCACGGGTGCAACTAAGCGAGCTCACGGCCGCCGACTGGGTCAAGCTCTCGGAACTGGTCGCCCACCTCTGGTTCTTTACCGCCGCGCTGGTCGTAACCGGTCTGACCTACATGCTGGCGCACGCCATGATTCCGTCACTGATGGACACCGGCGATCTGCCCGCGGCCGTCGCCCGACGGATGCGCGCCCCGCTCTATCTCATCGTGGCCATGGGATGCGTCGCCGTCGTTGTACTGGTGATCAAGGCCACGCTGCTGGCGCTGAACATCCTGCCGGACATCTACCCGCGGCTGGCGATCTAGCGGTATGCAGTACCTGACGGCCCTCCTGCCGCGCGTCACGCTCAAACAGACCTTGATCCTTGCAGGCGCCACGGCGCCGTTGCTGCTGGGGGGCGCGGGAGTATTGGCCATTCTGCTGTTTCTCATGGCTTCAGGTGGGACGGCAACGCCCGCGCCGCAACAGCCGATCGCCTTCGACCACTCGGTACACGCCGGCGATGCGGCCATTCCTTGCGAGTTTTGTCACCGCGGTGTGGGCACGCAGGCCGCCGCCACGGTGCCCTCGGTCGAGCAGTGCATGTTCTGCCACTCGGTCGTGAAGACCGACAGCCCACAGATTCAATTGCTGCAAGCGCACTGGGACACACAGACGCCGGTGAACTGGGCGCGCGTGCATCGCGTGCCTGATCACGTGCGCTTCGTCCACGCGCCGCACATCCAGGCGGGGGTCGCGTGCGAGACCTGCCACGGCGACGTGGCCTCGATGAAGGAAGTCAAGCAGGTACGCTCCCTCGCCATGGGAGATTGTCAGGGTTGCCACCGCGAGAACTCCGCCTCGTTGGACTGCGCGACATGTCACAAGTGAGTCGATCGGACCGCATGAGCGGCATTGGACGACGACGCTTCCTGGCGGGGTCGGCCGCACTGGTCGGCGGCGCCACTGTGGTGGCCTGCGCGGCGCCGGAGCGCGAGTCCCAGGTACAGAGCTTCGTGCTCCAGCCGGAACTGTCGCTGCCGGGCCAGGAACTGTGGTTTGCAACGTCGTGCGCACACTCCGCCTGCGGAAACGGCGTGGTCGTGCGCACGATCGACGGGCGAGCAAAAAAGGTCGAAGGCAACCCCGCCTTTCCGGTCAACCAGGGCAAGCTGAACGTGCGCAGCCAGGCGGGCGTGCAATCGCTGTACCACCCGGACCGCCTCACGGTTCCGAAGCGTCGGCGCGGCCTGCGAGGCGCGAACGAATTTGAGGATCTGGAGTGGCCCGCCGGACTTGACCTGCTGACCGAAAAGATGTCCGAGGCTCGCAGCGTCGTTGTGATTACAGGGCCGATCAGCGGAACCAGGGCCCGCATTGCCCGTGACTTCGCAACCGCCTTCGGCGGGGAGCACGTCGTCTACGAAACTCTGGAATCAACGGTCTGGCGGAAATCTGTTCAGGACGGGCTCGGCGCGAGGCGGCTGCCGTTCCTGGACATTGCCAACGCACATTCCATTCTGTCCTTCGGCGCTGACTTCCTGTCGTCCTGGCTGTCCCCGACGCAATACGGCGTCGGCTACGGCGAGTTTCGCCAAGGCCACGGCGAGCGCGGGCGCCTGATTCAGGTTGAGCCGCGCATGTCGCTCACCGGCGCGAACGCCGACTCGTGGGTCTACGTGCATCCGGGCCAGGAGGGCGCGCTGGCGCTGTCAATCGCGCAGGTCATCGCCGCCGAGGGGCTGGCGCCGCCGGACAACTGGTTCAATGTCGTGAGTGAAATCGGCGGTCTCGATGCCCTGAATGCCTTCGCGCCTGACCGCGTTTCCCAACGCACGGGCGTGCCGGTTGAGCGTATCCAGGAGATTGCCCGCGAGTTCGCCAGCCATCAGCCCGGGTTCGCCATTGCCGGCGGACCGGCCCTGGCCAGTACCAACGGGCTGGACAACGGCTTGGCGACCATGCTGCTGAACCACATGGTGGGCAGCGTGGGACAGCCGGGTGGACTGCTCCCGAATCCCGATTTGCGCAGCGCGGTGACGCCACCGACCGAACCGACGTCATTTGCCGACCTGGCAGGCCGTGGCAATACCTGGCTCGAGGGCGAGCCCCCGGACGTGGCGATCGTCTTTGAAGCCGATCCGGTCTACGGCATGCCCGTGGCGACGCGCTTTTCGGATGCGCTCGGCAAGATTCCGTTCGTCGTCGGCATTGGCACGATCATGAGCGAGACGCTGGGTCACGCTGACCTGGTGCTGCCGTCCACCCACCCGTTCGAGGAATGGGGCGACTATGTGCCCGATCCCGCGCCGCGACAGCACGTGGTGGGATTGCAACAGCCGGTGGTTACGCCGTCAATCTCGGGACGGAGCTTCGGCGACATCCTGCTGACCCTGTGGCACGACCTGCGGCCGAACCTGGCGCCGCCCTGGGACACCATGCGCGATGCGGTGCGGGCCAGCGCCTCCGAAGTCTTCAGGGGCGGCGATTTCGAGGAGCGATGGGTGGAGCTGCTGAAGAACGGCGGCGGTTGGAATGACGACTGGACGCCCGAGTTCAGATCGACTCCGAACTGGCACATCAACCTGCTGGCCGAGCCGGCGTTCAGCGACAACGGGATCGAATACCCGCTACACCTCATTCCCTTCGAGGGCGTGGCGCTGGGCGGCGGCGACGAGACGGCCAACCCCTGGTTGCAGGCCACACCCGATCCGATCTCCACGGCTACCTGGACGACGTGGGTCGAGATGAACCCTTCGACGGCGGCGGCGCTGGACGTTTCCCGCGGCGACGTCGTGCGAATCGAGACGGCTCACGGCGAATTCGAAGCCGGCGTGTACATTTCGCCGGCCGCCGCGCCCGGCGTGCTGGGCGTGCCGATCGGTCAGGGGCACACGTTCGGCGGCCGCTGGCGCGAGGATCGGGGTTCCAATGTCCTGGCCAGCCTGGCGCCGCTGACCGTCGCCGGGTCCGGCGCGCTTGCTTGGGCCGCCACGCGCGCTCGCGTGCGGCCGACGGGCGACTACCGACAGCTCCCGACCATTGAGGTCTTGCCGAACGCGCGCAACGACGTCGAGGAAGTAATCGTGCAAGTCACGAATGGCAATGGTGACCACCACAAATGAGTAGCTCAGCCAACGAGGCCGCCGCCCGCGCCAGCGCCGTCTCCGAGATGGGACGAACGATTCCCACGGATGCCGAAGTCCCTCATCCCGAGGGCGTGCGCTGGGGCATGGTGGTAGACCTGGATCGCTGCACCGGCTGCCAGGCCTGCGTGGTGGCTTGCCAGGCCGAAAACAACATCGCCCTCAACGAAGAACAGCGCGTGCTGGAGCGCCGGGCCAAGACCTGGATCCGGATCGAACGCTACTGGGAAGGCGAGTTCCCGAACGCGAAGGCCCGCTTTATCCCGGTGCTGTGCCAACACTGCGGCAACGCGCCGTGCGAGACGGTCTGTCCGGTCTGGGCCACGTACCACAACAACGAGGGCTTGAACGTCCAGGTCTACAACCGCTGCATCGGCACCCGGTTCTGCGCCAACGGCTGCCCGTACTCGGTGCGCTACTTCAACTTCTGGAATCCGGAGTGGCCGGAGCCGCTGAACAACCAGCTCAACCCGGAAGTGACGGTGCGCACGAAGGGCATCATCGAAAAATGCACCTTCTGCGTGCAGCGGATCAACCGCGCGCACGTGACGGCGGGCACCGAAGGACGCGACCTCCGCCCCGGCGAAGTTCAGCCGGCCTGCGCACAGTCGTGCCCGACCAGCGCCCTCGTCTTCTGCGATATCAACAACCCCGAGAGCGCGCCCGCGCGCCTGGCCGAGGCCGAAGCCGACCGCGGCTACACGCTGCTTGAACACTTCGGAACCGACCCCGGCATCATCTACCTCAAGAAGGTGGATCCGCACGCGGAGATTCACGAAGACGAGCACGCGCACGCCGGGGCGCACGCATGATCGCTCCGGAAGCCGCCGGCCTGAAGCTGTCGCTGCGGCCCCCATACCGGCCCCAGGCGCTGAGCATCTCGCTGAACAATGCGGGAATCGCGCTACTGGCATTGCTGGGCGCGCTGGGCATCGTGATGTACGTCGTGAAGTTGATTACGGCCTGGGGCGACCGCGCGGCCTGGGCCTATCCGACCGTGGTTCTGATGTTCATTCTGTCCACCGCCACTGCGGCGCCGCTCATTGCCTACGCCTCGCGAATGGCCAAGGGGTATTGGGCGCTGCCGCTTCGACGCATCGCCGCGCTGTATGCGGTGCCGTCGCTGCTCAGCTTTGTTTTGCTGATTCCGATCATGGCGTCGCTGCCGCCGCTGGAAGGTCGCTCCACCCTGTGGTTTGAATTCAGGGCCGGCGCGCCGTTCCTGACCGACGCGTTGGCGCTGGCGATCCTGCTGCTGACGGGGATGGCCTTGCTCTGGTTCTCGGCCGTGCCTGACCTCGCCGGTCCGCCCAGCCGCGTACGCGCGATGGGGCGCTGGCAGCGCCTGCTCTTCCTGAACTGGACGGGCTCGGCGCGGCAGTGGAAGGTCCTGCGGACCGCCAACCTGACGCTCGGAGCCTTTTATCTGATGGGCTACGCCTTCGTGCACATGCTGCTCTCAACCGACCTGGGCCAGAGCCTGCTGCCGGGCTGGCGTTCCGGGATCTTCCCGGTCTACAACGCTGTGACCGGGATCCAGGCCGGAATAGCGCTAACGCTGCTGACCGCGGCGCTGATGCGCCGCTTTTCGCCCGAGGCCGCTCGCTTCCTTGGTGACGAACAGGCGTCCGCCCTCGGCAAGATTCTGCTGGCGGCCACGCTGATGTGGTTCTACTTCTTCTGGTCCGACTTCCTGCTGATCTGGTATGCCCGGCTACCCAGCGAGGTGGCCGCCATGCAGGTCACCGTGGCCATTACCTACAAAATGCCGTTTGTGGTGGCCGCCGTGCTGATGCTGGTCGTGCCCTTGGCGCTGCTCATCTTTAACAGGGTTCGACAGTCGCTGTCGCTCATAGCGGGCGTATCGGTCCTGATCGTGGTGGGCCTGATCTTCGACCGCATTCGCTTCTACGTCGCGCCCATGGCCAATCCGTCGCCGTTCGGGCACGCGATGGAAGTGCTGCCGGCGCCGTACTGGCCAAACGCCCTCGACATTCTGTTCATCATCGGATTCATCGGGTTGATGTTTGGCGTGTTCGTCTACGCGGCCTCGCGGATTCCCGTGCTCAACGGCTGGGAAATGCGCCAGGGATCGATGCTGCGTAAAGAGCGGACCTTCATGAAGACGCACGTCCTCGTGATCGGGAAGCCGGACTGATGCAAGAACCGGTCGTCGCCGACACTAAAACCTCGAACCGCGAGCTGCTCGACTTCGTCTTCGCCTGGCCGGCTTGGTTCTTCGCCGTCGGCGGAGCGCTGAACGGCCTGCTGGTCGCCGCGTTCGTGGTCGTGATCCTGATGCTGATGTTCGGGCTCCAGTTCCTGGGGTACTCGCATCCAGTGTATTGGGGCTTCCTGATCGTGAACTTCGTGTTCTGGATTGGCGTCAGCCACGCCGGAATCATGGTTTCCGCCATCTTGCGGCTGACCCAGGCGGAGTGGCGACGGCCCGTCACACGCGCCGCCGAGGTGCTAACAATCTTCTCGCTGCTGACGGCCGTGCAGTTCCCCCTGATCCACTCCGGCCGACCCTGGCGCACGATGTACTGGACGTTCCCGTACGACTGGAACCGCGGCGCTTGGCCCAACCCGCGGTCGCCGCTCGTCTGGGACCCGTCGGCGATCTTCACCTACCTGACGTCAACCATTCTGTTTGTCTACGTGGCGCTACTTCCCGACCTGGCGCTGGCGCGCGACCGGGCGCCGAATCCCGTAAGTCGTGCGATCTACGGCGTGCTCGCGATGGGCTTCCGAGGCACCACGCGGCAGTGGCGAATCCAGACCGTGGCCGGCCTGTTGCTCTCGGCCATCATCCTGCCGATCTTCGTCTCGGTGCACTCCATTGTGTCCTGGGACTTCGCGGTCACCTCGGTTCCCGGCTGGCACAACACCATCTTCGCCCCGTACTTCGTGATCGGGGCCGTGCACTCCGGTGTGTCGGCAGTCGTCACCGTGATGATCGTGATGCGCTACGCGTTCGGGCTGAAGCGGTTCATCACCCGCGATCACATCGACTCGCTGGCCCGCCTGCTGATCGTGGTGGCGACAGTCTGGCTGTTCTTCTTCCTGCTGGACTTCTTCTTCGGCCTCTACGGCACCGAACCGGCCGAAGTCGACACCTGGCAGCGACGACTGGTCGAGCCGCCCTGGGTCGTCATCGCCATTACTTTCATCATCTGCGCCTACATCATCCCGGTGCCGATGTGGATGTTCCGCGCCATTCGCCGAAACTTCTTCTGGATGTTCGTAACCACCATCCTGGTCAACGTGGGCATGTGGCTGGAGCGCTACATGGTCGTGGTGCCGGCCCTGGAGCGGAAGAGCGGCCTGACGTTCACGTACGGCGATTACGCCCCCTCGTTATCCGAATTCATCCTGGTAGCCGCATCCTTTGCCCTGGTGATTCTCGGGTTCCTGACGTTCTCCAAGCTGCTGCCGATCATGCCGGCCGCGGATATCAAGGAAGGCCAGATTCTGGCCGACCGCATTAGAGTCGGTCGCGCCAACGTCCCGGCCGCCATGCGGGAGTGAGGTCTATGGCAATGCAGTCCCAAGCCAAACGCGAACTGCTGGCGCTCTACCAGGAGCCGGACCAGGCCGCCGACGCTGTCGAGCGCCTGCAGAGCGCCGGATTCGAGGACAACGACATCGAAATCCTGAGCAGCACGCCCTACCCGGAGGGCGCCTTCGGCGAGGGGCACACCAAGCACCGGCTCTTCGCCTTTCCATTCGCCGGCGCCGCCTGCGGCCTGGCCGTGGGCATTGCCTGGATCGTGGGCGCGCAGGTCTCTCTGCCGATCATCACCGGCGGCAAGCCGGTGGTCGCGGTTCCAGCCATCATCCAGATTCTCTACGAGGGCACCCTGCTGGGCGCGGTACTGTTCACGGTGCTCGGCGTGCTGTTTGAATCGCGACTGCCCGACGGCGTCGGCCTCTACGACGACCGGATCTCCGAGGGCTACATCGGTATCTCGGTCATGGCGCGCGAGCGCCGTTTGCCCGACGCCCAGATCGCGCTGGAAGAAGCTTCACCCATCGACCTGCTCTCCAAGGAGGGCAGCCTGATGCACGCGACAGGAACCACGTGACGCTACCCCGATTTCGGTTTCGAAACGTCGCCGCCCTCGCGCTGGGGCTGGTCACGGTACTGACGCTCGTCGCCTGCGAGACGGGCGCTTATCCGCTCGACATCTTCCCGGAGATGCACTACCAGGCGTCGTACCGGACGCAGGAGCCGTCGCACGTCGGTCTACCGGAAGGTTCAATCCCGACCTCGGGCGGCGAAGTGCCGGTGACGGATTTTGTCGCCATGATCGCCAAAGAGAACCCGGTGCCCTTCACGGGCGAGTCAATCGACGCCGCGCGTGCGGTATTCGAAACCAACTGTGCCATGTGCCACGGGGCCAACGCCGACGGCGACAGCTATGTGGCCAGGCAGTTCGAGCAGTACCAGGAGAAGGCGCCGCCCTCGTTGCGCCGGGCCGAGTTGGCGGATCAGCAGGACGGCGCGCTGTTCTGGACGATCACCAACGGCGTCAATCGCATGCCGTCATTCAGTTCGTTGCTCACGGCCGAGCAGCGCTGGTCGCTCGTCAACTACATTCGGTCGATCCAGGAGTCGCCGGCGCCTGACGCCTGAGTTGAAACACGTCTATGGCCGAGAGCCCAGTGGTCTTGCTGGTCGTGTTGCGTTTTATCCACGTGCTGGCAGCGGCGCTCTGGGTGGGCGGAGGAATCGTCGTCCTGGCCGCGCGCGCGACGCCGAACCTGGCGCCGCTTCGTGGAGTGTCCAGCGCAGTGCTGGGGCAAACCGTCGGTCGGCTGGTGGGCACGGGATTCGCCGTCTTTGTAGTCACGGGCGTGTTGCTGACCTTCAATCGCCTCGCGGAGCAGTCGATCGACGCGGCCTACGTTGCGGTGCTGGTGAGCAAGCTGCTGCTTGCGCTGGCCATGTTCCGGCTGGCGGTTCCCGGCCGCCGTTCCGCGAATCCCCAGACCGCGAACCCGGACCGCCGACCCTGGTGGCAGAGTCGCACAGCCGCGATCGTTGGACTCGGGCTTGCGATTTACCTGCTGTCGCTGATCCTGAACGAGATGGCCGAACTCAGCTTCAGGAGTGTCGGCTAGGCTGGACCCGGACACGATGAACGCAACGACGACTACGTCACCCCGCCCCCGCTTGCCGACGAAGCTCTTGCTGCTGGCGGCCGCGCTGGCTGCGGCTGTCGGCTTCCTGATCTGGACTGGAACCCAGGGAGCCACGGTCTACTACCACACGGTCGGCGAAGTGCGCGCCATGGATTCCGAGGCGTACTACCGCCTGATTCGCGTCAATGGCATCGTCGCGGACGGCTCGATCCAGACCTCCGGCGACGGCAACGTGATCAGCTTTGACCTTCAGGACGACTCCGGGCGGCTGCCCGTGGAATACCGCGGAACGCCGCCCGATCTGTTTGGCTACTCAGCCGAAGACCGCTACCAGGAAGTGATCGTCGAAGGCCAGCTCGAACCCAGCGGCGCCTTCCGCGCCCGCAGCCTGATCGTCAAGCACGGGCCTGAGTTCGAGCCGCGCGAAATCCCAGCACAGTAGGGGCAGACAAAGTCGAAGCTCCCGCGTTCGGCGATTCGCGAAGTTCACAGGCAGCGCCGCCGGCCATGGCCGCGGACAACTTGGCGGTACGGCTGGGTCAGCGCAATGTTCTTCGCGGTGTCTCGCTGTCCCTGGCGCCCGGCGAACGCCTGGCCGTTGTCGGGCCCAACGGCGCGGGCAAGACCACGTTGATCCGGGCGCTCGCAGGTCTGATTCGCCCCAGGCGCGGCCATGTCAGCTTGCGAGGCGGCCGCGGCCCCGACGAGCCGGCCACGCGCGCCGGCCTCGGCTTCCTGGGACATCGACCCTCCCTCTACCCGCATCTGAGCGCTCGGGAGAACCTCGCCTTCGCTGCGCGGCTGCATGGCCCCACTGACGCCGCGCGCATCGAGTCCGCGCTAGAGGTTGTGGGTCTTGCGGCCGATGCCAACCGCCTGGTGCGCGACTTTTCCCGCGGCATGCAGCAGCGCCTTGGTCTCGCGCTTGCCTTGCTGCCGGAACCGGACGTCGTGCTCCTGGACGAACCAGACGCCAGCCTGGACGCCGCCGGCGTAGACGACTTACCTGTGATGATTGACGCGCTGGCGCCCCGCGCGGCCGTACTCTTCAGCACACACGACGAGCGGGTGGCGCACGCGCTGGGCGCTCGAATCGTCAGGCTAAGAGCCGGGCGGCTCACGACTGTCACGGAAAAGCCGGCGCCGCTGAAGCTGCGAGGAAGCGGAACTCGACCGCGTCCGCCGAGCTTCGCCCGGGCAGTCGGGGCCATGATCGCCAAGGACGCGCGCGTCGAGTGGCGGGCGCGCGAGCAGGTGCCAACCCTGCTCATGTTTACCCTGCTCGCCGCGGTCGTCTTCGACATGGCCTTTATCGCCGCCCTGGGGTCCGAAGTCGCGGCCGTGGCCGTCGGGGTTCTCTGGATCAGCGTGCTGCTGGCCGCCACGCTGGCCGGCACGCGTCTGTTCGCTACCGAGTACGAGCGAGGAACTCTGGACGGTTTGCTGGTCGCGCCTGTCGACCCGAGCGGGATCTACCTCGCTAAGTTCGCGCTGCTGGCATTGGAGACGGCTTTCGTCGGCGTTGCCCAACTGGTGTTTCTCAGCCTGCTGTTGAATGTTTCGCTGTTTCAGGCCACCACCGTGGGAGCTGTGGCCCTGGCCTCGGCGGCGATCAGCGCCATCCTTGCCCTGCAGAGTTCCCTGGTCGTGAACGCCCGCGCGCGCGAGATGCTGATGCCGCTACTGGCAATCCCACCGGCCGTCCCCGTGCTCCTTGCGGGGGTGGGCATCACGCTCGGCGCGCTCGAAGTCACGCCAGCCGGCCAGCAAGGCGCCTGGTTCGGGTTGCTGGCCGTTGTCACGGTCGTATTCTTGGCTCTCGGGACGGTGCTCTACCCGCACGCGGCCCGGACCTAACGGGAGGCAGGAATGAGTCAGGCTCGTACGACGGAGTTGGCCCGACCAGGGTGGCTCGGCGCGCTCCGGCATCCCGGGACGGTGGCGCTCTATGCCGCGCTGCTGCTGAGCATGGGCCTGGCGCTCTTCATGGCCTTCATCTTTGCGCCGGCCGAGCGCGTACAGGCCGAGGTCTACCGCCTGCTCTTCGTGCACGTGCCCAGCGCCTGGCTGGCGTTCGCCGCGTTCGGCGTGGTAGCCGTAGGCAGCGTGATGTACCTCATTCGCGGGAGATCCCGCTGGGATCGCCTTGCGCACGCCTCCGCGGAGATCGGCGTCCTGTTCACGACCCTGACCCTGGTCACGGGCTCCGTCTGGGGCCGCAGTGTCTGGGGCGTCTGGTGGCAGTGGGATCCGCGCCTGACGACCACCCTCATCATGTGGTTCATCTACGTGAGTTACCTGGCGCTGCGCTCATATATCGACGACCCGGACGCCCGCCGGCGCATGTCGTCCGTACTCGGCATCGTCGGCGTGGTCAGCGTGCCGATTGTCTGGTTTTCGGTGGAGTGGTGGCGCAGCTTGCACCCCACGCCCTCGGTCACCAGTCCCGGCGGCGGTATGCCGCGCGAAATGCTGACCACGCTGCTGGTGTCCGTTGCCGCCTTTACCGTCTTCTACGTGGCGCTGCTGCGACAGCGCATGCAGCTTGAACTCGCTGTTGCTGAACTCGGAAGCCTGCGCGAGCGGCTTCACGAGCGAAACGAGGAATCCGCATGAGCGACCTGCTGTATCTCTTCATCGGCTTCGGTGCCGTGTGGCTTGGGATTTTCGGCTACCTGGTCTACGTCACCGGCCGCGTGCGCAGCGTGCGCGACGAGTTACAAGATCTGCGTGGGCAGCTCGATGCGCCGCACGCAGGGCGGGAAGCGTCAAGCCACTGACAAGAACTCGGCGGCGACGACTCGGACCGCGCCGCTAGCGCGAACCGGCCATGCCTGACCTCGTCGATGCCGGCCGGCTGGGACTCGGCGTTGCCTTTGGCGTCGCTGTGCTCCAGGTGCTGCTTGGACTCGCGGGAGCATTACGCCGTACGCCTGAACTAAGCCGCAGCGCCGCCAATGCCGCGTCGGTGCAGGCCGCCCTGCTGACAGTGGTGGTCGCTGGGTTGGCGGCCGGCTTCCTGGCGCGCGATTTCTCGATTCAATTCGTTGCCGACCACTCCAGTTCAACCATGCCGACCGGCCTCACCATCGCCGCCCTATGGGGCGGTCAGGAAGGCTCGCTGCTCTTCTGGACTTGGTCCATGAGCCTCTTCGCGGCAGTCGCCACCCGCCGCATGTTGACCGCGGACAGCGTCGCCGGCCCGCACGGAGTCGTCGTGCTCAGCGGTCTGCAACTCTTCTTCCTGGGTGTCCTGGTTTTCACGTCGTCACCGTTTTCGCGCCTGGTGGCCGCACCGGCCGAGGGGCGCGGGCTCAATCCGTTGCTGTGGGACAGCGGCATGCAGATCCATCCCCCCATGCTGCTATCCGGCTACATGAGCTTCGGACTCCCCTTCGCGTTCGCGGTCGGGTTGCTCACCGCTGGGCGCGTCACCCAGCCGTGGCTGCGGGAAATGCGGAACTGGATGCTCCTGGCCTGGGCCATTCAGAGCGCCGGACTGCTGCTCGGCGCCTGGTGGGCGTACCGCGTGCTTGGCTGGGGCGGCTACTGGGGGTGGGACCCCGTGGAGAACGTGGCGCTCCTGCCCTGGCTGGTGGCCACGGCCTACCTGCACTCTGCGCTCGCCCAGGAGCGGCGCGGCCAACTGCGGGCCTGGGCCATCGGGCTGGTGCTGGTGACCTATGCGCTGGCGATATTTGGCACCTTCGTGGTTCGCAGCGGCATCCTGTCGTCAGTCCACAACTTCGCCTTGTCCGATGTTGGCCCGATTTTCTTCGTGTTTGTCGGGGCGCTCCTGATTCTCTCGGCCGTGCTGTTCATCTACCGCCTGCCTCTCATCCGTTCGGACGAACCGATCACCGACATCGCGTCAAAAGAAGCGGGCTTTCTGATCAACAACCTGCTGATGCTGGCCATTGCCGCGGCGACGTTCTGGGGCACGGTATTCCCGCTGATCACGGAAATCGTGCAAGGCGCCCGCATCGCGGTGGGACCGCCCTTCTACACCCAGGTCAACGTGCCGTTGCTGGTCGCAACGCTGGGGCTGCTGGCCATCTGGCCGCTGCTGGCCTGGCGCCGCACGTCCCTGCGAGCCGCCTGGCGCGCCACGCGCTGGCCCATCGCCACGCTGGTCGTTGTTTCGGTGCTGCTGGCGGTTTTCGGCATGCGCGACGGCCTGCCGATCATTGCCATCGGGCTCACAGCGGCCGTCGCGGTGGGTGTCGCGCTCGAGTACGCCCGCAGCTTGCGCGCCGGCCTGGCGCGCCGGCGTGAGACGGCGACGGGCCCGTACCCGCTCATGGTGGGCAATCGGCGGCGGCTGGGCAGCTATCTCGTGCACCTGGGCATCGCCATCCTGGCCCTCGGAATCATTGCCTCCGCCGCCTTCAGCCAGGAGACTGCCGCCACCGTGGAGCGCGGCGAGGCCGTGAGCCTGGGCTCGTACGACATCGTCTTCCAGGGACTCCGCAGCAGCGTCCAGCCGGGCCTGAACACGGTAGTCGCCGCCGTGGACGTTCGGCGCGACGGCGCCGTGATCGATCGCCTGGCCCCTGCCCGTCGCATTCACGCCGGCTGGGAGAATCAGCCCACGGCCGACGTGGCGGTCAGCACCACCCTGCCGCACCTGGACGACGTGTACGTGCTGCTGAGCTCGTGGGACCAGAGCGGTGCCTCGGCCACCATTCGACTGCTAATCAACCCGTTGGTCGTGCTGCTCTGGATCGGCGGAATCGTCTACTTCGTCGGCATCCTCGTGATCGCCTGGCCTGCCGAGCCGAGGGAAACAGCGGCGATTTCGGGTGCCGCCACGCAGCCGGCCGCGTCGTGAGTCGGTTCCGCGCGAGCCTGCTCATGGCCCTGCTGGCGGCCACGCTCCTGGCCGTGCCGGCCCACGCGGACGACGAGCCGGATCTGGCCACGCGCAAACGCCTGTGGTCGATCGCCGAGCGGCTTGACTGTCCCGTCTGCCAGGGGCAGTCCGTGCGCGAATCCAATGCCCAGCTCGCCGCCCAGATGCGTGAAATCATCCTGATCAAGCTCCAGGCAGGCGAGTCCGAATCGCAGATCATGGACTTCTTTGCGGATCGTTACGGCTTGGCGGTCTTGCGCGAGCCGCCTCGCGAGGGTCTGGCCCTGGGCGTTTGGATCGGTCCGGTCGTCATCCTCAGCCTGGGCATCCTGCTGCTCGGCTGGGTTCTCGCTCGTGGACGCCAGCCCGTACTCGCGGCCGACGACGAAGATCTACAGGCCTACGAGCGGCAGGTGGACGACCTGCGCCAGGCCGGGCGCGACTCGCCACCACCAGCGTGACGGCGCCCCTGCTGAGCCTGGCGGTCCTCCTGATCGCCCTTGCCGGACTGGCCTGGATCATCGCTCCGCTGCTGCGTCGATCGCTCGAACGCGGCGACTTGATCGGACCCGATGACGACCTGGCCGTGGAGCGCGGGCTGCGAATGCTGGACGACTTGCAGGCCGAACGCGATCGGGGAGCCATCAGCAACGCGGATTTCGAGCGGGTCAGCGGCGACGTTAGGCGAGATACCGCGCGGCGACTGCACGAGCGCGACCAGCGACGCCGGCGCCTGGATGCCGCGGTGGAGGCGCTGGTTGGAGGCGAGGCGCCCACCGCCGTCCCGGTGGCGGCTCGGACACCCTCGCGTGCTCGGACGCTGGCGTGGGTTGCGCCGAGCGTCGCGCTGGTGACGCTGCTGGGCGCGCTGGTCGTCGTGATCACCGTCGGAGCGCGATCCGCGGCCGCCGAACAGGAACCTGTCGGCAACGTCGGCGTCGCGGCAATCTCGGGAACGGCCGTAGCGGCCGGCAACGCCAATCTGCTGCTCGTCAGCCACGCCACCGGCGCGCAGCTGAGCCGTGACGGCGGGCAGACCTGGGCGCCCGCCGAGGGTCCGGGAGAAGCCGTGGGCGCCGCGGCAGGCTCCGACGCGCTCTACGTGCTCGCCCGCGACGGCGTGTGGTCAAGTCGGGATCATGGCGCCACCTGGGGTCGCGAGTCCGGCTTCCCGGCGTTCCGGCGACTAGCCATTGGACTGCGAACCCGGGGACTGGCTGGCGTCGATGACTCCGGGTCGATTTTCGTGAGCAATGACATGGGCCGCAGCTGGGAGTCAGGCCCCGCCGACGCTCCGCTCAGCCTTACGGGTCTGGCCCTCGTCGACTTCGGCACCCCATTTCTACTGGCGGCCACCGGCGCTGAAGGCGTGCTCGCCTCCGAGAGCACCGGCGGCTGGCGCGGTGCCAACGGCTTCGTCAACGGCGTCCTGCCCACGATCACCGTCCGGGCCGTGGTCTACGAGCCCGAAACCGGCGACTCCTACAGTTCGGCGTCCGGCGAGCGATTTGAGGGCGCCGCCTTCGTGGCCACCGACGCCGGCGTATTCAAGTCCGTCGACGGCATGCAGTCGTGGGTGCAGCTTCCCCTGCGCGCGGACGTGCGTGCGCTGGCGATTACCGGACGCACGCTCTACGCGGTCGCGGCCGACGGCTCGGTATTCCGCAGCCGCGACGCGGGAACCACCTGGCGATGAAACGAGCGCTTGGACTAGTCGCCGTGCTATTCGCCCTTGCCATCGTCGGCGTAGCCGGCGTGCAGGCCGAGGGAAGTGGTGAAATCGTCGGGCGCCTGCGGCCGGCCACGCCGGGCGCGGCATTGCCATCGGGCCTCTTGGTCAGGCTTGACGGGTTTCGACAGACTGATCGCCTGCCCACCAGCGAGACTGCGGTAGGTGCCGACGGCGCCTTCGTGTTCGCCGACGTGGCTGCCGGCGGCGAATACGCCTATCTCATCTCGTTCGAGGCTGAGGGCGTCCGCTACAGCAGCGATGTGCTTCAGGTAGCAGCGGGTGAGCGCACGGCGGTTGAGATCGAAGTCTTTGCCGTGACCGAGACCGATCCTGGCATCAGCTTTCAGAGCCTGACCCGCCTGCTCAGACGCCAGACGGCTGACACGCTCTCGGTTGTCGAAGTCGCCGAGGTGCACGTACCCGGCGACCGCGCCTACCTGCCGGTGCAGCAGCCGGGCTCGCCTCCGCCGTTGCGGTTCGGCGTCCCCGATGGCGCGTTCAACTTGCAGCCGGTCGCGGGCTTCGGGCCCGGTGACGCCGTCATCGGCGGACCGGGCTTCGCGGTCTTCGCCGGACTCCAACCAGGCGTGACGACGATGGTTTACGGCTACCAATTGGCGCTCGACGGCGGGACCGTCGCCTTCGATTGGGTGCCGGCGCTGAATACCGATGTCGCGATTCTGCTGGTTGAGACCGGCCCGCTAACCACGACGGTCACCGGGCTGGAGGCACGTGGCGACGACGCCTTCGGAGGCACCAGGGTCCTTCGCTGGCAGAAAAACGGGGTACCAGCGCGTCAGTCGTTTGGCGTTCGGATTGCCGACACGTCGCTGCCCGGCATCGTACGCACGCTTCGCGCCACGACGGCCGACCGCTGGGCGATCTTCGCCGCGGTTCCGGCGGTCGTGGCGGGGCTGGCGCTGGTGATTTGGCGGCGCGGCTGGCGCCGTCGGCCGGCCGCGGACCCCGAGCTGGTAGCCGCCGATCTGCTCGCGGAGCTGCGTGCCCTGGACGCGTCCAATGACTCGGAAGCGCCGGAGCGCCGGGACGCCACCAAGCAGGCGCTCCTGGCTCTCCTCGAGCGGCGCCCCGATGTGCTGGGCGAGCTCAGGCGCTCCGGCCGGTCGTCTCGAGAGACGTCACGTGACGGAGCATGAGCTGCGCTCGACGGGACACGTACGTTATCCGACTGACCGAATCGGACGGACCGCGTGGGTCGATTGCGGCCCCTGCCCGGCGTCCCTAAGATCACTTTCGTGAACGAAATCCGACACGACATTCTCGTCATCGGGGCCGGCGGCGCCGGCCTTCGCGCTGCTATGGCGGTTGTCGAATCCAACCCCGATCTCTCAATCGGCCTCGTGTCCAAGGTCTACCCCATGCGCAGCCACACGGTGGCCGCCGAGGGCGGCATGGCCGCGGTGATCAAGGGAAACGATGCGCGCGAGCACCACATTTACGACACGATCAGCGGCTCCGACTGGCTGGCCGACCAGGACGCCGTCGAGATGTTCGTGGACGAGGCCCCGCGCGAACTGATCCAGCTGGAGCACTGGGGCTGTCCCTGGAGCCGCGAAGACTCGGGGCACGTCGCCGTGCGGCCATTCGGCGGCATGCAGATCGAACGCACCTGGTACGCGGCCGACAAGACCGGCTTCCATGTGCTGCACGCGCTCTTTCAGACCTCGCTGCAATTCAGCCAGATCACGCGCTACGACGAATACTTCGCCACGAGCTTGATCACGGCGGACGGCCGCTGCCAAGGATGCGTGGCGCTGGAACTGCGCACGGGCGAGTTGCACGTGCTCCGTGCCAACGCCGTCATCATCTGTACCGGCGGTTTCGGCCGGATCTTTCCGTTCACCACCAACGGCTCCATCAAGACCGGTGATGGCCTGGCCCTCGCCTATCGCGCGGGCGTGGCGCTGAAGGACATGGAGTTTGTGCAGTACCACCCCACCGGCTTGCCCGGCACCGGCATCCTGATCACGGAAGCCTCGCGCGGCGAGGGCGGCATTCTTCTAAACACGGAAAACCGCCGCTATTTGCAGGACTATGACCTTGGCGAGCCCCTGGACATCCACGACCCGCGGCACCCTCAGAATCGAACGATGGAGCTGGGTCCGCGTGACCGCCTGTCACAGGCGTTCATGCACGAGCAGGCCGCCGGACGGACGTTCCAGGGCGACTATGGGGACTATGTGCATCTCGACGTGCGGCATCTCGGCGAAGAACTAATCGACACCCGGATTCCGTTTGTGCGAGAGCTCGCATCCAATTACGCCGGGATCGATCCGGTCGTCGAGCCGATCCCCGTGCGGCCCGTCGTCCACTACATGATGGGCGGTATCGACACCGACGTGCACGGCTTAACGACCCTCCCCGGCCTGTACGCCGCCGGCGAATGCGCCTGCGTCAGCATCAACGGCGCCAACCGGCTGGGATCGAATTCGCTCACGGAACTGGTGGTGTTCGGAGCGCGCGCCGGCCGTCACGCGGCGGCCGCGGTCGGCGGCCAGCAGCTAGCCGACGGGCCGGAGGTGGATCGCCAGGTGAGCTCGGAGCGCGACCGCATTGAGGACCTTCGCGCGCGCCCGTCTGGCGGAGAGCGCATTGCCGTCATTCGCGACGACCTGACCACGGCCATGGAAGCCGGCGCCGGAATATTTCGCGACGAGGCTTCGCTATCCGCCTGCTGCGGAACGCTTCGCGAGCTTGAAGACCGTGTGACTCGGATATCCCTCGACGATTCGAGTCCCGTCTACAACACCGAACTTATCAGCGCGCTCGAGCTCGACTGCATGGTCGACATCTCGCAGGCGCTGGCCCACGCGGCCCTCGATCGCACCGAGTCGCGCGGATCCCATCAACGAACCGACTACGCCACGCGCGACGACGCCAACTATCTCAAGCACTCCATGGCCTACCGCACCGACGGCGACCCGCGCATCGAGTACAAGGACGTGGTAATCACACGCTGGCCACCGGCTGAACGCGTGTACGGATCGTCCGGCGAGAAGGACGGGAAGTAGGCACAGTGAGCGAAACGACAATCCAGCTCGAAGTCTTTCGCTATCGCCCCGATAACGGTGGGCCGACTTTCCAATCTTATGAAGTGCCGTATCACGACGACTGGGTCGTCCTGGACGCCTTGAATTATGTCAAGAACTACATCGACGGCTCCCTGAGCTTCCGCTGGTCCTGCCGCATGGGCGTCTGCGGCTCCTGCGGCATGCAGGTCAACGGCGAACCGTCGCTCACCTGTGCCGCGTTCCTGCGCGATCACATGCCCGGGCCGGTTCGCGTTGAGCCACTCATCAACTTCCCGGTGGAGCGCGACCTCGTGGTCGACATGAACGGCTTCATGGAGAAGCTCGACCACGTCAAGCCCTACCTGGTGCGCGAGGACGAAGCCGACGACCTGAGTGCCGAGTACATGCAAACGCCGACCCAGCTGGACCGCTACAAGCAGTTCAGCATGTGCATCAACTGCATGCTCTGCTACGCGGCCTGCCCGGTGATTGGCCGCGTGGACGACTTCATCGGTCCCGCCGCGCTCGCGCTCGCCCAGCGCTACAACCTGGACTCTCGCGATCAGGGCAAGCAGCTGCGGCAGGACGTGATCTTCCAGAACGAAGGGATCTGGGAGTGCACCTTCGTGGGCGAGTGCTCCGAGGTCTGCCCCAAGCACGTCGACCCCGCGGGCGCCATCCAGCAGGCCAAGCTGGAAGGCGCCGTCGACTACTACAAGCGGCTGCTGACGCCCTGGGCCAGGCGCTCGTGAACCGGCCGCTCGACCGGCGTATGGGGTGGAATTGGTGGACCCAGAAGGGGTCCTACTTTCGGATATTCCTGCGCGAGGTCAGCTCGGCCTTCATCCTGGCCGAGATCGTGTTCTTCATGCTCTTGATCCACAAGGCCGGGCAGGACGCGGAGACCTACCTGGCCTTTCGAGACTTCCTCTGGCATCCGCTGATGGTGGTGTTCCACCTCGTGGCGCTCGCGTTTGCGCTCTGGCACACCATCACGTTCTTCCTGATCGCCCCGAGCGCGCTGCCCAGCCAGGTCGCCGGTCGCCGCATCCCGGCAGCCTTCATCATCGGTCAGCAGTTCGCCGGACTGGCCGCGGTTACCGTGCTTCTCTTCCTCTGGGTGGCCTGGGTGGGCGCGACGTGAGCGGCCGCTCGCACGAAGCCCTGTTCTGGTCGCTGTTCGCGGCCGGCAGCGTGCTGGCCGCCGTGTTCGTCCCGGCGATCATATTGGTGACGTCCGTCGTCGGCCCCTTCGGCTGGCGCTGGTTCGCCGACGCCCTCACCTACGACGGAATCCGCGATCTCCTCCAGCACGCCATCGTGCGGCTGGCCATCGGAGCAGTCGTCGCCCTGATCGCCGTCCACGCCTGCCACCGCCTGCGCCACCTCGCCGTGGACCTGCACGCACCGCTACCTGGCGGGCTAATTGCCCTCGTGGCCTATGGTGCCGCGGTAGCCGTGGCGGTCCTGACCGCAATCTTCCTGGCTCTCGTCTAGCGCGGCACAAAAGGTGCCTGCGGAACCGCGTCTATAGCAAGAGTTGGCTCAGCGCCGCCGTCGGCGCGGTCGCGATCGTCACCGAGCTCGCGGCGATCACGCCCATTCGAATGGTGAGCCGAAGCTCAAGCTCATGAATCTCGGACTTGAGCTCGGCCTTGGTCGCAAACCGCGCCAAGTCTTCCTTGGTCGCGAACCTCTCGAGGTCCTCCTTGGTGGCAAACCTGTCCAGGTCCAACGTCCTGGCGAACTGATCAAAGTCCGCTTTTGTTGCGAACCCTTGCAAGTCCACTTTGCTCACACGATTCCCGTTCGCGACTGCCTGCACAATCTCGGCAACCGCTTCCGCCTTCGCGTCCCCGAACCCTGCCGCCTTCAGCGTTCGAGCTGCGCGCAGCGTATCGAAGACAGCCATAGCGCACCTCCAACTCCTGGTCCGACTGTACACGGTTTCCACCGGCCAGGGCACCCATTCCGGCGCCACCGCGCTGATGCCATCTCTACACTGAGTGCAGCCATCGGCCCGGGGCTTATCCACCCATGCGCATCACCGAGATTCGTACTGTCGTCTTCGAATACGAATTGGCCCGTCCCCTGGGCGACGTCAACAGCCCTTCCGGTCGTTCGCTCAACTCCGGCCTGGTCGTCTACGTGGACACCGACGCCGGCATCACCGGCCTGGGTCTTGGCAGTCCACCCGGACGCCCCCACGTCCAGAGCCTGGCCGGCCGGCTGATCGGATCGGATCCACGCGGCGTGCGCGGCCTGTGGAAGCAGATGATGGACTCCGTGTTCAAGCTGGGCCCCGTGGGACCGGCGGCCGTGGGGCTGTCCGCACTCGACCTGGCTCTTTGGGATCTGAAGGCCAAGGCCAACGACGAGCCGCTCTGGCGCACGCTGGGCGCCTCCTCGCCGCGCGTGCGCGCCTACGCCAGCGGCCTCGACTCGCCGCTGTCCGACGAGGAGCTATACGCCTATTACGCCGGCATGGCCGCGCAGGGGATCTCGGCCGGAAAGCTCAAGGGTGGGGCAGACTTCCAGGACGACCTGCGCCGCCTCGGCATCATGCGCGACGCCCTGGCCACCTCCGGCAAGCGCGTCGACCTGATGCTGGACGTCAACGAGTTCTGGACCCCCAAGGAAGCCATCCGCCGGGTGCGTGAGATCGAACGCAACTTCGATCTCACCTGGATCGAAGAACCCGCCCGTCGCTGGGACGCCACCGGCCTCCGCCAGGTATCCGACGGCGTGGCGGCCGCGGTGGCCAGCGGCGAAAACTTGCGGCACCCCGGCGAGTTCCTCCACCTGATCGACCACCGGGCAATCGACGTCTTCCAGGTCGGCAGCGATACCTGCGGTATCACAGGCGCGATGATCGTGGCCGACATGGTCTACGGCATCGAGAGGCCAGTCTCCATGATGAACTCCCCCGGCAGCTTCATGGCCCACGCCGCGGCGGCCATGCCCAACCACACCATGCTTGAAGTCCTGGGCGCGGGTCGCGACTCGCTCTTCGACATCGACATCCAGCTCAACGACGGCTGGCTCGTCCTGGGCGAGCGGCCCGGCTTCGGCATTGAGTTCGACGCCGACCGCCTGGCCGCCCACACCGTCGAGCAGGCCTCGCCCCAGGCCATGGCCAGCCCCTGGGGTCGGCGTCCGGGCGCGGGGCTCTACGCCTGATTTGACGCGGTGCTCTTGGTGATCAGGGTCGTCGATGCGACCCGTCCAACCTGCGATTCAGTCCACAAACGCCCGTTGCGACTGGTAAGCATCGCCCGAAGTCGTGACAATAGGCGCGCAGAATCCGTCACTGTCAGGAAACGGAGGCCGCTTTGCGCGCGATTCAGTACGCCGCGCCCTCGACCGTCGAGGACGCTGTAGCCATTCTCGCCGAGCATGGCGCCAATGCCCGCATGCTTGCCGGCGGGACGGACTTGATCGTCCAGGTCCGCGAAGACGCTCGGGATACCGGCGTATTCGTGGACGCCAAGAAGATCCCTGAGCTCATGGACCTCTCGGTCAACGCCGACGGCAGCACGACCCTCGGCGCCGCCGTCCCGTGTCATCAGCTCTACAACAACGCTCAGTTCGCGGCCAGTTACGGGGCCGTGGTCGACGCCGCCCGCATCATCGGCAGCACCGGCATTCAGGGCCGCGCGTCGGTCGGCGGCAACTTGTGCAACTCCGGCCCGGCCGGAGACACCATTCCGCCGCTGATCGTCCACTCGGCCGTCTGCAACATCGCCGGCCCCGACGGTGAGCGAACCGTGGCCGTCGAAGACTTCTGCACCGCTCCCGGACGCAATGTGTTGGCCGACGGCGAGTTGCTGGTCTCTCTCACCCTCCCCAAGCCACCGGCTGGCTCGGGTTCGCACTACCTGCGCTTCATTCCCCGCAACGAGATGGACATCGCGGTCGTCGGCGCCGGCGCCTCACTGGTGTTGGACGGCGAGAGCATCACGGCCGCCCGCGTCTCGCTAGGCGCCGTGGCCCCTACGCCACTCTTCGTCCAAGCTGCCGGCGACGCCCTGATCGGCTTGACCGCCAACGAAGACTCGTTTGCGGTCGCCGCCGACATCGCCCGCGATGCCGCGTCGCCGATCGACGACATGCGCGGCACCATCGCCCATCGCAAGCAGCTCTCCTACGTTCTCACCCAGCGCGCCCTGCGCGGCGCCAGGGCTCGCGCCCAGGGAGGCAGTCCCACCAATGGCCACTGAAATCCAGTCGGGAAAGGTCCACGTTCAGACCACCATTAACGGCGAGTCGGTGGACTTTCTGGCCGAGCCGCGCGAGAGCCTGCTGGAGGTCCTGCGCGACAACCTGGGGCTCACCGGCGCCAAGGAAGGCTGCAACAACGGCAACTGTGGCGCCTGCAACGTCGTCATGGACGGCGTGCTGGTCAACTCCTGCTGCGTGCTCAGCGTGGAAGCGGCCGGCTCGACCATCGAAACCATTGAGGGTGTCGCTTCGCCCGAGGGCCTGCACCCCCTGCAGCAGTCGTTCCTTGAAAACGCCGCCCTCCAGTGCGGCGTCTGCACCCCCGGCTTCATCGTCGCGGCCAAGGCCCTGCTGGAAGAAAACCCGAATCCCACGGAGTACGAAGTTCGCTGGTGGCTTGCCGGCAACCTCTGCCGGTGCACGGGCTACGACAAGATCGTACGCGCCGTCCTGGACGCCGCCGAACGCATGCGCGCGGAGGCGTAGCCATGGCTGTAGACACCAGAGTTGGCCAGACCATCAAGCATCACGACGAGGAATACAAAGTCATCGGAACCCGGCCAATTCGCCACGACGGCCTCGAAAAGGTCACCGGCGAAGCGCGCTACGGCTCCGACATCAACCTGCCCGGCCAGCTACACGGCAAGGTGCTGCGTAGCCCGCACGCCCATGCCCGCATCGTCAGCATCGACACCAGCCGCGCCGAGGCCCTGGACGGCGTTCGCGCCGTCATTACCAGCGCCGCCTTCCCCGACCCGGGCGACAAGCTCACCGGCGGCGGCGAAGCGCCTGGTCTTCCGCTCAAATTCAAGAGCGCCAACATGCTCGCGCGCGGCAAGGTCCACTACCACGGCCACGCCATCGCCGCCGTGGCGGCCGCCAACCCGCACGTCGCCGCCGAGGCCCTCAAGCTGATCGACGTCGAGTACGAAGTGCTCGACCCGGTTCTTGAGGTCTGGGACGCAATGAAGTCCGACGCCCCGGTCATCATCGAGGACCTCTACACCGCCAGGGCTGACGGCACGACCGCCGAAGAGCCCAGCAACGTCGCGGCGGAAATGCTTTACGAGGTTGGCGACGTTGATGCCGGCTTTGAAGCGGCGGACTTGGTCGTCGACCGCGAATTCACGTTTGGCGTCGTCCACCAGGGCTACATCGAAACCCATAACGCCACCGCCAACTGGCTCAAGGACGGCCACCTGCACGTCTGGTGCAGTTCCCAGGGCGCGTTCACCATCCGGCAGGAACTGGCCGACCTGCTCAATCACCCGATTACCAAGATTCATGTCGTGCCGATGGAGATCGGCGGCGGATTCGGCGGCAAGACCACGGCTTACCTGGAGCCCCTGGCCGCCCTGCTGTCCCAGCAGACCGGCCATCCCATCAAGATGGCCATGGATCGGGCTGACGTCCTGAAAGCAACCGGCCCGACCCCGGGCGGCTACGTGCGCGTCAAGATGGGCGTCACCAACGACGGCATGATCACCGCTGGCTACGCCAACCTGGCATTCGACGCCGGCGGCTATCCCGGCTCCGTCGTGGGCGCGGGCTGTCGCTGCGTCTTCGCGCCGTACAACATGCCCAACGCCAAGGTCGAAGGCTTTGACGTCGTCGTCAACAAGCCCAAGACCCACGCCTACCGCGCGCCCGGCGCCACCCACGCCGAGTTCGCCAGCGAGACGGTGGTCGACGAAATCTGCCGCACGCTCGACATCGATCCCGTCGAGTTCCGCCTCAAGAACAGCGCCAAGGAAGGCGACTGGCAGCTTGCCCAGCCGCCCTATCCGCGCATCGGCCACATCGAGTGCATGGAGGCCGCGCGCGACTCCGCCCAGTGGCAGACCCCGCTGGAAACCGCCCCGGGCAAGAAGCGCGGGCGCGGCATCGCCTCCGGGTTCTGGTTCAACATCGGCTTCACCTCCAGCGTGATCGCCAAGTTGAACAGCGACGGCAGCGTAACGCTGCTTGAGGGTTCAACCGACATCGGCGGAACCCGAACGTCAATCGCCATGCAGTTCGCCGAGACGTTGGGAATCTCCGTCGAGGACGTGGACCCGATCGTGGCCGACACAGACTCCGTCGGGCAGACCGACGTCACCGGCGGCAGCCGGGTCACCTTTGCCACCGGCCTGGCCGCCCACAACGCCGCCAACGACATGAAGGATCAGATTGTCGAAGGCCTGGCGGACCTCTGGGATGTCGCCGCTGACTCAATCGCGCATGCCGACGGTACATTCTCGGCCAACGGCAACTCGGCCTCCGTGGGCGAAGCGGCCGGTCTGCTGGAGGAAGAGGGCGTATTCCCAATCGGCAAAAACACGGTCACGCCCACCCGCGAGGGTGGCGCCTTCGCCGTCCATATTGCCGACGTGGAAGTGGATGAAGAAACCGGCAAAGTCGAAGTCCTGCGGTACACCGCCGTTCAGGACGCCGGCGTCGCCATTTATCCGCCGTACGTCGAAGGCCAGATGCAGGGCGGCGTCGTGCAGGGCGTCGGCTGGGCGCTCAACGAGGAGTACGTTTACAACGCCGACGGTCACTTGCTCAATGCCAGCTTGCTGGACTACCGCATGCCGACCGCGCTCGACGTTCCCAACATCGAGACGATCATCGTCGAGGTGCCCAACCCCGGGCATCCCTACGGTGTTCGCGGCGTGGGCGAAGTACCCATCGTGCCGCCGCCCGCGGCCGTGGCCAACGCGATTCACGACGCGACCGGCCTCCGCATGAGCCATCTGCCCATGTCGCCGGCCCGCGTGCAAGCGGCTCTGGCTGCGCAGGAGTAACCCACCGTGGCGACCGTTCACATCCCCACCCCCATGCGGGTGGCGACGGACGGCGCCGCCAGGGTTGAGATAGAAGGCGCCACGGTTCGGGAAATCGTGGACCGCCTGGAAGCGAGCTACCCGGGCCTGGGCGGGCGGCTGGTCGAGGACGGCCAGCTCCGCCCGGGCCTGTCGGTCTTTGTGGACGGCGCGAACGTCGGCCGCCGCCTGCGCACCAAGCTCCAGCCCGACAGCGAGCTGTTCTTCGTGGAGGCGCTCGGCGGCGGGGCGCCATCCCATCGGGAATCGAGCCCTCGTCCCCTCTTCCTCTGGGAGAGGGCAGGGTGAGGGTCTTCGGCCCCGCCCCTCACTCAGGCTCGGATAACTTACGGCTAGACTCTCTGGAATCAGTTCTCGATCCAGACGCACCACAGCACCGCGGGAGCAGGGAATGACAGCAGGCAACGGCGCGTATCGAGTCGTTGGAACCCGACCGGTCCGCCACGACGGCGTGGACAAGGTCACGGGACGCGCACGCTACGGCGTGGACGCCCACATGCCCGGAATGGTCTGGGGCAAAGTGCTGCGCAGCCCGCACGCCAGGGCTCGCATTCGCAATATCGACACGTCGCGCGCCGAGGCTTCGAGCCAGGTTCTCGCCGTGGTCACTGGCGACGACTTTCCCGACCCGGGCGCCGGCGAGGCCGAGGCCAACGAGTCCGGCATGCAAAGCCTGCGCTACATGGCCGAGCGGGTCATCGCCCGCGGCCGCGTCACTTATGAGGGCCAGGTCATTGCCGCCGTGGCCGCCGCCAGCGTGCACGAGGCCGAGGAAGCCCTGCGCCTGATTGAAGTCGACTACGAAGTCCTGCCGCCCCTGCTGGACGTCCGCGAAGCCATGCGCGACGACGCCCCAGTCATCCTGGACGACCTCTACACCGAGACCGGCGGTGTCTTCGATGACAACCCCAGCAACATCGCCAAGCACTTCATCTTCGAAGAAGGCGATGTCGAGGCCGGCTATGCCGCGGCTGACCTGATTATGGAGCGTTCCTACTCCACCGCCATGGTCCACCAGGGCTACATCGAGCCGCACAACGCCCTTGCCCACTGGAACCAGGACGGCCACCTGATCGTGGAGTCCAGTTCGCAGGGCCACTTCGGCATCCGCGACGAGTTGGCCACCATGCTCGAGCACCCCAAGTCCAAGATCCGCGTGCTCCCGGCGGAAATCGGCGGCGGGTTTGGCGGCAAGACCACCGTCTATCTCGAACCGCTGGCGGCCGTGCTGTCCCGCAAGATCGGCCGCCCGGTCAAGATGACCATGAATCGCACCGAGGTCCTCATCGGCACCGGCCCGGCTCCCGGCGCCTTCATGACCGTCAAAATGGGCGTCACCAATGAAGGCAAGATCACGGCCGTCAACGTCGACCTGGCCTTCGAGGCCGGCGGCTACCCCGGCTCGGCCGTGAGTGCCGGCTGCCTGTGCTGCATCGGACCGTTCGACATCGAGAACTTCCGCGTCGACGGCTACGACGTCATCGTCAACAAGCCCAAGTCCCACGCCTACCGCGCCCCCGGCGCGCCCCAGGCCGAGTTCGCCGTCGACGCCCTGATCGACGAGATTTGCGAAGAGCTCGACATGGACCCCCTCGACTTCCGCCGCCTCAACGCCTCCAAGGAAGGCGACCTGCGGGTGGACGGCACGCGCTTCCACCCCATCGGCAACATCGAGACCATCGATGCGGCCGAAGCCACCGACCACTGGCAGTCTCCGCTGGGCGAGTCCACCGGCACCAAGCGCCGCGGCCGCGGCGTGGCCTCCGGCTACTGGCTCAACGGCGGCGGCAAGTCCAGCGCCGTGGCCAGGCTCAACGGCGACGGAACCGTCACCCTGCTGGAAGGCTCCATGGACATCGGCGGCACACGCACGTCCATCGCCATGCAACTGGCCGAATTCCTGGGCATTCCCATCGAAGACGTGGACCCGATCGTCCCGGACACCGACTCCATCGCCTTCACTGGCGTCACCGGCGGCAGCCGCGTCACCTTCGCCACCGGCTGGGCGGCCATCGAGGCCGCGGAGGACCTGAAAGATCAGATGGTCGAGGGTCTGGCCGACTATTGGGACGTGCCCGCTGATTCGGTCACGTTCGAGGCTGGCATGTTCAGCCAGAACGGGACCAGCCTCAGCTTCCAGGAAGCCGCGGCCGCGCTCCAGGAGGACGGCCTGGAAGTCGTGGGCAAGGCCACCGCGTCACCCGATGGCTCCGGCAACACCTTTGCCATCCACATCGCCGACGTGGAAGTCGACACCGAAACCGGCAAGGTCGAGGTCCTGCGTTACACGGCCTTGCAGGATGCCGGCACCGCCATCTACCCGCCCTACGTCGAGGGCCAGATGGAAGGCGGCGTTGCCCAGGGCGTCGGCTGGGCGCTGAACGAGGAGTACGTCTACAGCCCTGAAGGCCGCATGCTCAACGCCAGCTTCCTCGACTACCGCATGCCCACCTCGCTCGACCTGCCGATGATCGAGACGGTCATCGTTGAGGTTCCCAACCCGGGTCACCCGTACGGCGTGCGTGGCGTCGGCGAAGTCCCCATCGTCCCGCCCCTGGCGGCCATGGCCAACGCCATCTCCAACGCCATCGGCGTCCGCATCCGCGACCTCCCCGCCTCCCCCCGCGAAGTCCAGGCCGCCGTGGCGTCCAACGACGCCGGCGGCTAAGGCACACGCCCGTGCTCAGACTGCTCGGCAAGGCGAAGACCGAGTCACCCGAAAAGCTCCAGGAGCGCTACGGCCCCCTGTTCGTCGAACGGGAAGAAGTCGAGATCGGCTTCAAGGTCATTCGCGACACCTTCGTCTTCACTAACAAGCGCCTCATCATCGTCGACACCCAGGGACTCACCGGCAGGAAAACCGAGTACCTGACAATCCCCTACAGCAAGATCACCAAGTACAGCGTCGAGACATCCGGTCACTTTGACCTCGATGCCGACCTGAAGATCTGGGTCGGAAGCTTCGATGAACCGATCGAAAAGAAGTTCCGCGGCGAATCCAACGTCTACGAACTCCAGCGGGTGTTGGCCAGCTACGTCCTATGAATCGCCTGGTCGTGGACAGCGGCAGCGGACGCCTGCAGGCGAAAGTTCATTGAACCAGCGTCTAACCGACCGCGTAGCCGTCGTCACCGGCGCAGGCACCGGCATCGGCGTCGGCATCGCCCGCCGCCTGGCCCAGGAAGGCGCCAGCGTGGTCGTCTCGGCCGCCAGCAGCATCCAGGGCGCTCGTGACCTGGCCGACGAGATCACCGCTTCAGGAGGATCGGCCCTCGCCGTCCAGGCCGACTTCCGCGACCCCACCACAGCCATCGACGTCGTCGCTACGGCCGTCAGCAACTTCGGCGGAGTCGACGTGCTGGTGAATAACGCCGGCTACACGCTCGACAAGCCCTTCCTCGAAACCACGCCCGACGACTGGTCTTCGCTCTTCAACATCAATGTCCAGGCCATGATCGCTTCGGCGCATGCCGCCACCCCGCACATGATCGAGCGCGGCGGCGGGCGCATCATCAACATCAGCTCGGTGCATGGCGGGCTGCACGCCAACGGTCACGTGATATACGGCGCAACCAAGGGCGCCATCAACGCCTTTACCCGCGCCCTCGCCGTGGAGATGGCCCCGCACCAGATCACCTCCAACGTCATCGCCCCTGGCGCCATCTACGTCGAACGCTATGACCGCGACAACCGCGACCTCGAAGCCATCCGCACCTCCATCCCCAACCAGCGCCTCGGCTACCCCGAGGACATTGCCGGAGCCGCCGCGTACCTGGCCTCAGATGAAGCCCGCTACATCACCGGCGCCGTCCTCTACGTCGACGGCGGCGTCACCTCCGCCATGGCGGTAACCGACTAGCCAAACCCGCGACCGGATCCACCGCCCGATAGCGACGGTAAGCCTCCAACGCAGGCAAAGACAAGGTCCGCGTCCCGGACACCCTCACCGTGCAATCGCCTCATCCAGTCGGCGAGCCGCTTCCGGCAGTTCTCGGAGAACAGCGGCCCCGTCAGCGATCGGCTCGTCCACAGAACGCGGACGGCAGGAGGCTGGAGCCATCGCCCACCAAAAGGCCCGCTTCCAGTCACGTTTCCTCTGGGTGGCTAGCCTTCACCGGGGTGCCGGCGGCGGGGATCGTCTCATCGCCGGCGGTGGTGGTCACGATCTAGAGCACGGAGCAAAAGCGACATTCTTCGGCCACCCGGCGCTTGTCGGACATCACTGACGCTTCTCCACCCACCGCACCACTGCTTCCGCCATGCGGATGGCGTCGGCATACGCTTGCTCGGATACTGGTGGGGCCGCGGAGGGGTAGCGAGACGCCCACGCGTAGTCCGAGAGGACTTCAGATCGACGCACTTCTTCTGGGATGGCGTCTCCCGCCTCTTCCAGTAGCGTAAATAGACGGCCCAGATCGTGCGTGTAGGGAAATGCGATGCCCCGGCTTATGAATATCGCCTTGAGGGCCTTTTCAGCCGCCTGCTGAGCGTCAAAGCAGAGGTCTTCCAGATAGTCGCCAGGGACACGGCGCTTGGCTCGCGCAAGGTTGCCTCTGGCCCGGCCCATCCACTCCCGCGGATCGTCGGGTGGGAAGCGTTCAGGCTGCGTCATACACCACGCGCCCCTCTCGCAGCGCGGGTTTGTACACCAGCGGATGGCTGTCTTTGTACCGCTCAACGTCCTCAGGAGTTGCCACGACGAGGTCAACCGCCGCATTCACGCCTCGCAGCGCCCGGCGTATCTCGCTGGAGAGACCCCAGTGATCGGCGCCCGACTTGACGACCAGGATGTCCAGGTCGCTGTGCGGCCCCATCTCGCCGCGCGCGGCAGATCCGAAGAGGATGATCTTCTCCGGCTGCGCCACATCGACGATGCG